>JANOGB010000740.1:0-22863 GCA_031413955.1 Planctomycetota bacterium | reverse complement strand
TCCTGCCCGGATCCACTCGCCTGCGGCACCCTCGGCGTCTTCACGACCCACTCCGTAGACCTCCGTGCTACCGCGGCCGCCCTTGCGATGCCCTGCGCTCCCGCGGCCTACCGGGCGGCAGCGACTTTGACGGGACCGTGCTTCGCTTCAGGAAGCGCTGGCGTCGTCCGTACCTGACCCGGGTGCGCCGCGGCCGGACCCCCGGCGCCGGCGGCCACCGCGGCGGCGGCCCTTGCGACGCAGACCGGCGAGCTCGGACACGGGCATCGCGCGCGCGCTCTTGTAGCGCTCCAGCCAGCCCTCGTAGACGTCCCAGCCCTGGCCCCAGGCGGCCGAGCGCAGGCGGAAGAGGTGCAGGGCCTCGGGAAAATCCTCGCTGTGCAGGAACAGCATGCGCCGCGGGCTCTGGGTCCAGGGCTGCGTGAAGCGATGCTGGTGCGCGATGATGCGCTTGGCGCCCTCGACCGCGCGGCGCGGCAGGCGTGCGCTGGTCGCCAGGGGTTCGATCAGGTCGGCTGCCAGGGCGGCCGCGGGCGTGCCGCCTCCCTCGCTCTTGTGCTCGACCACGCGCAAGAAGAGCACCGCCAGCAGGACTGCGGGCGTCGGCTCGGATCCGGCGTGGATGTCCGCGTCCAGCGCCTCGAGCAACCTCCAGTAGAGATCGGCACGGTCGTGGGCCGCGGGGTCCGGATCGTCGCGCCGCCCGAGGTAGTCGTCGATCTCGGGGAAGAGCGTGGCCAGCGCGCCCGAAGCGCGCAGCATGCGGAACGCGCCCAGCGCGGTGCCCGAGCGCAAGAGGCGCAGGATCTCCTCGGCCACGCGCGGCGCGGCCGAGCGCGAGAGCGTGTGCGCGTGCGAGCACATCGCCTGCCAGGTCGCTTCCTCGATGCGGAAGCCGAGGCGCGTGGCGAACTTGATCGCGCGCAGGATGCGCACCGGGTCCTCGGCGAAGCGCGTGGGCGGGTCGCCGATCGTGCGCAGCACGCCGGCCTCGATGTCCGGCAGGCCGTCGACGTAGTCGAGGATCACGCCCGCGGTCGGATCGTAGAACAGCGCGTTGACGGTGAAGTCGCGCCGGCGCGCATCCTCGGCCGCGCAGCCGTACACGTTGTCCTCGGTGATGAGCAGATCGCCCGCTTCCTCGTCGCCGTCATTCTCCTGATTCTCCTGCGCCGCCGGATCGGCGCGGAACGTGGCCGTCTCCACCACGTGCAGACCGTAGACCACGTGCACCAGGCGAAAGCGCCGCCCGATGATGCGCCCGTTGCGGAACAGGCGCTTGATCTGGCGCGGGTGCGCGGCCGTGGCGAGGTCGAAGTCCTTCGGCTTCCGTCCGAGCAAGAGGTCGCGCACGCAACCGCCCACGAGGTAGGCCTCGAAGCCGTTGCGCTGCAGGCGCGAGAGCACGCGCAGCGCGTCCTGATCGACGTCCCGGAGCTGGATGCCGTTGGCGGGGACGACGCGCGGAGTGCCAGGAAGCAGGGCGGAGTCGTGCGGGAGCGGGGCGTCGGACACGGGCGAGTGCAACGCCTGATGCTATCGGAAGCGGCGCGCCCGTCCAGACCGTTCGCTCGCCTTGCCGCGCGCAACGGCACCCGCTACCCTCCTCCCACGAGTTCACCGATTCGCGAAGGGCAGTAGCTCCAATCGGTAGAGCAGCCGATTCCAAATCGGCAGGTTTAGGGTTCGAATCCCTGCTGCCCTGCCAAACCACCCCGCGCCTCACGCATGCTGCCCGAGCCCCTGAGTCCCGACCCCCCCGACGGGCCCGAGGAACCGCGCGAGGAGTGGCCCCGCGCGGAAGAGACAGGGGAGAAGGCGCTCGAGGAAAAGCCTCTCGAGGACAAGACCGAAGGGGGTGCCGACGGGGCCGACGAGACGCCCGAATTCGCCGATCTGCCCCTGCCGACGCTGGCGGCCTTGCGCGAGGCCCTCGCCTGGGCTTTCGAGGGCGAAGAGGTGAACCCGGGGTTCCTGGATCGCTGCGCCGAGCATGGGCTCCTGGTCCAGGAGGCGAACCGGCGCATGAACCTGACCAAGATCGTGGAGCCACGCGAGATCGCCGCCAAGCACTACCTCGACTGCTGGCGCGCGGCGCGCTACTTGCCTCTGCTTGGACGCTCGCTGCTCGACCTCGGCAGCGGCGCCGGCTACCCGGGCGTGCCGATCGCCATGGCCGAACCCAACGCGCGCGTGGTCGTGCTGGATTCGGTCCAGAAGAAGGCCGAATTCCTGAAGGAGAGCGTGGCCAAGCTGAAGCTCGCCAACGTCACGGCGGTGGGCGAGCGGGCCGAGGACCACCTCATCCGGAACCAGTACGACGTGGTGATCCTGCGCGCGGTGAGCTCGGTGCGCGAGAACGTGCGCACGCTGCGCTTGGTGCGCCACTCGCTGCGCGACCTGGTGTTGATGAAGGGCCCCGCCTGGTCGCGCGAAGTGCGCGCGGGCGTGCGCGAGGCCGAGCGCCTGGGCTTCAAGCTCGACACGGTCTGGGAGTACAAGCTCCCGGGCGAGCTGGGCCAGCGCGCCGTGCTCGTCTACCGCGCGCCCGGCGGGCAAGGCCGTTAGCTTCCTCGAGTTGGTGCCTGAGGGGGGAGTCGAACCCCCACTCCCGGTAAGGGGAACTAGGACCTGAACCTAGCGCGTCTGCCAATTCCGCCACCCAGGCCGGGTAAACGAGGGGCGGGAGGATACGGAGCGCGGGCGGGGCGGTCAATCGCGACCGTGCGCCCGAGTACCCGGCCTTGCCCGCCCGTTCCGGTCAGCGCACCCTTGCCGTCCCCCGAGCCATGGCCCGCGACAAGACCGAGATCCGCGTGCTCGCCAAGAACCGGCGGGCGACGCACGAGTACTACGTGCTCGAGAAGCTCGAGTGCGGGCTCGCGCTGCGCGGCACCGAGGTCAAGAGCCTGCGCTCCGGACAGTGCTCGATCGCCGAGGCCTTCGGCATGATCCGGCGCGGCGAGCTCTACCTCGTGGGCGCCACCATCGCCGAGTACAGCCACGGCAACATCCACAACCACGCGCCCGCGCGCGAGCGCAAGCTGCTGCTGCAGAAGCGCCAGCTGAGCGCCTGGGACAAGCAGGTGCGCGAGCGCGGCGTCACGATCGTGCCGCTCGTCTTGTACTTCAAGGGCCACCTGGTGAAGGTCGAGATGGCCCTCGTCAAGGGCAAGAAGCTCTACGACAAGCGCGAAGACGTGAAGCGCCGCGGAGCCGAGCGCGAGATCGAGCGCGAGCTCACGCGCCGGCGCTGAGGCGCTCTGCTCACTGTCCCAGGATCACATCCAGGGCGTTGCTGAGCTGCAACCCGGAGGCGCTCGAGCACAGCCCCTGGACGAACAGCGCGCGCCCGATGAGGCTGAGGTCGCGCGGAATGGCGGACAGGAAGAAGGCCGGCCCGCCGGCGTGGGGCGTGAGGAGGCGGAAGAGGCGTGGGCTCGTGAGGTCGACCAGCAGCTCACCTGCCGCCGTGGAGAACCCGGGCTGGGGCGCGCCGAATCCGGCCACGTAGGCGAGACCTGGGCCGTGACCGCTGCAATCCAGCGTGAGCTTCCAGTGGTGTCCAGGCGTGGGTTCGCTCGCTTGCTGCAGGGCGAGCGGATTTACGCCCGAGCCGTTGCGCACGGCGCTCACGTCGAGGTCCACGATCCACACCGCGCCCGCCTCGTCGGCGCCGTCTTCATCCGTGTACGCACCCACGGCGAGATCCGGTCCGCCGTCCCCGTCCAGATCGCCCAGTGCGGCGAGCGCGGTGCCGAAGCCGGTGAACTCCTCCAGCTCGCGCGCGAAGCCGCCGCGCTCGTCCGAGATCAGAACGCTGCGCGCGACGGATCCGTCGCGGCGCAGCGAGCCGACGAGAACCGCCCCCACCCAAGGCGTGAAGCCGCCGGAAGGTCTCCAGGAAGGCGCGCCGACGGCGACCTCGATCGTTCCGTCCCCGTCCAGGTCGCCGAGCACTGCCAGCGATTGTCCGAAGAAGGAAGCATCCTGCGGCAAGCCGAACTCCTGCTGCGGGATCGAGCGCAGCTTCTGGTCCTGGTCGAGGAACAGGACGAGCAAGTTGGAGCCCGGACGGATGACGTGCGCTTCCGGCTCGCCGACCAGGAGGTCGAGGTTTCCGTCCCCGTCCAGGTCACCGAGCTGGGCGATCGAGAGTCCCAGGCCGCGCGTGTGCAGCAGTCCTGCGCCACCGCCGAAGCGCTCGCTGATCTTGTGGGCTTTCTTGGGTCGGCCGTCCGGCTGCAGATACACGATCCACAGCGCGCCGTTGTAGCGCCCGGGCCCGTCCTCGTCGGCGGGAGCGCCGATGACGAGATCCGGGACCCCGTCGTTGTCGGCATCCCCCAGGGCGGCCAGACCGAAGCCAAAGTAGTCGAACAGGTCGGCAGGCATGCGCGGAGCGAAGACGGGATCGGTGGGCTCGATGCGCTGCGCCCTGCGCACGCTGCCGTCCGCGCGCAAGAACAGCACATCGACCGCGATCGTGTTCGGCCTGCCGCGCAGGTTGATGGACACGGCCAGCTCGGCCACTCCGTCCCCGTCCAGGTCGCCCGGGCTCGCGATCGCGTGACTGTAGTGCAGCCCGAGGCCCGTGATCTGGTTGTGGCCGATCACGCGCCCGCCCCGGTCGAGGAGCAGGATCCGGACCGACCCGCCATCGCCCCATGCCGAGACGGCGAGATCGCTCGTCCCGTCGCCGTTCAGGTCGCCCAGGCTGGCCGTGCTGGCGCCGAAGTACTCGTCGTGGCGCAGCTCTCCGGGAAAGCCACCCTCGAGGTTGCTGATCTTGCGCTCCTCGAGCACGGTCCCGACCTGGGCCTCGGTGCGCAGCGCGCTGCAGGCGAGGATTCCGATGACAGCCACGAAGTCATGGCGTGCAGAGAACATCGCGTACCTCCGAGCAATGCACACAGGCGAACCGGAGAGCGCCCAGAAAGACGCCTCCCCATGGGCACTAGCCTAGCGCCCTGGACCGGTTTCGAGCGCTGTTGCCGGCGCTCCTCGTGTACACTCACGGCGCACGAAGGGGGCGCACTGGTCTCGACCGGTATCGCGCTGACCCGGGCTGCGCGCCGGGGGTCCGAGGTCCCCGTAAAATCCTCCCGGAACGGCACTAACCTGCCAACAACTTTTCTCTCGCCGCCTAGTTTCTAGGCAGCCGTTCTCCGCGGGAACGCCCGCGGCCTGCGGAGAACGCCAACAGCGGGCTGGTCGGAGCACCGCGCCTCTTGGCGCCCCGACGAGAACCAAGGAGGCTGGCCCGCTCGAAGCCCGTCCGTGGGCGCCGCGCGAGCGAGACACAAACCGCGGAACACGCGCGTAGATGCTCGAGTCGGAATGACTCCGGGACGCGGGTTCGATTCCCGCCGCCTCCACCACTGCGCAGCGCGCAGCGGCCTTCTCGGGGCCGTGAGTGCGGTTCTCGGTCTATCCGAGTCGCACCGAATCCTCGGCGCGCTAGGCGAACCGCTTCGATGGCTCGCCGCTCATCGCGGCGGCTCATGCGCGTGGGACGCTGCGCCGATCCCCCGCGGGACAAGCTCTCAGCGCCCGTCGTGTTCGCGCTGAACATCGCCGTTGTGCGCTCGGGCAGGGGGATCATCGATCCTCTTGGATCCCAAGCCGGAAGGCGCGCAGTCGATCGACAACACCCTCCCGCCTGATGTGGGCGCCGCCCGACGAGTGGAGCACATCGCCGACCGTTCGATCGTTTGCCTTTCCGACCGAGTCGAGCATGGCAGTCATCGGAACCAGGTCCTGGCTTTGGAATGTCTTGCCAACGTCGCGTCCGAGGATGTACGCGCCAACTTCCGGGAACGCGACCTCCTCGGAGTTCAGCCGGTCCAACGCTTCGGAGGCGATCCGGCCAGGGGGCACGCAGTCCTCTGCCTGGTGAAGCAAGGCATGGACGTCCTGGATGTCGCGGACGATTCCGGGACGGCGGTCCAGGTAGGCGAGCACCTTCAGTCCGACCACGGCCGGAATGGAGGCAGCGCGAAGCTCGACCGCAGCGAGCCGCACCACTTCGTGGTGCCTATCGAGCGCGCTGAGGCCGATCGTGCTCATGACCAGTCCGTCCGGCCACGCCAGGCTCCCAGGAGGACGCTCCAGGTTGCCGTAGGGCAACACGTCGAGAAGACCGCCCTTCTTGTGACGAAACCGGTGCGGCTCCTTGGACCTCTTGAAGCCTGCTGAAACGAGCTCCTGCGCGAGCGCCTCGTACTGTTCCCACGATTCGACTCTGACGGCGAAGTCCCAGTCCTTGGTCCGTCGGGCGAGGCGCACGTTCCAGCGCAAGTCGGGTCCAAGCTGGATCGCGCCGGCTCCGATGAGACACGGCTCCAGAGCGGTCGCGCGAGCTGCCCGGTCGAGATCGACGAAGAGGCAGAAGTCCTCCGGCGTGTAGCCAGGGTCACTCATCGGCGCCGCGCTGGAGTTCGTCGTATAGGCGCCCCGCAGTCTGTGCGATGCGCTCGTCGGGGACCGTCAGGCACTCGGCCCAGACGAGAAGAGGATGGGCGAGCGGGACGCCTGGGAGCGCCGGAACCCGATGATCGTCGACGCGGCCGTAGCGATCGAGCAGCGTCACGGGACCACGATCGTCGGGAACGAGCATCAGGGCTGTCGCGACCTTCTGCCGACGATCGGCGGGCACGTGCAGGGTCGCGCGCTCCGTCTGCAGATGGTGAGTGAGGTGTGCCGCGGCCAGCTCGCCTCCGAGCGCGCACCCGAGTTCCGGGCCGGCGGTTGCGATGCGCTCCTCCAAGTTGCCGCGGCCCTCGACCTCGAGCATGCGGTAGGTGCGAGGATGGAGCTTGTGCCGGACCACCGCCGCCCACCCCTCGCCGAAGCGGCGCAGACCTTCGGTCCGGTCCCGCATCCGCCAGCGACGCTCGTCCGTGTGGTCGAGGATGCCGAGCTTGACCAGCTTCTCACGGCCGCGGCCTACCGCGCCCAGGGCGATCCCCGCGAGCCGCGCAAGCTCGGTCTGCAACGCTTGATCGGCCTGGGGGTAGGTGAGGAAGACGCCGAGCAGGCGGACCTCGGTGCCGCGCAGATCCTGGCGGCCGCGGCGCAGCTCGACCGGCGGCCTACCGGTGATCAGCACGAAGAGGCCGGGAGCGTGCAGCCAAGCGTTCCCGCCCCGATCGAGGTAGGCGATACCGTGCGCTCGTAGCTCCTTGCCGAGCTGCTCGGGAATCCGTTCGGCGCAAACGAGGAGATGCTCGCCGTAGCGCTCGTGCTGCCGCGCGCGGTGTATCAGCGGGCCGACGTGCGGGGCTTGGAGCGCGCGCTTGGCCTCCACTGCGTAGACGACTTCCTGGCCGTCCACCTGGAGCTTCAAGAAGAGGTCCGGTCGGGGGCCCTGGGCGCGGTTGGGAACCTTGCACTCGTGTGCCTTGGCGGGAACCCCTTCTCGGAGTGCCTCGAGGCAGGCTTCAACCAGTTCGCGCTCGGGCAAGAGCGCGGCCTTCGGGGCCTTGCGAGCAGCGGGTCGCTTCTTCATTGGCTTGGGGCACTCCTTCGAGGGAGCAGCGAGGCGGCGAATCGCCCCCGACCCGCCGGTCGAAGGGCAAGCCTGGAGCGCGCGCCGGGGGGGGAGAGTTTCACTTCACCTCTCGGTTTCACAAAGAGTGAAAGTCAGCTTTTCGTGAAAAAAGACTCCCATCGCCCCGTCATCCCCACCAGGAGGGCCCCCGAACGGCGCGGTGAGCCTTGGAGCCACCGGCCGGAGAGAGCCTCACGCTCGACGCGGTGAGCGCAGTGCCCTTGCGGCGATGGGGAACTACGGGCCTTGGCGCAATCCGAAGGCGATCTACGTCGGCACGGCGGGCAGCGGAACATCTGGTGCCTCGTGATGGAGGTAGACCACGCTGGCGTGCTCTCCCAGAGCTCGCCCATCTTGATCCACCTCGCGGTTGCATGCCGGGCAGTGTCCGAGTTCCTCACCCTTGCCTACGTCAACGATCGCGACTTGATGGCCCAGTGGATCCGGACCGCCACAGCACGGACAAGGGGGCTCGCGCGTGAGCAAGCCGTCCTGTCGAGCTCGTTCTTCGAGAATCCGCAGGCGTCGCGCGAGGCTCATCGGCGCAACCTTGCAGTGAGTTGCTCTTCGATTTGCTCCAACCGTTCGAGCAGATCCGGTTCCAGGATCTTGCCGAGGCAGCGGTCCAGGACCTCCTTTGCCGCAGGGACGTTGCCGGCCTTGGCCAGCTCCACGAGCTTGCAGAGGATGTCCCGCATGTCTTCCTCCGAGACGGCCTCGAGCATGGCCGTGCGGAGTGCCGCCACGCGCTTGGCGTGAGGGTTCCCGGGGCCTCCCGAGTTGCCCGGCAGGAAACGGCCGGTTGTGGCGCGGCCGTTGAGGCCGTTTGTTGACGGTTTCGCGATCATGGCTCGAGGGCAGGCGGAACCGACGGATCGACGGTCGACGACGGTCCAGTGGAGGATCCAGCAGATGGTGTGTCGGGCCTCCTGGGCTTCGTAGTTGGCTCGTCCTGCGTGGATGGCGTCGGTTCGACGGTTCTCGGTGATCCCGGGATCTGAGCAACGCTTCGCGCGATCGCAAGCAACGCGCTCCGCGTGCCCTCGGGGAGTGTGGGCCAGAGCTGCGCGAGGTGCACAAGCTCGTCTGAAACGCCCAGCAGAACGCCTAGACGCTCCGCGACTGCAGCGCGCGAATCGGCGCAACTCCTGCCGCTCTCGGAGCTTGCTGACGACGAGTCATCAGCCCGCCCGCGGGTTCGATTCCCGCCGCCTCCACCACTTGCTCTCGTGTCCTCGAGACGTGGCTCGGCGACAGGCGTGAAGCAGCGGAGGTCCTGTCGCTTCCAAGCTGAGCGCACTCGCGCCGCGGCTCGGAGTTGGTTTGGACCCGCGCACGTGCTCGCGAGCGACGGTTCGGGAAAACGTTTCCGATCTCACGACACGCGCACGCTCGCGGCGCTGTGCGAATCTCGCGCAGAATCTCTGCCCGAGATGCGCGCGAGCGCTTAGGCTGGTGCATTCCGCCGGGTGCTTCCCCGCCCGGCATTTCCCCCCTCGTTCCATGCTCCTTCCTCGCAGGCTCGCCCTGGCCTTGGTGTGCGCCGTGTTCGCGGGTGCGCTCGCGTCGGCAGAGGTGCGGGAGATCGAGGTCCGGCATCGTGCGGGGCAGACCTTTCTGACCTGGCGCGAGCTCGCGGGGCCGGACGTGCGCTACCGGGTCTACCGTTCGGAGCGGCCGCTGCGGACGGCGCAGGATCTCGACGGCGCCGACCTGCTGGGCGAGGTGGACGACCGCAGCTCGCGCAATCAGGGGCGCTCCCTGGCGAGCGGGGTGGAGCGCACATGGATCCTCTCGAGTGGTGGCGCCGCGCTGGCGGCCAACCAGGGCCTGTTCGTGCACACCGTCCAGCGGCACACGAAGCACGCGCACTATGCCGTGACCAGCGTGATCGCCGGCAACGAGAACCGCACCCTGGTTCCGGACGGCAACACGAACAGGCTGTCGATGGTCGAGACGGTGACGGCGCCCGAGCCCGTGCTGCAGACGAGCGGACCGGAGGGCGAGCTGTGGGGCCACTGGGTCGGGGACCGCGACACGCCTTTCTTGCCGGCGCTCTCGCCCTGGCCCAGCCGCGGCTTCAACTTCCTGTTCCAGCGCGGCACGGCCGCGGGTCCGCACGCGCTGGTCGTGCGCTTGCACGCGGCCGGGCAGGCCTACACGCAGGCCTGGCCGCAGCGCTTCGAGATCCCCGCGGACGTCGACAGCCTGGCGCTCAGCGACCTGGTGCCGTACACGAGCTGGAGCGTCTGGTTCGGCTCGCACGAGCTCATGCCCGGCACACCCACGGCCGACACGCGCGTGTGGAACTACACCCAGCAGCGCATGCTCTGGGAGCTCGACTGGATGACGGCCCGGCTCGGCGCGGAGCACGATCCCGAGCGCGTGTACGTCGTCGGCGGCTCGATGGGCGCGATCGGCGGGATGTACCTCCTCGGCGAGCAGCCCGAGCGCTTCGCGGCGGCCCTCCTGCGCAACGGCCTGTACGACCTCGAGGCCACCGACTACCGCAACCCGGGCCTCTTCCAGAGCCTGTTCGGCAGCTTCGGGCTCGAGCTGCGCACGCGCGACGGGCTCTCGATCCTGGAGCGCACCAACGCGGTCTTCATGGCCGGCCAAGAGCCCGCACGCGAGTGGCCCGTGCTGCGGACACTCAGCGGCCGCATGGACGAGACCGTGGGCTGGATGAGCGCGGTCGGTCTGTTCGAGGGCCTGGCGCGCGTCGGCCGCCCGGCCGTGCACTACTTCGACGAGCGCACGCACAACCCGAACGGCTACTGGAAGGGGCTGGAGCGCGCGCTGCTCAAGCGCACGTTCCAGACGCGCCGCGATCGACCCAGTCTGCGCTTCTCCGACTGTACGCTCGACGACGATCCGGGCCACGGCGGGCGCACGGAGGGCGACCTGGTGGGCACGATCAACGGCTACCTCGACTACGATCCGCTCACGGCCAGCGCCGACGCGAACGCGCTCGACTTCGACGTCTACCTGCGCGCTCTGGGCGCCCTGGACGACGCGCCGCGCGAGCGCGCCTGGGCCGGACTGGGACCGTGGCGCACGGGGCCCTTCGCGCCCGAGGCAGGCGAGCCCGTGCTCTACACGCTGCGCGCGGGCGGCGTGCTGGTCGACGAACACCTGCTCTTCGCGGACGCCTACGGGCGCGTGCGCACGCCGCCCGTGCCGCTGGACACGAGCCGACGCGCGTGCCGCTTCGAGCGTGGTGCTCCGGCTGCGCCACGCACCCTGTTCGTCGGCGCGGCGCCGATCGCCGGCGACGACCTGCAGGTCGTGCTGCGCGGCGCGCACGGAAGACCCTGGCTCCTGGTCGTGTCCGCGGGCAATGCGCTGGAACCGAGCCCGCTGCCCGCGTTCCAGAACCTCATCGTCCGGAGCGGCGTGTTCGGCGCGAGCGGCCTGGCGGACCTCTGGCTCCCGCTGCCGCGCTTCCTGCCGGCAGGGGTGCGTCTGTGGACGCGCGCGCTCGTCGGCACGAACCTCACGCCCTTCCAGGTCGTGACGGTCCAGGATTGGGTGGGCGGGGATCCCGAGCACGGCACGAGCCGGTAGGCCCTCGGCGAGGTCGTTCTCTCGACGCGGGCGGGTCGCTAGACTCCGCCTGAATGGGTCGAACCCGTTCGAGGGGGCGCGCGGGCGCGTGGGCCATCCTCCCGGCGCTCCTCGCGGCGACCGGCTGCCATCTCGCCCCGGTCAAGGTCTGGAACCTGGAGCAGGTGCATGCGCCCGATGGGAGTCCGCGGCGCCGCGGGAACCTCAAGGGCGATCTGGAGTACATGCTGAGCGAGACGTTCCGGACGACGAATTTCGGCGGTGCGAGTTTCCAGGCCGAAGCCGCGCGTGAGGAGCACATCGAGGACCCGTTCGCGACCTGCCTGGAGAACGTGCTCGGGCTCGCGCATAGCTCCCGGGACGAAAGAGTGGCCGGGCTGCAGGTCGCCGTCTTCGCCTGGCTCGGTGTGGACTGCACGTACATGCTGTCGCGCGAACGCTGCGTGCTCGAGCTGGGCGAGCTCGCGCAGGTCCTCGATCTCGCCAGCGCTCCGCTGCCGCCGAGCGCCGAACCAGTCTCGCCCGAGGCCGTCAAGAACAGCTTCGACGAGCTCGTCTCCACGGCACGGGAGGTCGGCGCGGCTCCCGGCCTGGCGGGGGATGCGCTGGAACAGGTCGCCGAGCGAGTACGCGCCCTGCCCCTCGACCGCCAGGGAGCTCTGCGCCTCCTGCGCGCGACGAACGCCCTGCTGGCCGAGGGCGAACGGGGGGCCGTGCTCGCGCCGCTGCGCGCGCTGCGCCTCGATCTCGCGCGGCGGTGCACGGCCATGGGCCTGCGCGCCGCGCTCGAGGACCCGCATGGTCGCGTGCGCGCGGCCGCGCTCGAGGCCAGCCTGCGTGCCTTTCCGAGCGAGCGCGCACGGCATCTGCGCTGGGCCGTGGCCGATCCGATGGAAGGCGTCGAGGCCCGTTCCGAGGTCTCCCTGCGCGCGCTCCAGCTCCTGGCTCGGTACGGTCTGCCGCCGAGCGGCGACGAGCCGCCCGCGGAGTTCGAGCGCGGCTGGCGCGAGGTTCTCCTGCAAGTCCTGCGCTTGCAGGTGGATGGGCCGCACTCGATCGCCGCCTGCCAGGCCCTGGCCAAGATCACCGGCCAGCCTGCGACGCTCCTGCCCGAGGTCTGGCTCGCACGCTGGCGCGACTCCGCTGCGCCAGAGGCTCCCGCACAGCCCGAGTCCGAGTCCCAGGCCAGGGCGAAGTCCTGATTCCATGACGGAACGTGCGCCGTCCACGCGCCGCCTCCTCGCGCTCCTGCGCGTCGGCTTGGCGCTCCTGATCCTCGGTTGGGTCGGCCAGAACTTGCCCTGGTCGGACGAGCTCAGCTTCCGCGACGAGAGCGGCCAGGAGCACGTCGCCTCCGGACGCATCGAGGGCGACTGGAAGCAAGATCTCGTGCGCTTCTTCCCGGAAGATCCGGCCGTGATCGACGCGCGCTGGCCGCTGGGTGCGCGCGAACCGCTCGCGCGCGGCGAGCCGATCCTCGCCAAGCGCCGCGCCGAGCAAGATCCCTCCGGCTTCGACTGGCACCCGGGCATGCCGCGCGCCTTCCGCGACATGGACGTGTCCCGTTTGCTCCTCGCGCAGGGGCTGTTCCTCGCGGCCGTGCTGACGATCGTCACGCGCTGGTGGCGGCTGCTGGCTCTCGCGGGCTGCCCGACGAGCTGGTGGAACGCGCTGCGGCTCACCTTCCTCGGCCTGTTCTTCAACAACGTCCTGCCCGGTGCGACCGGCGGAGACGTGGTCAAGGGCGTGGTGGTCGCCAAGGAGAACCCCGGGCGCGGCGCGGAAGCACTCGTGACCGTGCTGGTCGACCGCGTGTTCGGGATGATCGCGCTGGCGCTGGTGGCGCTGGTCGTGATCCTGGTGGAGCCGTTCTTGCGCGGCGAAGGCGTGTCCGCCTTCGTCGACCTGCGCGCGAGCCTCCTGTGGGGCCTGGGCGTGTGCGCCCTCGGGCTCGCGCTCTATGCCAACAAGCCCTTCCGACGCCGGACGGGCCTGAGCGCGTTGGTCGATCGCTTGCCGCTGGCCGAGAAGCTGCGCTCCCTCGACCGGGCGGCGCTCTCCTACCTCAAGCAGCCCGGACAGGTGGCGATCGCGTTCGTGTTCTCCTTCGTGAACCACGCGCTGGTCACGCTGGGTGTGTTCGTCCTGGGCGGGGCGCTGGGCGTGCCGCGCGGCGCGGTCTCGCTGACGGATTACTTCGTGCTCGTGCCGGTCGCCAACCTGATCAGCGCGGTGCCGCTGGCGCCCGGCGGCTGGGGCGTGGGCGAGCTCGCCTTCCAGGGGCTCTTCCGGATGATCCATGCCAGCCCGGCCATGGGCGTGGCCGTCAGCGTCACCTTTCGCCTGAGCCAGCTCACCATCGGTCTGCTCGGCGGCCTGTTCATGCTGTTCCCGCACAGTCGCTCCGAGGTGCGCGAGGCGCGCGAAGATTGATCCGGCGCGCGGACGCTATCCTTCCCGGATGAGCCTGCTCGCCGTCGGCACCCTGGCCTTCGATTCGATCGAGACGCCCTTCGAGAAGCGCAATGACGTGCTGGGCGGCTCGGCCACGCACTTCGCCCACGCCGCGCGCCTGTTCGGGCCGGTGGAGCTAGTCGGGGTGGTGGGCACGGACTTTCCGGATCACACCCTGCGGGCCTTCGCCGAGCTCGGCATCGGCGTGCGCGGGGTCGAGATCGCGCCGGGCAAGACCTTTCGCTGGTCAGGGCGCTACGAGGCCGACTGGAACACGCGGCACACGCTCGACACCCAGCTCAACGTGTTCGAGCACTTCGACCCGAAGGTTCCTTCTGCCCTGCGCGCGGCGCGCTTCCTGTTCCTGGCCAACGCCGAGCCCTCCGTGCAGATGCGTGCGCTCGAGCAGGTGCGCTCGCCCGAGCTCGTGGTGGCCGACACGATGAACCTGTGGATCGACATCAAGCTGGGCGAGCTCGAGCTCCTGCTGCAGCGCATCCATGGCCTGGTGCTGAACGAGGAAGAGGCGCGCATGCTCACCGGGCGGCGCAACCTGTTCCAGGCCGCGCGGCTCCTGCTCGCGAAGGGTCCGCGCTTCGTGATCCTGAAGAAGGGCGAGCACGGGGCCTTCTTGCTCGGGCGCGACGTGCGCTTCGCGCTGCCGGCCTATCCGGTCGAGGACGTGGTCGATCCCACGGGCGCGGGCGACTCGTTCGCGGGCGGCTTCATGGGATATCTCTCGTCCGTGAACAGCACCCAGCCGGACGCCCTGCGCCGCGCGATGCTGTACGGGACCGTCACGGCCTCGTACTGCGTGGAGGGTTTTGGCGTCGAGGGCCTCGAGCGGGTCGACCGCGCACGAGTGGACGCACGCTACCAGGAGCTCGCCGCGCTGGTGACCCCGTGAGCGCGGCGCCCGGACGCGCGCGCACCTTCGTGGCCCTCCCGTTGGGCGCGGAGCTCGGGGCAGAAGTCGCCGCGCGCTGCGCCGCGACCCTGGACGCGAACGCCTTTCGCCCCGCAGGCGGGGAGGAACTGCACCTGACGCTCTACTTCCTGGGCGCGGTCGAGCGGGAGCGCCTGGCCACGCTTGCCGCAGCCTTGCGGGTGGCCCTGGCCAGACAGACCGCTCCGGCCCTGCGCCTGAGCGGAACCGGGGCTTTCCCGAGCCTGGCGCGCGTGCGGGTGCTGTGGGTCGGGGTGGAGGAGCGCGCGTTCTTGGGACGACTCGCCGCCTGTCGACAGGCCGTCCTGGGCGGCCTGGCGGGGGCCGGAGTCGACACGCGCCGCGAGGAACAGCAGGCCTTCCGGCCCCATGTGAGCGTGGCCCGACCGCGCGGCCGCCGCGGCCCGGCGAGGAAGTTCGGCGCGCTCTCCATCGGGCTCGACTGGAGCCCGGAAGGGGTCGAGCTGCTCGAGTCCTGCCGCGGTTCGCCCGGCAGCCGCTACGCGTGTCTGGAGCGCTTCCCGTTCGCGCGCGAGGACTGAAACCGCCGCGGGCCGCGCGCGTCTTCGGGCACGTCCTTTTCTTGCCCTGCCCGCTTGCTAGGATCCGCAGCGGGGGGTTCGTCCATCGCTCCGGGCGCCCTGCGCGGCGCTCCCCGACCACAGCCACCACCATGACCACAACCGATTCTCGCCCCAAGCAAAAGAACCCCGCCGCCGAGCCCCCTGATTCGAAAAATGTCGATCCGAAAAGCGTGGACCCGAAGCACGCGGATCCCAAGCAGGAGGCCGCCCGGCTCGAGAAGTCTCGCTCACTCAGCGCGGCGCTGTCCGAGATCGAAAAGAGCTACGGCCGCGGCGCGATCATGCGCCTCGGCGACGAGAGCCTGATCAAGGAGATCCGCGGCATCTCCTCGGGCGCGCTTTCGCTCGATCTCGCCATGGGCGGAAAAGGCTTTCCGCGCGGCCGCATCATCGAGATCTTCGGCCCCGAGAGCTCCGGCAAGACCACCCTGGCCCTGCACGTGATCGCCAACGCGCAGAAAGAGGGCGGGATCTGCGCCTTCGTGGATGCCGAGCACGCGCTCGATCCCGCCTATGCGCGCAAGCTGGGCGTCAAGCTCGACGACCTGCTCGTGAGCCAGCCCGACACGGGCGAGCAGGCGCTCGAGATCGTCGACACCCTGGTGCGCGCCGACGCGGTCGACGTGATCGTGGTCGACTCGGTCGCGGCGCTCGTGCCGCGGGCCGAGATCGAAGGCGAGATGGGCGACAGCTTCGTCGGCCTGCATGCGCGCCTGATGAGCCAGGCCATGCGCAAGCTGACGGGCTCGATCGCGCGCTCGAACGGCCTGGTGATCTTCATCAACCAGATCCGCGAGAAGATCGGGGTCATGTTCGGCAGCCCCGAGACGACCACCGGCGGGCGCGCGCTCAAGTTCTATGCCTCGATCCGCTGCGACATCCGCCGCATCGGGCAGATCAAGGAGGGCGAGGAGGTCATCGGCTGCCGCACCAAGGTGACGGTGGTCAAGAACAAGATCGCCCCGCCTTTTCGCAAGTGCGAGTTCGACATCTTGTTTTCGCAGGGCATCAGCCGCGAGGGCGACCTGCTCGACCTCGGCGTGGAGAACGGCGCGGTGCAGAAGTCGGGCACCTGGATGTCCTTCAAGCACCCGAAGGACGGTGAGCTGCGCCTCGGCCAGGGCCGCGAGCGCGCGCGCTCGTTCCTGCTCGACAACCCGGACCTCACCGAGGAGCTGGCGCGCGCGGTGCTGGCGAAGTCCCTGGCAAATGCCGCTGCGCATGCCGCACCCAAGACGAGCGCGCCCCCTGCTCCCGCACACACGGCGCCCGCCCCGGCGCCGCAGGTCGCCGCTCCGCTCGCATCCGCGAGTTCGAGCGCACCAACCCTGAAGCCGGTGCCGAAGCCGCTTGTGCCTACCCCGGCGCCCGCGAAGGCGTAGCCGAGAGGCTTGGGGGAGGCCGCGGGTGGTCTCTATCATCCGCGGCCTCCCATGAACCCGCCGAGCCAGCCGAAGAGCGCGCACAAGAGCGCCGCCCACATCCGCCGCGACTTCCTGGACTTCTTCGTCAAGCGCGGCCACCGCGAGGTCCCGTCCTCGCCCGTCTTCCCGCAGGACGATCCCACGCTCCTGTTCACGAACGCGGGCATGAACCAGTTCAAGGACGTGTTCCTCGGGACCGGCAGACGCGACTACACGCGCGCCGTCGACACGCAGAAGTGCATCCGCGTCTCGGGCAAGCACAACGACCTCGAGGAGGTGGGCCACGACACCTACCACCACACCTTCTTCGAGATGCTCGGCAACTGGTCCTTCGGCGACTACTTCAAGGCCGAGGCGATCCCGTGGGCCTGGGAGCTCTTGACCAAGACCTGGAAGCTGCCGAAGGAACGCCTGTGGGTGACGGTCTTCGGCGGCGACGAGAAGGACGGCCTGCCGCGCGACGAGGACAGCGCGCGCATCTGGCGCGAGGCGACCGACATCGATCCGGAGCACGTGCTCTTCTTCGGGCGCAAGGACAACTTCTGGGAGATGGGGGACACGGGCCCTTGCGGGCCGTGCACCGAGATCCACATCGACCGCGGCGGTCCCGGCTCGGACCCGCGCGACGGCGCCGATCGCAAGATCGGGGTCAACGCCGGCAACGAGCGCTTCATGGAGCTGTGGAACAACGTCTTCATGGAGTTCAACCGGCTGGACGACGGCAAGCTCGTCAAGCTGCCGGCGCAGCACGTCGACACCGGCATGGGCTTCGAGCGCATCGTCGGAGTCCTGCAGGGCAAGCGCTCGAACTATGACAGCGACGTGTTCACGCCGATCTTCGCGCGCATCGGGAAGCTGGCGGGCAAGCCCTATGGAAGCGGCGACGAGAAGGCGGACATCTCCTTCCGCGTGATCGCCGACCACGTGCGCGCCTGCACGGCGGCCTTCGCCGACGGCGCGCTGCCCTCGAACACTGGCCGCGGCTACGTGCTGCGGCGCCTGATCCGGCGCGCAGCGCGCTACGGGCACCTGATCGGCTTCGAGGAACCGTTCCTGTGCGAAGTCGCGCCGGCCGTGGCCGAGACGCTGGGCGAGGTCTTCCCCGAGATCCCGCGGCGCATGGAGCATGTGCAGCTCCTGCTGCGCGCCGAGGAGGAATCGTTCAACAAGACACTGGGTCGCGGCCTCGTACGCTTCGCTGAGCTGGGGGATCGCGTCTCGAGTAGTGGCAAGAAGACGATCGATGGGGGGGAGGTCTTCGAGCTCTACGCAACGTACGGGTTTCCCCGCGACCTGGTCGAGCTACTTGCGCGAGAGCGCCGCCTGGAGGTGGATCCGAAGGGCTGGGACAAGGCCGAGGAGGCGCATCGCACGAAGAGCAAGAGCGAGGGCAAGTTCAAGCAACTGCTCTCGGCCGAGGAGCTCACGGGGCTCTCGACCACGCGCTCGACCTATCACGAGAGCGGCGCGGGCGCCGTCCAGGCCGAGGCGAAGCTCGTGAGACTCGTGCAGCGCGACGAACCGGGACGCGATGTGCTCGTGCTCGACCAGAGTCCGTTCTATCCCGAGGGCGGCGGCCAGGTCGGCGACGGCGGCGTGATCGAGGCCCCGGATGGCAGCTTCCGTTTCCTGGTCGCGGACACGCAGCGCGTGGGCCCGATCGTGGCGCACGTCGGCGCGGCCGAGGGCCGCGCGCTGGCTGGCGCCAAGCTCCTGGCGCGCGTCGATGCCGCGCGCCGAGACAAGACGCGCAAGCATCACACCGCGACGCACCTGCTGCACAAGGCGCTCAAGCTCGTGCTGGGCGAGCACGTCGCGCAGCAGGGCTCCTATGTCGGCCCGGACCGTCTGCGCTTCGACTTCTCGCACCCGAAGGGTGTCACGTCCGAGGAGCTCGAGCGCATCGAGCGGATCGTGAACGAGCGCGTGTTCGACAATGCCCGGGTCGCGACCTCGATCGAGAAGCTCGACGCCGCCAGGGCGCGCGGCGTGACTGCCATGTTCGGCGAGAAGTACGGCGAGACGGTGCGCGTGCTCGACGTCGGCGGCTGGTCGCTCGAGCTGTGCGGCGGCACGCACGTGTCGGCGGCGGGCGACATCGGGCCGTTCGTGATCACCTCCGAGGGCGCGATCCAGGCCGGCGTGCGGCGCATCGAGGCGCTCACGGGGGAGGCGGCGGTGGCGCACATCCAGCACCAGAAGAAGCTGCTCCTCGAAATGGCGCGCGCGCTCAAGGCGTCGGTGGACGAGCTGCCCGAGCGCATCGAGCAGCTCCAGAAGCAGCTCAAGGACGCCAAGAAGAAGGAGAAAGAGAGCTCGAAGGGCGATGTGGCCGGCGCCCTCGAGGCGGTGCGCAGGGTCCTGGTGACGAACGACGGAGTGCAGGTGGGTATCGCGGCGCTCGAGCTCGACCTCGAGTCCCTGCGTGAACTCGCCGGGCGCGTGAAGGGGCTCGCGCCCGATCTGGCCGTGATCCTGATCGGTCAGGACGGGGACAAGGCGCCGTGGATCGCGCTGAGCCAGGGCGCGGCCCTCGAGCGGGGCTGGGACGCGCGCTGCGCGCCCGCGTTCCTCGCCCCACACCTCGGCGGTGGGGGTGGCGGCAAGCCCGATCTCGCCCAGGGCCAGGGGCAGCGTGCGAGCGGACGTGCGGCCGCTCTCGAGGCCTTCCAGCGCGCGCCCACGGCCGCTTTCCAGAGGGCGTGACCCATCCGCGCGTTGACACCCGAATGGCGCGTCTCTAGCATCCCGCGCTCACGAAGCAGGCCGCGCAAGGCCATTCGTGGACCAGCGCCGAGCCCCGCGAGCCTCCCATGCCGAATCCCAAGCGCCGAACGTCCAGAAGCCGCCAGGGCGAGCGCCGCTCGCACCTCGCCCTCAAGCCCTTCCGGCCCAACCACTGCGGCCGCTGCAGCGCGCCAGTCAAGTCGCACCGCGTGTGCGACAACTGCGGTTACTACGGCTTCGAGAAGGGCGCGGACAAGAA
This sequence comes from Planctomycetota bacterium, assembly GCA_031413955.1. Classification (GTDB taxonomy): domain Bacteria; phylum Planctomycetota; class UBA1135; order UBA1135; genus JABFRZ01. The sequence continues at coordinate 3,350 of JANOGB010000740.1, read as the reverse complement.
GGGCACCGAAGTCCTCCAGAAGGAAGACTTCTAAGCGCGCGCCATGGCCGGCTCGCTGATCGCCCTCGACGTGATGGGGGGCGACGACGCTCCCGATGCGACCCTCAAGGGAGCGCTCGCCGCCTGCTCGGGCAAGTCTGCCCTGCGCGTCGCGCCCGAGCGCCTGCTCTTGGTGGGCGACAAGCCGCGCATGGAGGCGGAGCTGCGCGCGCTCGGGGGCGACCCGGGTTTCCAGCTGCAGCACGCCGCGCAGGTGATCGAGATGAGCGACTCGCCCGCTCAGGCCCTGCGCGCCAAGCCCGACAGCTCGATCGCGCGCTGCGTCCAGGCCGTGCGCGAGGGCCGCGCCAGCGCCGTGGTCGGCATGGGCAACACCGGTGCTTGCGTGGGCGCCGCAACCCTCGGACTGGGCACGATCCCGGGCGTGCGCCGGCCTGGCATCGCCGTCACGCTCAACCTGACGGGACAGCCGGTCACGATCCTGGACATGGGCGCGAACATCGCGCCCAAGCCGGATCACCTGCTGCAATACGGGGCCATGGGCAGCGTCTACGCCCAGAGTTGCCTGGGGCAAGCGCGCCCGCGCGTCGGCCTGCTCAACGTGGGCGAGGAGAAGGGCAAGGGCACGGATCTGCTGAAGGAAGCCCACGAGTTGCTCGAGGCGAGCGGGCTCGAGTTCGTCGGCAACGTCGAGGGCGGTGACATCTTCCGCGGCGTGTGCGACGTGGTCGTCACGGATGGCTTCACGGGCAACGTGATCCTCAAGCTGCTCGAGCAGTTCGCCTCGTTCTTCATGGCGAAGATCATGGCCGAGCTGAAGAAGAGCGGGGCCGACCTGGGGGGCGGAGGGTTGAACAGCCTCAAGGCGGCCATCGACTACAAGAGCTATGGCGGCGCGCTGCTCCTGGGTGTCAACGGTGTCGTGATCATCGGACACGGGCGCTCGGACGAGAAAGCCGTGGCCAATGCGATCGCGCAGGCCGTGCTGGCCGCCGACGCCCACGTGCCGGAGAACATCGAGCGCGGCCTCTCGACCCCCAGCCGCGCGACGTGACGGACCCTGCGGGCGCGGGATTCGCGCGCTCCCCGGTTGCGAAATCCGACCGGACCCGTAGGCTTCCTCGCTCCGGCTCCTGTTCCAGCTCGAAGCGCTGAGGAAGGGAGCCGGGCTCTTCCCCCCACGCATGGCCTCCAGGATCCCTGTCGGCATCGCCGGGACCGGCTCCTACGTCCCAGAACGCGTCGTCCCGAACAGCTACTTCGAGAAGCTGGTCGACACCTCCGACGAGTGGATCGTCCAGCGCACGGGCATCGAGGAGCGCCGCTTCGCGGCCGACGACCAGGCCACCTCGGATCTCTCGCTGGAGGCCGCCAAGCGCGCGCTGGAGGCCGCCGGAGTCAAGCCGGAAGAGCTCGACTTGATCATCCTCGGGACGCTCACGCCCGACTACCTCCTGCCCGCCACCGCGTGCCTGGTCCAGGACCGCCTGGGAGCGACGAACGCCGGTGCCTTCGACGTCAACGCGGCCTGCACCGGTTTCCTGACCGCGCTGCACACGGGCGAGGCCTTCATCGCCGCGGGGCGCGCGCGGCGCGTGCTGGTGATCGGGGCCGAGAAGCTCACCAGCTTCGTGGACTTCACCGACCGCACCTCCTGCATCATCTTCGGGGACGCTGCCGGCGCGGCCGTGCTCACGCCGCTCGACGAGTGCGGGCAGGGCGAGATCCTGCGCACCACGCTGGGCGCCGATGGCAAGGGGTACGACTTCATCCACATGTCGGCGGGGGGCTCGCGCAAGCCGCCCACGCTCGAGACGCTGGAGAAGCGCGAACACTTCATCCGCATGCGCGGCCGGGACGTCTTCCGCTTCGCCGTGACCTACATGGGCGAGATGGTGCGCGAGATGATCGAGGGTTATTCGCCCGATGACATCACCGTGGTCGTGCCGCACCAGGTCAACAAGCGCATCATCGAAGCGGCGCTCGAGCGTCTGGAGATTCCGCCCTCGAAGGTGATCGTCAACATCGAGAAGTACGGCAACAGCTCGGCCGCGACCGTGCCGCTGGCCCTGGACGAGGCCCTGCGTGCGGGCCGCATCGAGAAGGGCAAGCTGGTGGTGCTGGTGGCCTTCGGAGCCGGTCTCACCTGGGGCGGCACGCTGATCCGCTGGTGAGCGCGGAGGACCTCGAGAGATCTGCCATGCGCGAGGCCGTACTTTTCCCCGGACAGGGCGCACAGTTCCCGGGCATGGGCAAGGACTGGGTGGCCGCGTTCCCCGCTGCCGCGCGCGTGTTCGAGCGCGCCGAGCGCGCCCTGGGCCTTCCGCTGCGCGAACTCTGCTGGGAGCGCGGCGACGAGGTACACCGCACCGACGTCGCGCAGCCGGGCATCCTCACGACCAGCGTGGCCATCGTCACGGTGCTGGTCGAGCGCGGGCTGGACCCGGCCCGCACGGCGCTCACGGCCGGGCTGTCGCTGGGCGAGTACACGGCCCTCTGGTACGCGGGGGCGCTCGAGTTCGAGGACGCCGTGCGACTCGTGCGCCTGCGGGGCGAGGCCATGCAGGAGGCGAGCGAGCGCGTCAAGAGCTCGATGACCAGCCTGATGGGCGCCACGCGCGTGCAAGCCGAGGCGCTGGCGGCGGTGGGGCGCGCGCACGGCATCTGCGCCGTCGCCAACCTCAACGCGCCCGGGCAGATCGTGCTCTCGGGCGAGCTGGCCGCGCTCGACGCGCTCGAGGCGGTCGCCCAGCAGCACGGCGTCAAGCGCGCGGTGCGCCTCAACGTGGCCGGCGGCTTCCACTCCGAGTGCATGCGTTCGGCCGCAGAGCGCCTCGAGCGTGCCCTGACCGAGGTTCCGCTACGGCGACCGAGAATCCCCTTCATGAGTAACGTCAGCGCGACCACCCTCGCGGAGCCAGCCGAGATCAAGGCCGCGCTCGCGCGCCAGGTCTGTTCCAGCGTCCTGTGGGAGCAGTCGATGCGCCAGGCCCTCGCGGCCGGGATCGAAGCCGTGCTCGAGCCGGGCCCGGGCAACGTCCTGTGCGGGCTGATGCGCCGCATCGCCAAGGACGCGGGCGCCTCCCCGGGGCTGCGCGCCGTCGAAAAGCCGGCCGATCTCGAGGGCTCGGCGTGAACTCGGCTCGGTTGCACCCCCCTCCGGGCCTGGCTATAGTCCGCCGGGGATGAGCAGCCCTGCGCCCCAGGTCTCGCCGAGCGAGCGCCTTCTCGATCGCTTCCTTGATGGCAAGGTGGCCCTCGTGACCGGCGCCTCACGTGGCATAGGCAAGGCCGTGGCCCAGCGTCTGGCGCAGCGCGGGGCCAAGCTGGCCTGCATCGCCACCGAGGCC
>JANOGB010000739.1:0-2346 GCA_031413955.1 Planctomycetota bacterium | reverse complement strand
CTTCGCCACCTGCTGGCCGATCCCTCACCCGGGAAAGCCGGGCTCCAGCCCGGCTCCGCTTCTTACGATTCCCTCCGACTCCGAGGTCTTCGCGAGGGCGGAAGAAGCGAAGAAAGGAAGAGCCGGGCTGGAGCCCGGCGCTCCCAGGATGAGCTTCAGCTCCCGGCCGGCGCGCTCGAGCGCACCATGGTCTCGACCACGGCCAAGAGGTCGAGCAGCTCGTCTCGTTGCGAGAGCTCCACGTCGGTCAGCACGCTCTGTCGCGCCTGGCGCAAGCTGCGGTCGGCCTCGATGCGCTGGCCCGTGTGGCACTGCGCCGTGCACAGGAAGAGCAGCCGCAGGGCCTGCTCGCGCTGGCCGAAGAAACCGCGCGTCTGGACATTGCGGGTGGGCGGCTCGACCCTCTTCTCCAGCAGCTTGCGCGCCTCCTGGTAGCGCGTCACGCGCAAGTAGGCGGCGGCCAGGGCCAGGTCATTCAGTCCCTCCAGCTCCCATTCCGGCATGCCGGTGATGTTCTCGCGCATGCCCTTGGCGGCGCCGGCGCGTGCCAGCGCGAGCTCATAGGTGGCATCGGCCTGCTCGGAGTCCACGCAGTCCGCCAGGCTGCGCTGCAAGAGCGGCATCGGATCGTCGCCGCGCAGCAGCGCCTGGCGCAGAGCCGTCTCGCGCAGGTTCTGCGCGAGCTCGGTCTTCTCGTGCAGCCGGCGCAGGACGTCATCCAGCCTGAAATGCTCGGCGAACAGCTCGTCGACCAGGGCCCGCGCGCGCTCGCGCAGCTCGAACGCCGCGCGCCGCAGCGCGCGGCGCTCCTCCGACGAGCTGGTCTCGTAGATGCGCACGATACCGTCTCGGGTCCCGGTCGCGAGCTGCGCGCCGTCCGGGCTGAGGGCCAGCGCCAGCACCGCGCCGCGCGGCTCGCGCAGCACGAGCAGCGTCTCCCCGCTCGCTCCGTCGCGCACGTGCACGAGGCCGTCTTCCGAGGCCGTGATCAGGCGCTTTCCGTCGGGGGTGTAAGTCAGCGCATGTGTCCTCTGGATCTGGTCCTGCTGCTCGATCAGCCATTCGCCCGTGCGCGCGTCCCACAGCTGGATCAGGCCGCTCGTGGTGGACGTGGCGATGCGCTTCCCGTCCGGGCTGAAGGCCACGGATGTGTTCTTGACCTTCTTGTTGAAGAGCGGCTTCTGGAGGTTCCCGGCGAGGTCCCAGACCATGAAATCGCGGCCGACCGTCGCCAGCAGGGCACCGTCCGCGCTGAGAGCCATGGCCTCGGCCGGAGACTGGTAGCCGGTGAGCTCGTGCAGCACCTCGGTCGTCACGGCGTCGAGCACGCGCACCTTCTTCTCGCCGGTGGCCACGAGCACGCGCGAGCCGTCGGGGGTCATCAGGACCGCCTCGACCCACTTGTCGAAGGGCCCGTAGAGCCGCTGCCGGGTGCCGGTCACGGCGTCCCACAGGATCGCGCTCTTGTCCTGTGCTCCCGAAAGGATCCAGCGTCCGTCGGCGCTGAACACCACCGAGTGCACCATGCCCGTGTGACCGCGCAGGCGCCGCAGGGGCTCGCCGGTCATGGCGTCCCACAGGACGAGTTCGTGGTCCCTGGAAGCCGAGACCAGGCGCTTGCCGGAAGGATCGAAGGCCAGGTCGCTGACGGCGTCGCGGTGCAGGACGAGCTCGCTGGTCGCGGAGTCGCCCTGGGCGTCCCACACGTACACGGTCCCGTTCTGGTCGCCGGAGAGCACGCGTTCGCCGCTCGCGTCGAAGGCGACCTCGCGCACCGCCGCCTCGTGACCGCGCAGGATCTGCGCCGTCCCGCTGGTCACGTCCCACAGGCGCACGGTGCGGTCGCTCGAACCGGTCACGAGGCGACCCTCGTTCGGGTCGTAGTCGAGCGCGTGCACGGGGCCCTCGTGGCCCAGGAAGCTGCGCACGAGGCGCCCGCCTTCGACGTCCCACTGGATGACCACGCCGTCCTCGCCACAGGTGAAGAGCTGCTGGCCGAGGAGGTCCCAGGCGACCGCGCGCACCGCGCCGCGGTGCCCGCGCAGGATGCCGAGACCGCCGCCGCTCTCGAGGTCCCAGTGCTTCCACGCCTCGCGCGTCAGCTCGCCAAGCGTCTCGAGCTCGCCGAATTGCGCGGCGTCGTTCGCGTCGGCGAGACAGCCGGGGCGCAGACCGTCGCCGAGGCTGAACGAGACGTCGTAGCGCTTCATCAGCGCACAGATCTCGTCGAAGTGCGTGTACAGGAAGTTCTCCTTGTGGTGCGTCAGGCACCAGCGCGCCAGGATCGAGCCGCCCCGCGACACGATGCCGGTCACGCGCTGCGCGGTCAGCGGCACGTAGCGCAGC
>JANOGB010000738.1:0-7093 GCA_031413955.1 Planctomycetota bacterium | reverse complement strand
CGACCCGGCTCCTGGCTCAGCCGCACCGCTTCACGCTTGAACTCCGCACTGTGCTTCCGTCGTGATCTTGCCATGGACACTTCCTTGCGAGGAGCATCACTGCTCCTTCTCTGGGTGTCCACTTTCTCCGGGGAAGATCAGGCGCCGCTTGCGCTCCAGCGCGCGGACATGGCTCGGGTAGAGCGGCGTCCGCCTTTGCTTGCGCATGCGCTCGCGCCGGACGAGCTCGGCCAGCGTGGGCGAGAACAGGAAGCGCTCTTGGTAGCCCGGCCGCAGAAACGCGCGCAGGATCTCCTGCGCCCTCGGGCCGAAGAGGATCGTGCGCTCGTGCCCACGCCACGAGCTCTTGTGCAGGGCCGGACGATAGAGCCAGACCTTGCCGCTCATGTCGATCTCGCACGGGCGGAGGATCACCATCTCGCCGGGGCGAGCGCCGCTGAGGAGCTGGAGCCGCACCATCGCCGCGACGGGTTCGGGCATCCTCGGGAGCGCAGCCTCGATGTGTGCTTCTGGCACCGGCCGCACGGGCTCGGTCTCCTTCACGCCCGCTCGGCCGCGCCGGATCCCGCGCACGGTCGAGAGGCCGTGGTGAACCATCGGCGAGACCCTCTGCTCGCGCACGGCCCACTTGAAGGCCTGACGCACGATCCGCGTGCGGTCGTTGGTCGTCGAGCGCGAGAGCCCACGGCCGGCCAGCGACTCTTGGTAGAGCACGAGCGACTTCGGCCCGAAGTCCTCGGCCACGACATCGGCGAAGAGCTCGAACAGGGTGCGCAGCGCGAGCCGCACGTTTTCGACCGATCCGGTCGGCTGTCCGTCGCTGCGCCGGTACTCGCGCTCGGCCCAGGTCAGGAACTCGTCGCAGAGCTGAGCGACCGTGTAAGGCTCCCCCACCTGCACGACGGCCGCGCGGAACCCGTTGCGGACGTACTCCGCCACGAGCCTCTGGTACTTCGCCCGGCTCGCGTCGGACCCGTGTGGACCCAGGTAGTGGTCCTTCCCTGCCAGCGTCACCACGGCCTGCCCGCTGGGCTTGTGCAAGCGGTAACCCGGTACGCGCGGTGCTCGTTTCGTCGCCATGTGCAGCTTCTCCTTGAACCCGGTATGGGTACCGGGTCAGAGACCTTCCGGAGCTGCACTGGCCACCGTGGCCAGGTTCCGCAAACCTGCGGATCAGCCTGACTTGCGTTGGAGCGGCTGAAGGGATTTGAACCCTCGACATCCACCTTGGCAACCGGTTAATAGAATAGCATAGTCGCAGTAAGGGGTATTCGCTTCGCTCCTCCGACCGCTAGCCATGGTGGTTGGCCCCGCCCAAACGTGCCCGCGGTCGCGGACACTTGACGTCGGCACGTGGGACACACGTTGAGGCCTCGCTCCGAACGCCAAGCGGCGGCCACGTGACCCTTCGGACAGACGAAGCCCTCCGGCCACCGCAAGCGCTCCAGGTACGCCACGCACGCCTTCTCGTCGGGGAAGAACTCGCCGAACTCGACGAGGTTGCGCGGGTAGTCAACGCCAGCTCGGGGCTGGGCAGGTGGCGAATCGGCCAAGACCACAGCCTATAGCGGTCGGAGGAGCGAAGCGAATACCCCTTGTCGCAGTTATGTCACAACAATGCTCGCGCTAAACCAACGTTTATTGCTGTCCATCTAGATCGACTTATTTATCGCACGCGACCGCGCATGCGCCGCCACGCACAAGCGCGGCGAGCCTGTACCGGCGAACCATTCCGCCGATGCAAGCGGCGCCCTCCGACATGCGTCGGGCAACCCGCGCGCACACGTTGCCCACACGGCCGACATCGGGCCCAAGGACGTCAGTTCTCTCGCCTCGGAACAGCGCGCCCGTGTGGCCAAGACGGGCCCTCGTGGGCAAGAAGAGTGTCCACGAATTGGGGTCCATTCCGCTTGCCCTTCCGCCAGAACTGAGGCTCATGTGACATGTGACCTTCGAACAGACCGGAGCAACGAGCCCGCCGACCGCGGCGGCTCCCGCCTCGCGCGGTGGACCGACTCTCTTCGAAGTCCGCGACGAGTACCTTCCCGACCTCGCCCTGCGGGTCTCGCCGAAGTACTACACGGGCGCGAAGTCCAGGCTCGCGATCATGCTCGCGCAGATCGGCAACCTGCCTATCTCCGAGTTGCGCGCGATGGACGTCATCCGCTTTCGCAACACGCTCAAGGCCAGCGGCACGTCCCACGCGACCTGCAACAGCTACACGCACCACACGTTCAAGGCGATGCTGCGCTGGGCCTACGAAGCAGGACTCACGACCTCGAATCCGGTCCACGGGCTCAAGCGTCTCCCGCAGAACCGCGAGAGCGCCACGTTCCGGCGCCGAGCGCTGACCGACGAGGAGATCCCCCGCTTCATCGCTGCAGCGGAGGCCGACGACGCCGAGTTCGCCGGCATCGAGGCGCTCCGCAGCGTCCGCCGCATTCCCCAGACGCCGCTTTGGGTCGGGTTCCTGGAGACGGGTGCGCGCTGGAACGAACTCCGACAGCTCACCTGGCGCGACATCGACTTCGAGCGTGCCGTGCTGACACTGCGCGCCGAGAACACGAAGTCGCGGAAGACCCGGTCCATTCCCCTGCGGGAAGGGCTCCTTCTCCGGCTGCGGAACCTCGCGAAGTTCCACGAGTCCGTCTTCGGCCAGGCGCCGCTGCGTGGAGCGAACGTCTTCCTGAGTCCCCGCGGGGATGTGTGGAAGCAGGCCTCGTGCAACGTCATGAGGGTCTTCAATCGAGCCCTCGAGCGAGCAAAGATCCCGCGCGTCGACGCAGAGGGCGGGAAGCTCGACATCCATGCCCTTCGGCACACCTTCGCGTCGCGCCTCTGCCGGGCCGGCGTCGGACTCGTCCACGCTCAGAATCTGCTCGGCCACTCCGACCCTCGGCTCACGGCAGCGATCTACACGCATCTCGACGTGGAGGATCTTCGCAAGGCGCTCCAGATCTTGCCGGGCGCGGATGACCTGAGCGGGCGCCGCTCAGCCGAAGCACACTCGGGTTGACCCGGAGTTCTTACCGGACTGGAGCGCGGGATTGGCGACGGCGCTCCTCCTTCTCGTAGCGCCGCGAGCCAGTGTTCGCGGCATGAGCCGCCATCGCCAGAAACCCGTCAGCGAAGCCCAGACCCGCTACGCTCACCTCCGCGCGCTGATCGACATCCGGCTCGCCGAGCTCATCGGCGCCCTCGATCGCCATGAGACGAATCGCAGCAACTGGCAGCGGCCCGGTGCCCTCGCAACCGTCGATCGCAAGCTCAGGGAGGCTCTCTCGACCTTCGAAGGGCGAGAGGCGTGCGACGCCGAGATGTTCACTCGCTACCGCCGCCTTCGTGCAGCAGTTGCAGGGAGGAGGCGCGCCCGTGGAAAGCAGCGGCCAACCCAGCGGGAGCTGCGTCAGGGAAGACTGTGCGACGAGGTCGATCCAATCACGTTTCGGGAGTTGATGCGGGAACTGCAGAGATTTGCCTCTCCCTGAGTGCGCCCGGCCCGCAAGTTCCTGGGCACGGCCCACGTCACAACCGTCGCGCCCAGAGCCGGTGCGCCTCGATCCACTCGGATCCTCTGGGGCGCGGCTCCACGATGCGAAGTTCGAGGATCGGAACAGCCTCTCGCTTCGTGCCTCGACGGCAAACGGCAACGATCTCGTCGCCTTCATCGATGTCGAGTCGCACGACGGTGGCCGGAACGCCAAGCACCCTCGCCTCGAATGGCAGCTCGAGGTGCTCCTCGAGCATCGTGTAGATTCCCGTCCTCTCCTCGGACTCCCCATGGGCATCGACCAGTGCCTCTTCGACGAGATGCTCGAGGTGCGCCCGAGTCGGAGGCAACGCGCCCTTCCGCTTCGTGGCCGCCCTGCTGCGCCTGGGCACGTTCAGCTCCCCCACTCCGTGGCCCGTTCTTCCGGATCGATTCTCGCGCGCTCTTCGTTCTGCGAATACCCGATTGCTCGATAGGTCCGGAGCCGTCGCTCGAACATCCGTGCAAGAACGGGAACTCTCGAATCGACGTAGTCGAAGATCCGAACCTCGGACTTCGCGGGATGGAGCCGGTGAAGGCGACCCGTGTACTGAACCAGCGTCCCCTTCCAGGAAACGGGCATCGCGAGAAACAGGGTGTCGAGCCGGGCATCGTCGAAGCCCTCCCCGATGTAACGGCCGGTCGCGAGAACCAGACGGCTCTCCGAAGGCGTGGCCGCCAGCCTGTCGCCGGTTGCCTTTCGCTCCTTGGCCCTCATGCCTCCCCGAAGAACGACGAGATTCGGCACGAGTCCTCGCAAGCGCTCGGCGAGGAAGTCCAAGTGGTCCTTCCTCTCCGTGAGCAAGAGAGGAACTCTCCCGGCGCTCAAGGCCTGCAGGACATCCGCGAGGATGAGCTCGTTCCGCGCCGCATCGCTGGAGAGCGCTCGGTAGACCTCCTGGATGGTGGCGTCCTCGAGTGCCTCCGGCAGGGAGAACGACGTCTCGCGAACCACGAGACGATGCTCGAACGGGCGGCGGGCGCCCTGGGTCTTCGCATCTATCGAGAAGCGCACAGGGCCGAGCTGCATCTCGAGGATCGGCTGATGGCCATCTCGTCGATGCGGAGTTGCCGTGAGCCCGACCACGAAGCGTGCCTTGACCTCGGAGAGAACGCGCTCGACCGAGACCGCCGGCACGTGATGGCACTCGTCCACGATCACCTGCCCGTAGTTTGCCACGAAGTCGTTCACTCCACCCTCCTGGAGCAGGCTCTGCACCATGGCCACGTCGAGCCTCCCGTTCGGCTTCCTCTTCCCGCCGCTGACCTGGCCGATCTCCTTCTCCTCGATGCCGAGGAACATCGCGAGCTGAGCAACCCACTGATCGAGGAGTGGGCGCCGATGAACGAGTACCAGCGTGCTCCGACAACGCTGGGCCACGAGGTACGTTCCGAGAACGGTCTTTCCGACGCCGGGTGGCGCGACGAGGACTCCGATGTCGTGGGCGAGCAGGGCTCGGGCGGCGTTCTTCTGGAGGGTCGTGAGTTCACCCCGGAACGCCAGGTCGAGCGGCACTCCCTCCTGGCACTGGTCGTCCAAGGCGAGGTTCACGCCGTAGGAAGCGAGGAGTTCGCGCAGGTCCCGCTGGCACCCCCTCGGCAGTGCGACGTGCTGCTCGAACTCCTCGGCACAGGCGATCACGCGAGGCGTCATCGCGGTCGACAGACGCATCTTCTGCTTCTTGTAGAACTCGGGATTCTGGAACGCTGCAAGACGCTTGATCTGGTTCAGGAGCGCGGAGGGCAGCCCTGCCTTCTCGACGTAGAGGCGCTGGGCGAGAACCGCACGGACCTCCGAAGGTAGCGGCCCAGCAACCCTTGAGAGACTTGCGCGGCCCGAGGGAGGTCGTTCCCATGGCAGGCCAAACTCGTCGGCCTCGTCGGCGGCGCGTATTCCCAGAACACTCCCTCTTCGTGTCGCCTCGTTCGCGATGTCCGCGACACGGCTCGGGTCGATGCGCGTCACTGCCGCAAGAAACGCCCACTGGTCCGCGTGAACCTCGAAGGCCTCATCGAGGAACACCGAGTTCCCTTGCTTCCTCGGTTCCTGCTGCAGTGGCAAGGCGATGAGGTTGCCGAAGCCTCCGCGTGGCAGCGTGTCCTGGTTCGGGAACAGACGATCGTAGGATCCCATTCGGAGCTGATGCCTGCGGGCCATCGTCTCCGTGATCATGTGGCAGCCCATCTTCCGAGCCATCCACGCCGGCACGGGAGCGGAGAAGAAGAACCAGACGTGAGCTCCGTTCCCCGAACGCGACCGTTCCACCGCCGCCGGCACTCCCATGCTCCTGCAGGTCTCCACGAATGCCCGCACATCCTCGTTCCACGAGTCTCCGTCAAAGTCGGCGGCCACGAACCAGCAGGACTCGTCCTCGAGCAGCGGGTAGACGCCCATCACCTGGCGCCCGCGTAGATGATCGAAGACCTGCTGGTCGTCGACGAGCATGAAGGCCTGGTTGGAGCACTCGCTGCACTTGATCCTGGGCAGCTCGCAGAGGCCCCGCACGAACTTGTTTGCACAGGCGGGCGCGTACCCGGCCTGCCCCGTTCTCTTGCTCATGAAACGGACGGGGAAGACGTCTTCCCGACCGCGGAAGAGCGTTCGGAAGAGGCGGACCTTCTCCGAAGGAGAGAACACCTTCGCACCAGTGGCTTCGGGAGAGACAGCTGCCGGTTCCGGCGGGACAGGCTTGGCCTCAAGCCTCGACCTCAACGAACGGACGTGCGCGTCCGCTTCGCCGCGGCGACGATCCAAGGCCTCGAGCGTGGCTTCCGCTCTGGCGAGCTCTTCGGCAAGCTGACGATCGCTGTAGGAGGGCATTGAAGCGCTTCGGGGGACGGCCTGATTATCCCTGTTGTCTCCGCTCGTGGCCCGCTCACGGGCATCCATTCCTCGCTCGGAGACCGAGGAGCCCTTCAGTTTCCCGAACGGGTTGACTGAGCGCGAGGCTCCCTAAGGAAATGGAGGCGCCTCGCAGTCGCCCCTTCCGCCCGGCCCCAAGGTTACATCGGCGTACGGGCCCCAATTCCGGCCGAGTAGGCGTAAACCGATGATCTGCAGCGCGACCGCCCACGAGGAATCGATCCCCGCCCGGCCAGAGGCCTGATCACTTCGGCGCCAGGGGGATTGAAGCCAGGCACAGTCTCAACGCTTATCTCTTGACCCACTGCTTCCAGTCCTTTGACCGTCGCGTCCAGCATGCTCGCGACTGAATCTCGCAGCCTCCTTCCTGGTCGCGCAGACAGGTCGCGCCGGACTTCTCGAACTGCGTCACCAGTACCGACGTGCACATTCGCAGTCTCGAAGCCCATGGTGTAGAGCTGTCGCTCTTGCTCCTTCACCCGCCGGAGGGAAGACAGCTCGATCTTTCCGCAGTCGGGCGCGAGTCTCGAACAACCCATGCTCCCTCCGCACGAAAGAACGGATCAGGGCAGCGCACGGCACCCTCGATGATTCTCTCAGCAAGGGATTCCTTCAAGGCTCGACCGACGGGCCGATCCCGACCCGCTGGGGCGTCGACTCGTATCCGCAGCACGTCATCCGGCACGTTGATGCGCGCGGGC
>JANOGB010000737.1:0-3193 GCA_031413955.1 Planctomycetota bacterium | reverse complement strand
CCCCTGAAGATGGGGTTCGTCCTGGCCACCCCGATCGGAGCGCCCGTGCGCATGATAGGCGGCTGTTCTGGGCCCTTTGACGCCACGTCTACGCGTGTCCTCGCCCGCTTCCTCACGGCTGGAAACGGCAACGACGCCTGCATGCACATTCCCAGGGACCCGAGCCTTTGCGGGACGCAATGGACGCTCCAAGCGGTGATCTTCTCCTCCCCGTCCGTGGTGTCGAACAGCAACACGTTGCTCTGCACCGTAGGCATGTGAGCAGCACATCACCCGGGCCCCCGGGGGGCCACCAGGGGGCCACCACCTCACCGGAGGTGGCGGCCCGCACGGTTGCCGGCGCAGTCGGGCAGCACAGCCTTCGAGAGGCTCGCCCGCCTACGACCACCGAGGTTTTTGCGTCGGAGTCAGTGGAACTGTGGATAGTCGCCTTTCCCTTCTTGGGTTCTAATCACTGGAGCGGGCACCATGTGTGAGCACGATCTCTGGCAGGGTGTGGAGCAGGCGCGTCACCAGTTGACGGCGCTCCGCGCTCGCCTGGAGAACGAGAGGACGGCGCCGGGGTCCCCGGAGATCAGGCGCACCCTGGGAGATCTCCAGGAGATGCTGGAGAAGCTGCAAGCTAGCCACGGGCTCCTGCGCGAGATCCTCGCTCGAACCAGCGACGCCGTCTTCGCCAAGGACCGGGACGGCCGCTATGTGATGATCAACCGGAAGGGAGCCGGGATGTTCGGGAAGTCCGTGGAGGAGGTCCTCGGCCAGGACGACACGGCGCTATTCGAGCGCGACAGCGCGGAGCGAATCATGGCCATCGACCGCGCGGTCATGAGCACCGGGAGAGCGCAGACCTTCGAAGATACATTCGACATCCGTGGCGTCCCGACCACGCTGCTCACGACCCAGACGGCCTGGTACGAGCCTCGAGGAACGCTACGCGGCCTCATCGGGTCGGCGCAGGACGTCACGGAGCACAGGCGGGCGGAGCGCGGGGCCGAGGTCCAACAAGACCGCCTGCGGTCTCTGGCGTGGGAGGTCGTGATCACCGAGGAGCGCTTGCGGCAGTCGCTGGCGGCCGAACTGCACAATGGCCTCGGCCAGGACATCGCCTTGGCCAAGATGCAGCTCTCTGCGCTGCGCCTCTCCGCGAGCGCCGATCTGCACGAGCCCCTCGACCGGATCGAGCGCCTCGTCGAGCAGGCGGACCGCTCTCGGCGCTCCGTCACCTACCAGATCAGCCCTCCTTCTCTGCACGACCTGGGTCTGGTGCCGGCGCTCCAAGGGCTCGCCGAGGACCTCGGCGGCCGCTACGGTCTCGACGTGCGCATCGAGGACGAAGAGACGCCAGCGGTGGCCGACGAGCGGATACGCGTGCTCATCTTCCGGGCGGTGCGCGAGCTCCTGACCAACATTGCAGCACACGCGGGTGCGCGCGAGGCCCGCGTGTGGCTCGGTTCGGAGGACAGCATGCTGCGCATCACCGTCGCGGACGAAGGGGCGGGCTTCGATGCCGCGGTAGTCGGCCTACAAGGTCACGGCCTGTTCGGCATCCGCGAACAACTGCGGCACGTGGGCGGGAGCATGCACATCGAATCGGCGCCGGGAAAGGGGACGAAGGTCCACCTGTGCGTGCCGCTCACGAACGGGAGATCGACGAAGGCGAGGGTGACGGCATGAGTGTGCGAGTGCTGCTGGTCGACGACCACCAGATGATGCGCGAAGGCCTGCGTGTCCTGCTGTCGGGCGCGCCCGACATCGAGATCGTGGGCGAGGCCTCCGACGGGCGGACGGCGCTGGATCTCGTGCGCACACTCCTGCCCGACGTGGTCGTGATGGACATCGGGATGCCGGAGCTGAACGGGGTCGAGGCGACACGCCAGATCCGGGCCGAGCACGAGGGCGTGCAGGTGATCGCGCTGTCCACGCACACGGACAAGAGCTACGTACATCACATGCTCGAGGCCGGCGCCTGTGGTTATGTGCTAAAGATCTCGGCCCACGACGAGCTCCTGCGGGCCGTGCGCGCGGCGAGCCGCGGAAGGACCTACCTGAGCCCGGAGATCGCCGGGGTGGTCGTCGAGCGCTCGACCCCTGCGCATGCCGGAGGGAAGGTGTCTGCCTACTCGACCCTGGGCGCGCGGGAGCGCGAGGTACTGCAGCTGGTGGCCGAGGGCAAGACGTCGGCCGAGACTGCGAAGCAGATGCACATCTCGATCAAGACCGTCGAGAGCCACCGGCGCAACATAGTCCAGAAGCTCGGGCTGCACGGGACCGCCGAGCTGACCAAGTACGCGATTCGCGAGGGCCTGACCTCGCTTGACGGCTGAAGCGCGCGACTCCGGCTCGAGCAAACGAGCAGGTCCCACTCGTCCCGCGCAGGAACATCGTCGATCACCGGCGATCGAGCGTCGCATCCCAACGGCGCGGGCTCGGTGTGTTTCCGTACGTGAAGAGCGCGCTCGGGTTCAGTGTTTTCGTGGATGGTCGGCCATCTCGAGCCTCCCTAGAGTCTCGCTACTTCAATCACTTCCAATTCGTCCGGAAAGACACCGGGCTCTCTGTGATAGGCGCAAAGGAATTTCATATGCAATTCAAGTCATCGATGATCGTCCTGACAGGTCTGGCGCTCGGCGCGCTCCTCTGTGGATCCACTCCGGTCGCGGCCCAGGCGCCGTCGCTCGGCTCGGCGCAGAGTTTCGCGGTCCTGGGTGCCTCGACCGTGACCAATGCCGGCGCGAGCGCCGTCAGCGGAAATCTGGGTGTCAGTCCGGGCACCGCGATCACCGGCTTTCCGCCGGGGACCGTGACCGGCACGATCCACGCGGGTGATGCGCTCGCGCTCCAGGCTCAGAGCGATCTCACGGCCGCGTACAACGCTCTCACGGGCGCGGCGTGCACCTCCGTCCTGACGGGCATGGATCTGGGTGGGCTCACCCTCACGCCCGGCGTCTACTGTTTCGCGGCCTCGGCGCCCCTGAACGGAGTCCTCACTCTCGATGCGCTGGGCGATTCCAGTGCGGTCTTCATCTTCCAGATCGGGAGCACGCTCCTGCCTGCGATCGGCTCGTCGGTCGACGTGATCAACGGCGCTCAGGCCGGCAACGTGTTCTGGCAGGTCGGCAGCTCCGCGA
Source organism: Planctomycetota bacterium (assembly GCA_031413955.1). Taxonomy (GTDB): domain Bacteria; phylum Planctomycetota; class UBA1135; order UBA1135; genus JABFRZ01. The sequence continues at coordinate 65 of JANOGB010000737.1, read as the reverse complement.
CTCTTGCCGCGGGCACCGCCTTCAAGGGCAACATCGTGGCGCTCGCGAGCATCACCCTGAGTGTC
>JANOGB010000736.1:0-1994 GCA_031413955.1 Planctomycetota bacterium | reverse complement strand
GCGGCGTAGAGCCGAGGCGTTTCCTGACGTCATACGCCGCCGAATTCGGCGGCAAATGGTGCGACTCCGTACTGCCGACCCTCGCGAAGCGCGCCCGCCTCTTCAACGCTTGCGCGCGACCGCGATCAGCCCGAGGCCGGTCCACGGGAAGATGCGGTCCACGCGGCGGATCACCGGCACGAGCACGTTGAACACCTTGAGCTGCGTGCGGCTGAAGTGGCGGCGCTTGAGGAGCTTTCCGTTCAGGAGCCAGCCGGGGACGCCGGCACGGTTGAAGTCGCGCAAGAGCTCGATCTCGAAGCCGGTGGAGCGCAGCTCCTCGACCAGTTGCGAGCGCGAGTAGCGGCAGCGGTGGCCTAGCACCTCGTCCAGGCTGGAATAACGGCCTTGCCCCTGGGGCACGTAGATGACCGCGCGCCCGCCGGGCTCCAGGGCGCCGTGCATGTTGCGCAGCGCGACCAGGGGCTCGCGCACGTGCTCCAGCACGTTGAGGCACACCACCGTGTCGAAGCGTCCGGGCCACGGTTCGAAGCACGCCGGATCCTCGAGGTCGATGCGCGCGACCTGGAGGAATGGCTTGCCGAGCGCCACGTTGCGCAGGTAGTCGATGTAGTGCGGGTTGACGTCGCTCGCCAGGTAGGAGTCGCGCGGCAAGAGGAGCGACGTGATGTTGCCGATGCCGGCCCCGATCTCGAGTACCCGCGCGCCGACGTGGGGCGCGATCGATTCGGCCATCCAGCGGTTGAAGTTCTGCGCCCGCTCCAGGCTGTGCAGGATGTGCGAGCCGTACTCGTCCTCGGCGTAGAGATCGTCGAGGAAGCGATACTTCAGGATCGCGCCGAGCGCCACGAAGGCGTCCCGCCAGCCGATCTTCTTGCCTTCCCGGTAGGTGCGGCCGAGGTAGCTGATCGGCACCTCGAAGATGCGGCACGAGCGCTTGGCGACTTTGGCCGTGATCTCGGGCTCCAGCGCGAAGTCGTTCGAGCGGATGGGGATCGACTTCAGCAGCGGCGCGCGGAAGACCTTGTAGCAGGTCTCCATGTCCGTCAGGTAGAGGTCGGTGAACCAGTTGCTGACCGTGGTCAGGAAGCGGTTGCCCAGCGTGTGGCGGTAATAGAGGACGCGGCGGCGGTCGCTGGGCAGGAAGCGCGAGCCGTAGACCACGTCGGCGCCGTCCTCCAGGAAGGGGCGCACCAGGCGCGGGTAGTCGCGCGGGTCGTACTCGAGATCCGCGTCCTGGAACAAGATGAGGTCGCCGGTCGCGGCGGCGATGCCGCGGCGGATCGCCGCGCCCTTGCCCTGGTTCTTCTCCTGCTCCAGCAGGCGGATGCGCTCCGGGTGTGCCGCGGCGAGCTGGCGCAGCACCTCCAGGCTGCCGTCGCTCGAGCCGTCGTCGATCACCAGGATCTCCAGCGCGCGGATCTCGGGCGCCGTCACCGCCAGCACCCGGCGCAGGAGCTCGCCCACCAGGTAGCGCTCGTTGTAGACCGGGACGACGACGCTCAGCTTGACCCCGGCCGGGGTGGTTTCGTGGCTCACGCGCTCAACTCCCGTTCGAGGGCGGAGCATGTTCCGCAACGGCGAGCCCGAAAACGAGACCTGTTGGCTCGCGGTAGATCCGGACGGCCAGCGAGGACCTGGCCTGCAAGCCGTCCTCGCTATGCTCTGCGCCACCATGGCGCGGTTGCGAGCGGGCCTGCAACGATCCCGGGCCTGGGCGGCACTGGCGCTGCTGACGCTGGCCGCGCTGCTCCTCGTCCGCCCGATGATCGGGCAGCTGGCGGACCCTGCCTGGCCGGAAGCAGACGAGTTCCAGGCCTACCTCGATTCGTGGGCGCGGGTGCTGGCGCCGATCGAAGAACTCGTGCCCGAGGGCGAGGTCCTCGGGTACACGTGCCGCCTCGATGAACGCGCGCAGCCGGTCGAGAGCCTCAGCCGGTGGTTCGACTTCATCCTTGCGGTGCTGGCGCCGCGTCGCATCACGCGGCAGCTCG
>JANOGB010000735.1:0-5397 GCA_031413955.1 Planctomycetota bacterium | reverse complement strand
CCGCGGAGTCGCGGAGGGCGCGGAGGAAGAGATCAGAAAAGGGGGGGGGCCTCCGGGGCTTCGGCTCTCGGAGAGTCGACGATCCGGAGGCCCATTCTTCCTCCTCGTGGGGCTCCGCGCCCTCCGTGTCTCCGCGGTGCGTTTGGATTGCCGGCGGCTCAGCGCGTGACGCTCCGGGCCGGGCGGAGCCCGAGGTCATGGCTCGCGTATTCGGGCCCGAAAGTGGCACGGTTCGAGGAACGCGCCTCGAGCGCCAGGTTCGAGAAGCCGCCGCCGCGCAGGACGCGATCCGAGGAGCCGCCCGCCGCGCTCGCTCCGTCTCCCACCGGGGCCGTGCTCCAGTAGTCGCCATACCGATCCCGGCACCACTCCCATACGTTGCCGCAGACGTCGTGCAGCCCGAAGGGATTGGCGTCGAGGGTGCCCACGGGCGCGTGGACGGTGTAGCCGTCGTCGAGCCATTCCTCGAAAGCCCAGCCGGATGGACCGCCGTTGCGCTTGCAGAACGAGTCCGCCAGGTTCGCGGCGCCCTCCAGGGAGCGCTCGTCGTCCCCCGTCCACCAGGCACTGCTCGTGCCCGCGCGCGCAGCGTACTCCCACTGCTCCTCGGTCGGCAGACTCAAGCCCAGACGCGTCAGCGTCTCGGCGCAGGCCGACCAGCTCACCTGCTCCACGGGATGGAGTAGCGTCGCCTTCTTGCCGCCCGGGTTCGTCCCCGGATCGTTGGTGCTCGGATTCTCGCCGACGAAACTCTCCCATTGCCCTTGCGTCATCTCGTACTTCGACAGGAAGAACGGCGCGAGCGTCACCTCGCGCACGGGGCCTTCCGCCGTACCGGCGAGCGGATCGTAGTTGCGGGCGTTCGGATTGCTGACCTGCGCGCCGATCAGGAACGTCCCGCGCGGCAGGAGGACGAAGACGAGCCCCGTCTGCGGCCCCAGCACCAGCTTCCCGTCCGCGCCGCGCCGCACGGGCTCGCCGGTCATCTGATGCGCGAACTCCCACAGCCCCGACCTCGGATCCCGGCCGATCGGCAAGAGACCGAGCTGCGGTGGGAGGCGCAGGCCACCGTACTGCGGACACTCCTCGACGCTCGCGATCGACGCCACCGCCTCCGACCAGCGCGCCGCGGCCTGCTCACCCGACACGCTGCGCTCCCCGATCGTGCGCGCGAACTCCGCGCGGCGCTGGATGCCCCAGCCGTGGTCGGACGAGAGGTTCGCAAAGGCCAGCCCGTGCTCGGGGTCCGAGAAGTCCTTCAACCGGCCCACGAGCTTCTCGAGCTGGTTGTGCCACCACTTGTCCTTTGGGTCGGCGAAGCTCCACTCCGGGAGCGGCGAGACCTCGAGCTCGAGCCGGGCGATGCGCTGCTCGAGCTCGGCGTGTCGGCGCGCGCGCTCCTCCTCCCGCGCGGGATCGATCTCTGCCTCGATCGCCGACAGCAGCCGCTCCACGTAGCCCCGGTACTCCTCCTGCCTGTCCACCGGCGCTTCCTCCAGGGCCGTCTCCGACTCGGCCACGGCTTCGTCGAAGCGGCCGTTGGCGAAGAGCGCCCAGGCGAGCGTGTCGTGGATGCCGGCGCGCTGTTCCGGCGCGAGCGTGGCCGCGAGCTCGAGTGCGCGCCGGGCGAGCACGAGACCCTGCGCTTCCCTGCCCCAGTCCTCGCGCTCCGGATCGATGCAGTCCCAGGCCAGGTCGTTGATTCCTTCCGCCGTGGCGGGAAGCCGCGCGAGGTCCACGCCGACTTCCTGCGCGGTGGGTTCCTGCGCCAGCGAGGAGGCCTCCAGCGCGGCTCGCAGCCGGCGATGATGCTCGAGGAAGCGCTTCGTCTGCTCCAGCTCCAAGAGCAGCGGATGCTGCGCGGCGTGGGCCGTGCGCTCCTCCACGGTCCGCAGCACGCCCTTCGGGCGCAGCTCTGCCAGCCTCTGCTCCTGAGCTGGCAGTTCGGCCACCAGCTGCTGCGCCTCGCTCAGCCAGGCTTGGTAGGCGTCGAGGCTCTGCGGGTGCGCCGGCCAGAGGCGATCGGCCTCCGCCGTCAGATCGTCCAGCCGCTGCAGGGCAGAGAGCCGCAACACGTCGTCGGCGCGCTGCTTCGCGACGTGCTCATTCTCGCGCGCGAGCACCGCATTGCGATCGGAGCGGCCCTTGAAGACCAGGCTCGCGGAGAAGCCGGCGACCAGCGCGAGGAACGCGACCGCGATCGAAGCCGCGAGTGACCGGTTGCGCTCGACCCACTTCTTCAGCTCGACCAGCGCTCCGGTCTCGAAGGCCGCGACCACCCTGTGCTCGAGGAACGCGCTGAGGTCCGCGGCCAGCGCGCCCATGTCTGCGTAGCGGTCGCGCAGGTCCCGAGCCATGGCCTTCTCGCAGATCGCGATGAGCTCCATCGGTACGTCCGCGGCGCGCTCGGCGAGCGGCTCGGGCGGCCCCTCCTGCACGCGGTACCAGATCGCGTAGTTCGAGATCCGCCTGCCGGGCTTCACGTAGGGCAGGTGGCCGGCGAGCAGGTGGTAGAGCATCGCGCCCACCGCGTAGACGTCGGAGGGCGGACCGACCTGGTCGACGTCCCCGCGCGCCTGCTCGGGCGACATGTAGGCCGGCGTCCCGACGATGTGCCCGTCCAGAGTCAGGAGCGGTGAGTCGGGCTCGGCCAGCGCGCGCTCGTGTCGCTCGGAAACCAGCTCGGCCGTCAGGAGCTGGGGCGCGATGCGCACGTCCTTCTGGTCGGCGCGCCCGAGCACTCTGGCCAGGCCCCAGTCCATCACGAACACCTCGCCGAAGCGTCCGACCATGACGTTGGCGGGCTTGAGGTCACGGTGCACGACGCCCTTGTGGTGGGCATAGGCCATGGCCTCGCACACCCTCAGCAGGACCGAGAGCGCACGCGTCCTCGTCCAGCCCTCCTCGGCGCGCGCGACCAGCTCGTACACCTCCTTGAGGTTCCGGCCCTTGACGAGCTTCATCGTGAAGTACACCCGACCGCGAGCGTCGAGCCCGAGCTCGTGGATGGGAACGATGCCGGGGTGATCGAGCTGACCGGTGACTTGCGCCTCCTCGAGGAAGCGTCCCAGCGAGCGCGGGTCGACGGAAGCAGCCTGGCCGCCGAGCGACTCGGGCTTCTCGTGCAGGACCTTCATCGCCAGTTGTCGGCGCAGGTCCTCGTCCCAGACGCGCAGGATCGCGCCCTGGCCGCCCTGGGCGATCTCCTCCTCGAGCCGGTAGCGACCGAAGGCTCCCTTGCGGCACGCGAGGCGCTCCAGCACCTCCGCCCAGAAGCCCGAGGCCGCCGGATCGACCGGTGGAACGGACTGGCTCTCCTCGTTCATCGGGTGCTCTCCTCGCCGCACGTCTGCGCGCGCACGAACGTCAGCAACGACGTTTCCGCAACGACGTCGCCGTCGCACAGGATACTCGCCGGTCCGCCCTTCCGCGGCCCCGAAACGCGAGCGCTCGACCCCCGGCGCCCGGATCTGCCAGCAAACTGCGGGGGCAGGACACCGTATCTTGTTGCTGGTGCCCTCCAGCCCGCTCTACTTCCGCCAGCTCCTCGCCGGACGCGACTTCGCCACGAGCGATCCGGTCGCGGGGCAGATGCTCAACTTCGTCTACCTCATCGGCGACCGCGAGGCCGGGCGCTGTCTGGTGGTCGATCCGGCCTGGAACGTGGACGACCTCCTGCGCATCGCCGCCGAGGACGCGATGCAGATCGAGGGCGTGCTGGCCACGCACTACCATCCGGATCACGTGGGCGGCGACCTCTTCGGCGAGCCGGTCCCGGGCGTGAAGGAGCTGCTCGAGAAGGCGCCGGTGAAGATCCACTGCAACCGCGCCGAGGCCGAGTGGATCCGGCGCATGACGGGCGTGTCGAAGAGCGACCTCGCCCTCTCTGACGGCGGCGACGTCGTGAGGGTCGGCGCGATCGAGGTGAAAATGGTCCACACGCCCGGGCACACGCCGGGCAGCCAGTGCTTCCTGGTGGACGGCAAGCTCGTGGCGGGCGACACGCTCTTCCTGCAGGGCTGCGGGCGCACGGATTTTCCGGGCGGCGACAAGGACGAGATCTACCGCAGCATCACGCAGCGCCTGGCGAAGGTTCCGGACGACACGGTCCTGTACCCGGGGCACCTCTACGACCCGCGCTCCTCGGCCACCCTGGGCGAGACGCGCCGCACGAACTTCGTCTTCCAGGTGCCGAGCCTGGAAGAGTGGCGCCAGATGATGTGATGATGGTGTAGGGGGGGCGACCGTCCCGTGAGCACCCTCCCCCGCCGCGTCAGCAATCCGCCGAACCCCTGGGCCAGCGCGCATGTCGAGTGGCTCGGCGAGCCGCCGCCGGTCGCGCTCGAGGTCTTCGAGGAGGAGGCCCACTCGATCGTCGCGACCAACGACAGCCCGGACGTCGGCTTCGATTTCAGCGTCAACCCCTACCGCGGCTGCCAGCACGCCTGCGCCTACTGCTACGCGCGCCCGACGCACCAGTACCTCGATCTCGGCGCCGGCACCGACTTCGACTCCAAGATCGTGGTCAAGCGCAACGCGCCGGAGCTCCTCCGGCAAGAGCTCGCGGCCCGGCGCTGGTCACGCGGGCGCGCGACCATCGCGTTCTCGGGCGTCACAGATTGCTACCAGCCGCTGGAGGCTTCCTACGAGCTCACCCGGCGCTGTCTGGAGGTGTGCCACGAGTTCCGCCATCCGATCGCGGTGATCACGAAGGGCGCGCTGGTGCGCCGCGACGCCGCGCTCCTGGCGCGCATGGCCCGCCGCGGCGGAGCGCACGTCAGCGTCTCGATCCCCTTCGCGAGCGACGAGGACGCGCGCAAGATCGAGCCCCTGGCGAGCTCGGCCTCGACGCGCTTCGAGACTGTGCGCCGCCTGGCCGAAGCCGGCGTCGAGGTCGGCGTCGCCCTCGCGCCGCTGATCCCCGGCCTCAACGACTTCCAGATGCCCGAGATCCTCGCGCGCGCCCGCGAGGCCGGCGCGCGCTCGGCCTTCCTCGTGCTGCTGCGCCTGCCGGCCGAGGTGGCACCCGTGTTCGAGGAGCGCCTGCGCGCGTGCTATCCCGAACGCGCCGAGAAGGTCCTCGGCGCCCTACGCGAGATGCGCGGCGGCACGCTCTACCGCTCCGGATTCGGCACGCGCATGCGCGGCGAAGGGCCGCGCTGGGAGGCCATCCGGCAGCTCTTCCACCTGCAGTGTCGCCGGCTCGGCCTGGAACAGGACGAACGCCGCGGTGCGGGAGCGATGCGCCCGGCCGATGCGCGGCAGCTCGGCCTGTTCGACGCGTAGTTCTCGACCGGGAGCGCCGGGCTCCAGCCCGGCTCTTTTCTCTTCTTCCGCTTCGCGAGGGCCTTGGACGGAAAAGGAAGCGGAAGAATCGGAGCCGGGCTGGAGCCCGGC
>JANOGB010000734.1:0-2069 GCA_031413955.1 Planctomycetota bacterium | reverse complement strand
GTGGACCTTGACGACCTCCCCATCCGCCTCGAACACGACCGGGGTGGTCTCGTAGTCGTTCAGGTGGAAGGTCAGCAGCACGTGGTCGACCGCGAGCTCGCCCAGATGATCGCGGTAGTAGAGGAGCTCCTGCTCGGTGGCGTAGCCGGGAACCCCCGCGTTCCAGTACTCGTAGTCCTCGCCCAGCAGCTCGCGCAGCGCGTCGATCAGCTTGTGTCGCTCGGTCACCGAGTCGCCCACGAACAGGAGCCGCCGTTTCCCGGGCGGCTTTTCGGGCGCGTACTCGTTCCACTTGGCGCCGTGCGGGCCGTAGCCCACGCCCCCCGGCACGGGACGGTAGCCGAGTTCGTCGTCGACCTGGAAGATGCCGGACTCGGGGTGGACCTCGAGGCGGCGGTCGATCTTCACCACGCGCTCGCCCGGAGCGCCGCGGAAGGGGCTGTCGAACAGGCGCACCTCGGGCGGGTTCCAGAGGCGCAGGCCGACCTCGCCGACGAGCACGAGGCCGAGGACGCTGCTCGCCAAGGCGAGTCCGAGCTTCCGGAACCAGCGCCGCTGCATCGCGCCGCGATCATGCCCGCCTGGCCCCTGGCATGGAACAGGGCCGTGGGCATAATGCGCACCCTCCTGCCGCGTCCCGCGGTGCTCCCGACCTCTTTCCTCCCATGACCTACGTCGTCGCCGAACCCTGCATCAAGTGCAAGTACACGGACTGCGTGGACGTGTGCCCGGTCGACTGTTTCTACGAAGGCGAGAACTTCCTCGTCATCCACCCGGACGAGTGCATCGATTGCGGCGCCTGCGTGCCCGAGTGCCCGACCGAGGCGATCTTCAGCGAAGACGACCTGCCCGAGAAGTGGGCCGAGTACAAGGAGCTGAATGCGCGCCTGACCGAGCTGTGGCCGAACATCGACAAGAAGAAGGACGCGCTGCCGGAGGCCGAGGACTGGAAGAGCACCGAGAAGAAGCGCGAGCACCTGTCGGAAAAGCCCTTCGCAGGCTGAGAAGGGCGGACAGGCCGCCCTTTACTTCCCGTGCCCCGCGGCGTTCCATGAGCGCATGACGGGCGAGCAGCGTCGCGCAGTCGACTACGAGAGCACACCGCTCTCGCGCCAGGAATACATCGCCGCCATCGTGCACCTCTACCGCGGGGAGCTCGACCGCGCGACCACCTGGCGTCTGCGTCTGGATGCGACCACAAACTGGGCCATCCTCACGACGGCCGGGGTGCTCTCGTACTCCTTCGGCGATCGGACCCACTCGCACCTGAGCCCGCTGGTCGGCGTGGCGCTGGTGAGCGTGTTCTGGATGATCGAGGCGCGTCGCTACCGCTACGCCGACATCTGGTACGCGCGCGTGCGCAAGATCGAGGAGAACTTCTACGGCCCGATCCTGCGCCGCGATCCCGTCAGCCCGCGCAGCGAGTGGGGCCAGCTCGTGGCCGAGGACCTGTTCCGGCCGCGTTTCAAGGTCACGCACGCCTACGCCCTACGCAAGCGGCTGCTGCGCAACTACTGGGCGATCTTCGCGGTGCTCCTGGGCGCCTGGGCCATGAAGCTGATCGCGCATCCGGATCCGGCGCACACCTGGTCCGTCGTCCGCGCGCGGCTCGAGGTGGGACTCGTGCCCTGGTGGCTGCCGCTGGCCGCGCTCCTCGCCTTCCTGGCTGGGCTGCTGTGGCTGATCGCCTTCGGCGCGCGGGGAGCCGAGGAACGCGCGGACTGATCCCTCGGGCTCGGCGCTCTCAGCGCGGGCTACGCCCGCAACCCAAACGCACCGCGGAGATGCGGAGGACGCGGAGTCTCGCGGAGAAGATGAAAGGGCCTCCGGATCGTCGACTTTCGGAGAGCCGAAGCCTCGGAGGGCCCTTCTTTTCTGGAGCTTCAGGAAGTCGTGTGGGCGCAAGTTCTTGGAGTGGAGGGGGAGAATGGTGGATGCGTGTGTGTGGTGCTCGCTCGTCGGGGCCCCGCCGTGCGCGGGAGCGAGGTGGCCGGCCCGTGGCGCCCGTGCAGTCGAGCTCGAAAGACGCCTCGCGGTCCGCGGCGCGCTGACGCGCGCCTGGCTGCGCC
>JANOGB010000733.1:0-11190 GCA_031413955.1 Planctomycetota bacterium | reverse complement strand
CGCAGCGACCAGCCAAGCCGGCCCAGCGCGCGGATCTGTTCCTGTTCTTCCTGCTTCAAGACGTTGCACATCCGGCAGGGAGAGCACTGTTCCCCCTGGCCGGTCAACGTCTCGCGCGATCCCTCACGACTGGCCGCTTTTCAGGTGGCCACGACTGGCCGCTTTTGGGTGGCCACCGAGGGCGTGGAGTCGATGTCAAGGAAGACCTCGGCGACTCCGTACCATTCCGACAGGCGGTCGAAAAGGCGTCCAGTGAACAAGGCGCTGTCCTCACGCCGGTACGAAATGAAGAGACGCTTCATGGCGGTCGGCTGGCTTTACGCGAAGACATTCGTTCTTCTCCTCGACTACTTGGTCGACAGGCCTGTCTCCTGTTCACCAGGTCAGCCATTACTGAACGCATAACGTGCCTGAACCCCCATACCGGGCGATCAAACGCGCCCGGAAGACGGCATTTGGCGGGTCAGCACCTCGAGCTGCCGGCGCAGGCCCGGATCCGAGAACCGGCCCGCGAGCGTGCGGGCTTCCGTGAGGCGCTCGCGAGCGAGCTCCACCAGGCCCGTCTCGAGGCAGAACCCCGCGAGATTGAGGAGCGCCCGGCCTAGCGCATCCGGGTGTTCGCTCGCGCGAGCGCTCCCGAGTGCGGACTCGAACGAGCGGCGCGCGTCCTCCATGCGACCGAGGAAGCGTTGCAGGAGCCCGCAAGTGCCGGCCGCGAAAGCCAGCCGCTCGTGGTCGGCGAGGCCTTGCGCGATCGCGCGCGCTCGGACGGCGAGCTCCAGCGCCGGCTCCAGTTGCGCCTCGTCGCCGCCGCGCACCGCGGCTTCCCACATCGCCACGGCCTCGTTCACGAGTCCGAGCCCGATCTCCCGGGGATCGCCCAGCTTCTCCGCCAGCACGCGCGCCGTGTGGACCTTCTGAACCGCTTCGCCGAGACGGCCCATGCGCTTCAGGACGCCCGCGACGTCGGACCCGACTTGCATCGCCTCCTCGCGGAGCCCTGCCCCGGCCGCGATCTGCTCCGCGCGCTCGAACGCCTGCAACGCCTCCTGCAGGCAGTCGCGAGCGATGAGAGCCGTGGCCTGCGCGCGCAGCTCCGCGACCTCCTGCGCGGGTTCCCGCCTCGGACTCTCGCCGAGGGCGCGGGCGGCGCGCCGCAGCGCGTCCCCGTCGCTTGGAACCCCCTCGCTTGCGTGGGAACCACCGTGGCGTGCCTTCCCCTCGTCCCCCCTGGCCTTGGGTGGCTTCGTGTCGTCGTCATCCTTCTCGTCGACCTCGTCGATCTCATCCCCGTCGTCCACGAGCCTCGCCTGTCTCTCGAGCGCCTGTCGCAGCGCCTGGTGGAGCTCGGGGTCCCCGACGACGCTGTCGCGCAACGACTCGAGCTGTGCCGGCGATAGGCGCGGCACCAGGGTCGATTGCAAGAACAGCGCCTTCGCGATGGCCTCCGGGTCGCGCATCGACTCGGCGAGCTTGCGCACGCGCGCGCTCAGGCGATAGGCCTCGTCGAAGCGCCCCTGTGCGGCGTTGACCTGCGCCTGTCCGGCGACCGCAACGAGCTCGCTGCGGACGTTCGCGTGGACGACCGCGAGTTGCTCGGCCTCCCGGTAGCAATCCAGCGCCCGCTCCGGATCGCGCCTCATCAGGTACAGGTTGCCGCGGTTGTTCAAGTGCCGGGCGAGCCCGTCCCAGTCGCGCAGCTCGCGCGCGAGCAGCGCTTCTTCGGCGTGCAGCGCCTCGGCCTCGTCGCCGCGCCCGAGCATCGTGAGGCACGCCGCGCGGTTCGTCAGATCGACGCGCTTGCCGCGCCGGTCGCCGAGCTGGTCGGCAATCGCGCTCGAGCGTTCGGTGCAGCGCAGCGCGCGCTCGAACTCATGGTGCCGCATCAGGTTCGCGGCCTCCAGGCGCAGGCAGCCCGCCTCGCCTCCGAGGTCCTGATTGCGCTCGAAGATCCGGCGCGCGCGCGCGCGAGCAGCTCGAGGGCGTGCGGCTCGTGACCGAGGCGAATGTGGATGTCGGCGGACTGCCGGAGCAGCGTCGCCAGGAGCACGGTCTCGCCCATGGGCTCGAAGCGCTGGATTAGCTCTTCGAGCGCGAGCCGTGCCTCCTCGTAGTTCCCCTGGCTCCAGGCGGTGCCCTCGAGCGCCGCCAGGAGCTCGGGTGAGAGCTCCGTTCCGCGGCCGAGCATGGGCCGCGTCGCCCCAGACAGGCTCCGACCCGTGTGCCGCTCGATGTTCACCCAGTAGGACCGCAGCTCGTACTCATCGGAGACCCCGAGCGCCGCGAACACGGCCGGTTCAGAGAGGACATCTGCCAGGCGCTCCCACTCGCCTGCGTGCGCAAGTTGCCACGGGAGCTCCTCCGTGCGGCGCTGGGCGCTCGCGCTGTGCTCGAAGTGATGGGCGAGGCGCGCGTGGAGAGCGCGCGGGGACGAGGGATCCGGCGCGTAGCGTCCGGCGACCGCTTCTCGAAGATATGCGTGTGCGAACATCTGCAGGCCGCCGGCCTCGAGCAGGGCGGCGCCCAGCGCGAGCCGCAGCGGCGCCCACACGGCCATCGGCAGTGGGGACCCCTCCCGCCCGAGCAGCTCGCGGATCTCGGTCTCCGACAGTCCCCGGCGAGCGGCCGACAGCAAGCCCAGCGCCTCGCGCACGAGCCCGGCCCGATCGCGCTCGTAGTCGTTCTCGAGTCGCGCGAGCACGAGACCGAAGAGCTCCGCCACCGAGGCCGCGCTGCAATACTGCGCCAGCGCCGCGTCGAGCACCTGCGGAGAGTCCAGCAGGCGCACCTCCTCAAGCAGTACCCGCAGGAACAGGGGAAGCGAGCTCGGCGAGTGTCTCGCGATGAGGCGCGCGCGCGCCGGCTCGAGCGTCTTACGGAAGCCTGCCAGCGTGCGGCGCACGACCTCCAGGCGTTCCTCGTGACTCAGCTCGGCGAGCTCCAGAACCTGCCACGCGCGCCGGCGCAAGGCGTCGAGCGCGCGCCCGGGGGCGGCGGAGACGATGAGCCGGATGCTGGGCGGGAGCTCGTCCTGCAACCAGTCGAGATCGAGCTCGTCTCCGCGATCCTCGAGGTGATCGAGGCCGTCGAGGACGATCACGATGCGCTCCTCGTGGGCGAGCCTGCCGAGGGTGCCGAGCACGATCTGCAAGGCCGTGTCGAGCTCCTCCAACGTGCCTTGCCCCTGGTCGGACCGCGGAATCGATCCCAGTCCCACCACCGGTCGGCCTGCCGAATCGAAGGCGGTCGCCGGTCGCGTGGCCAGCACCGGCTGCGGGCCAGGCCCGAAACGGATGCCGCGCAGACTTCCAAGATCGTCCACCAGGCGGCGGAGGGTCCCGAGCGCGGTGGTGCTGCGCGAGGACGCGCCGACCGAATGGAAGAACACCTGCGTCCCGGGGTGGAGCTGGCGGTAGCGCAGGGCCCAGTTCGCGAGCAGCGCCGACTTCCCGATGCCCGGAGGACCCTCCACGACGAGCGGCGGTCCGCTCGACAGCGCGTGCTCGTCGAGCCGCGCGCCCTCGCCGGGACGCGCGACGTAGACGCCGTGGGTGACGCCGGAAGAGACCTCAACCTCCGCCAGGCTCCAGGCGTGCGCCTCGTGCAGCGCCGTCTCCCGCTCCTCCGGACTTGGAGTGGACCCTTCCGGGTGCGCCGAATCCAGCAACGCGGACAGGTCCGCGAGCGCGAGGTCACCAAGCTGTCGGACGTCGCGATAGTCCTCGCGAACGACGGCGCCGCTGGCGCGGATGCGGCTCTTGAGCTCGTCGAGCTTGCGCCGGCGCTCCGCGGCGCGGCGCCGCGCCTCGCCGAGGCCCAACTTCTCGACCTCCTCCGGGCGCTCGGTCTCTATGAAGAGTCGCCTCTGCTCGTCGGAGAGCACAGCCATCTGCGCTGGATCCCGGAAGTAGAAGCGTGCCTTGACGCGGTCCGCGGGAAGGAGCGCCCGCAGGATCTCGAGCTCGGTAATCGAGCGTCCGGGATGCTCCGCGATCCACGGCTCCCGCGCGGCAACCTCTGCAGGGACCACGACATCGTCCCAACCGTAGCGTTCCCCCAGGAGGCCGATGAAGTAGGGTCGGCAGCGCTCGATCTCGTCCAGGCAGATCGGCAGGACGCGGCCTTCGGCGCGCTGCTCGCTGGTGATGCCCCAGCGCAGGTCAACCTCGCCCCAGGCAACACCGCGCGCCTCGCAGCGCCGGCGCAGCTCGGGGAACACGCGCTTCACGAGCTCTTCCCGTTCGCCGCGCATGTCGGCAAACGTCGATGAGATGAACACGCGGAAAGCGCGGGGCGCCGACACCTTGCCGGCCTTGAGCACTGCCTCGAGCGTCGACATTCGGACGTTCCCTCCTCAGCCCTCTCGTTCCAGGCGCTGCCTGGGTCTCGACTCAGCTGTTCATTGTCCTCGAATTCGCCGCCTTGTCGAGCAGTGGACCCGCGCGCGGCGGCGCGGGGCGCCCCGGCGCCCGCGAAGAGGTGATCTCCGTCGCGTTTGGGACTACTACCCGTCGCTCATCTCCATGATGATTGAGGCGAGCGCATCGGCGTGCCGTACTCCACCAGTGGGCGCGTCTCCGACCTACTCACGCGCGAGGCGCGCAACCACGAGGCCTTCGCCGAGACGCGCCGGCGCCCTACATCGGCCGCCCCGACTACTTCGCGACGCTCGATCGCCACGCAGCGGGCGACGGCGGGCCGCTCGTGCTGCTCGGCGACTCTGGAGCTGGCAAGTCCGCGCTGTGGCGAACTGGATCGCGCAATGGCGGAAGGACCACCCCAAGGACTTCATCTTCCAGCACTACATCGGCGGCACGCCCGACAGCGCCGAACACTGGCGCCTGATGAGCCGGCTGATCGCCGAGATCAAGCGCTGGTCGGATGACCCCGACGAGCTGCCGTGCTCGCACGACGACATCCTGAAGACCTTTTCCGTGTGGCTGGCCAAGGCGCGCCTCAGGGCCGAGCACGAGGGGTTGCGCTTCATCCTCGTGCTGGACGCATTGAGCCAGCTCGACGAGCAAGACCACGCGCGCAGCCTGGGCTGGTTGCCCTCGCACCCGTTCAGCGGCCCGTTGCGGCTGATCGCCTCCACCCTGCCGGGCGAGACGCTCGACGCGCTGAAGCCGCGCGGCTGGGCCACGCTGTGCGTGGAGCCGCGCGAAACGACACCAGCGCGCCGCTGTGGTAGCCCTGCGCCCTTCGCACGTCACCGAGATTGTGGTGGCTGATCGGTCGCCCCGGTTCAACCGGGGCACTGCACGGACAGTCGATACAGACTCCCCTTGTCGTCGCCGGCGATCAAAGCGCCGTCCGATGATGCCACACAGCTCCGGATCTGCGCGTCCGCCCGGAACTCCGCGATGGGCGCGAGAGTACGCCGATTCCATACCTTGATCGACGCGTCCCAGGACGAGCTCACGATCGCGTCGATCGAGGGCACGTCGAGCACCGCCGAGACTTCCCTCGTGTGTGCGTCGAGGGTCCGCAGAAGGGTCTGGGTCTTGAGGTCCCAGATCGCGATCCGCCCCTTGTCGGAACCCGCGAGCACGCGGTCACCGGCGACACACAGAGTCGAGGGCACGTGACCGGGCCACTTCAGGGTTGCCCTGGGGATTCCCCTATGTACGTCCCAAATGCGGATCGTCTCGTCATAAGCTCCCGACAGGACCAAGCGCCGAGTCTCGTCGGTCCCCAGACACTGGATCGCCCGCGCGTGGCCGAGCAAGGGATACGGGCGACATCCTGCTCTGACGTTCCACACGAGGATCACTTCGTCTCCGCCCGTCGCGGAGACGACGGTTTCGTCGTCCGCGAGTAGCAAGACTCCAGTCACCATCGTCGGGTGCCCGGTCAGGCGGCCGAGTTCCCGGCCGCTTTCCAGGTCCCAGATACGGAGAACTGCATCGCCTGCACCGGAGACCCCGATCCTTCCATCTGCGCTCATTGCGACAGCATTCACGGACGTCGTGTGAGGCATGCAACGGCACTCCTCGAGCGAGTGGGGCTTCCACAGCTTCATCTGATAGTCGTTCGACCCCGTCAATAGCCACGCGCCATCCGAGCTGATCGACATGGCGCCGATTCGATCCCGGTGGGGTAGTTCCGTGGAGGTCGCCGCCATCCTCGCGACGTCCCAGACCTTCACAGTGTCGTCCGTCGACGCGCTGACGAGGGGGACTCCGGCCAGCGGGAGTGCGAGGGAGGTG
The DNA here is from genome assembly GCA_031413955.1 of Planctomycetota bacterium. Classification (GTDB taxonomy): domain Bacteria; phylum Planctomycetota; class UBA1135; order UBA1135; genus JABFRZ01. The sequence continues at coordinate 4,981 of JANOGB010000733.1, read as the reverse complement.
ACGCTGTGCACGTGCCCGGACGTTCGCGTCTCGAGCTCCCCCGTCCGGGCGTCGATCCGCAGCAAGTCGCCGAAGCCGTCCGGAACGATCACTGCGGAAGAGTCGTTGGTGAACACGACCGTGTCGTACTCGCCGGCCAGGATCTTTTTTGTGGGCTCGTAGACCGCTGCCGGCCTCAGGTCGACGAGGTTCCAGAGCCGCACCGACCAGTCGTGAGCGACGGTTGCCGCACGGGTTCCCGCTTGGTCGATGTCGATCGCATTGATCTTCTCTGAGTGGCCTCGGAATACCGCGGCTTCTTCGCCGGAGGCGACCTCGTGCATTCGGAGGTCTCCATCGCTCGTGCCGGCGAACAGGAAACGGCCCGTGGGATCCAGCCGGAGCGCTGTGATTCCGTGATCGCCGCCCGTGCGGATCCACTGCAGCCGCTGGACATCCATGCTCCAAATCGCGACATCCGAGGAGCGACGAAGGGCGAAAGCCAGCAGCCGTCCGCCGGGAGTCGCGTCCACCATCACGCCGCCGAAGCCTGTGCCGGAAAGAAGCTTGTGGATGGCGCCGGATTCAACGTCGAACAGGCCCAGGACGCGGTCGGAGACGAACACGAACCTCGTCGCATGATGGGCGCTGAAGACGCGCCGGATCTCGGCGAACTCGTGAACCGGCAAGGGAACGCGCGCACCCGTATGGAGGTCCCACACCCCGTGGAAAGAGTCGTATCCCGACATTCCGAGATAGCGACCGTCGGCCGAGATCGCGAGATGGCGGCAAGGCTGCTCGATCGTCGCCAGCAAGGTACCGCCAGCCTGCGTCAATCCCTCTCCCCGACTGGCAACCCAGATCATTCCCCCCGCTTCGAGCGCCTGCTGCCGCAATCCTCGGATGCGTGGATGCTGTGTGAGCTGGAGCCGGCCGAAGAGCTGGGATCGAATCTGTCCCCGGTCGACGAGGTCACGACCGGCGGCCAGGCGCAGCGCCATGGAGAGCGAGTTGAGAGCCTCGACGTCGTCCTGCGGCACGGTCCGGCCCGGGCCCAGGCGCACGGCCATGCCACAGTCCAGGCGCGCCGCGGAGATGCCCTGATGGAGGCACTTGCTCTCAAGGTGCTCGAGGTTCCAGAGGGCCTCCTCGAGCGGGCCGCCCCCCGTCCCGTGGACGGCTTGGTAGGCCTGTTCCGAGAGCTTGCGCCGATTCGGAGTCTCTCCGAAGCGCAGAGGTTGTCCCGCGAAATAGGCCGCGAGGTTTCCATGAAGCTCCGTCCGCAGCTCCTCGGTCAGCAGGACTCGATCGACGCCCTCGTCGAGCTGAGCGTGGAAGAACGACAGGACGCGCTGGCCATCGGCCGAGCGTTCGCCCAGATACGGCCGGACCTCTTCAAACAGTCGGATCCACATCGCGACCGGAAAGCGGGGCGACGACTCCTCCGGCAGGGCGTGGTGCGCGTGCTCACGCACCTCTGCCATCAAGGGAGTGTCCATCGAGAAGAGGTCGAGGAGCTCTTCCTCGGTCAGCCCGTGTCGGGAGCAACGCAAGTAACCCAGCGAGCGCGCGACCAGCACCTTCCCGTGGACATCGTCGGCGCAAAGGCGCCGGAGCAGCCCGTCGACGGCGCTCTCCTTCGAATCTCCGACCGGGGGCAGGTCCGTGTACGAATGCCAGGCGCGTGCTTCCTCGGCGAGGAGCCGGGCGTGCAGCGGGAGTCCGGTCCGTCCCAGGCACTCCAGAATGGTCGCGCGCTGCTGACTCTGCAGGACTCTTCCAGCTTTCAGCAGGGAGTCGTCGATCAGCTGGCTCGCCTCCGCGGTGGACATCGAGTCGATTCGGAGGGAGTCCGGGACGCGCCCCGTTCGATTCGCCCTGATCCGCGTCGCAAGCGACTGCAGCCGCGTCGAAGGCGTCCCCGAGACGATGATCGCCAGGGATTCGGGGGTCGACGCCGGAATCCACTTCAGATCGCCGGCCGGATCCTCTGGGGCGAACGCGTCCAGGGCATCGACGACAAGGATGAGCGGCGCCTCCTGCGAGGGCAGCTTCAATGCCTCCTGGAACGCATCTATCAGACGTGGATAGTCGCCTGGGACGACGACTTCAGGTTCGCCATACCGTGCGCGGATTTCGCGACAAACACCGGCCAGCACGATGGATCCGACGGATGACTCTGCCGTCGCGCCGATGAAGCGATATACGACGCGCGCTCGAGGGAGGGTCTCGAGGACGGCGAGCGCCCTGGCGAGCAGGGCCGACTTGCCCGAACCCGATTGGCCGTGCACCAGCAACGGATAGCCGGGCCTGACCGTGGCATGGGAAACGATCGCGGCGAGCTCTGTTTCTCGGCCAGTGAACGCAAGTGTTCGCTCCCTCCGGAAGCGCGACTGTGCCATAGCTTCCTCGGTTCCCTCCGCCACGTCGCCGATGGTGAGGCACTCCTCGCGCATCGACTTGGCCAGCGCGACCCAAACGGCTTCGCAGAGGCTCGTTGGCTCTCTCTCTAGCACCGACAGGCACGCGTCGAGACCCTCTGGTAGGCTCCCGAGGTGATCGGAACCCAAGCTGGAGCCCGTCCAGCGCGCTTCGAAACAGCTTGCGTTGACTCCGAGCACGTCTACCAGATCGCTCTGCAAGGCCTTGACCTTGGCGTGCGCCTCCAGGTCGTGCGCATGCCGCTCATCCATGTCGAGGAGATCTGCGGCGCCGGGACTCGGCAGTGCTGAGACGACATCCTGGAAGTTGCGGATCGAGCGAATGAATGCGAAGGCATGCCTGACTGGCTCTTCGCTGCCGTGCAAGGCGTGCCGGATCTCCTGTGCGACGGCGGAGCCGAGGTGGAGATCACAGGAGCCTGGGCCGAGCGCGATGGCATTCTCCTCCAGGAAACGGACGAGCGGGCCTTCGACCTCCGTCGCCCAGGTCCGTTGGTCCTCGAATCGGGTACCGCGTTGGCGGGGCTGGAGCACGTTTTCCGGCGGGACTGCGTTGTCGTCTCGCTGATACCACGCCTCGAGGAGCGACAGAATCGCGGGTGGCGCGCGCTCGCGGAGTGCGTGGTAATCTTCCGCACGAAGCGCGTAGGGAACGGGACGCCATCCAAGCCTGTCTCCGACCAGGGCCACGAAGTTCGGCCGGGGGGTACTTTGACGGCAGCGCTCGATCTGGCTCAGGCAGATTGGCATGGTGCGCTGGTCGAGGGCGGCCTCGTCGCGCACGCCCCAGCGAAGATCGATGGCCTGGAATCGGGCATCGTGTCGGAGCGCCAGGTCCCTCAGCCGGGGGAACACGAAGCGGTGCAGGGCGTTGCGCTCCCCCGTGAAGTCGCTGAAGGTCGAGCTCAGAAACACGCGGAATTTGCGAGCACGATTCACGGCGATGGCAACGCGAATGATAGCCGCGCCCGGGCTTTCAAGGACCGGCTGGTCAGGTCCACGTCTGGCTCGGCTCACCTGGTCCACTATGTAGCGCCTGAAAAAGTGGGGCTGGGTGTGTGGCAGAGCTGAGCGGACGCGGCTGAAAAAGCCGCGAGGGCCGCCTGGAAAAACAGCGGGGTTGGTTCGGCAGACATGGTCCACCCCTGCGTCGGCGAGACCCCAGCCTCCGAGAGGCAAACAAGTGCTCGCGAGGGATCTGCGCCGCGCTCCACGACGCTCAGAATGCCTTGCAGCTGGGGGTTGCGGTACGACTGGCCCTCGAGCACGACGACCTCGGCGTGGTGCAGCAGCCGGTCCATGGCGGCGGAGGCCATCAGGTCGTCGGTGAAGAGCCCGTACCACTCCTCGAGCGCGCAGTTCGAGGTCAGGATCATCGAGCCGACCTCGTATCGATTGGGAGACCGGAGGCCGTCCTCACATGCCCTTGGTCCAAGAGGGGTGCCTGCCCTGGCTTGATCAGTCCAGCTGACTTTTTTTCTTCAGCACTCGTACCGACTCCCGTTCACCGCCTCCGGCGGGCGTCTCACCATGGTGTGCTTCCGGGCCGGTTAGCCCGCGGGACGGTTCGACAGTCTTCCGGCCACGACGCCGGACCTGGGCCAGCGACCTGCAAGGGGTCGACAGCCTCCCTCCCACGGTGGATGTCGAGCACGAGCGCACCTTGAGACCGGCCGCCTTGGCGGTCGCCCCCAGACCTGGCTGGCACCCTCGACTGCCACCCCGCCCGAATGCACCTCGAGGCCACGCTGTAGACGACACAGTTCGAGCTCGAATGCCTCGTCGCCCGGAGGCGTGTCGAGACAAGCGCAACCTGAGCGCTACGCCTTGCTGATTCGGCCCGAACTTGGCTCGTCGACTGCCTCGTTTCCACGATGGCCGTCCGATGGAGCCCCTTGTAGGAGGGCGACAGCCACCCATCCCGGTCGGAGGTCTGGCCGAAGCGCGACTCCAGCGGTGGACCGCCTTGACAGCTTCTGCAGAGGGATTAGCCGTCTCTCGAGCCGCTACCCGTCAAATCTCGCCCTACGGCTAGCTTTCCCTCTTGGTAGTCTTTGTAGCTGTCATAGGTGAACGGCAGATCGTCTCTGTGCATCGGAGGATCGATCCGCATGTCGCCGTTCGCTTCGACAGCCGTACTATGTAACGCTTCACTACCATCTGCCCTGACCACACCCTGCCGAATCATCGTCGCCAATGTTGCTCTGTGTCTTGCTACAATTCCTCCGTTCTTGACGGCGATATCAACGTCAAGGCCTAGCGCAGGATAAATCGACGACGCAAGACTCGACGGCGGGTCAAAAAACAGGTTGCCGCTGGACGAGTTCATTCCGCACACGTGGCCACTTCTATTGAATACTGGGCCTCCACTTTGCCCCTGTACCGTTTCACACGTGGTTTGAAAGCATGGCGCGCGCAGATAGCTAGTTGCTGTTTCCTGGAGCGGTCCGGGGCAGAAAGGTGCTGAAAAGCCGCTGGATTTTGCGGGAAACAAAACAGGGTCTCCGACCGATGGAAAGGTTAGCTCAACCACCACCGGAGCGGAGACCCACGCATGCGCA
>JANOGB010000732.1:0-4085 GCA_031413955.1 Planctomycetota bacterium | reverse complement strand
CTGGAGCGGCAGCCGGTCGATGTCCGGCGCGTTGCCTCCCAGGCGGCGGATGTTGCCCAGCGTCCGGTCGATGATGGTGAGGGTGCGCAGCCCCAGGTAGTCCATCTTCAGCAGGCCGAGGTCCTCGAGCTGCTTGGCCGGCCACTGCGTGACGACGTCGTCCTTCACCTTGCACAGCGGCACGTACTCGTCGATCGGCCGGTCGGCGATCACGACTCCGGCCGCATGCGTCGAGATGTGCCGCGCCATGCCGTCGAGCTTGGTCGAGAAGGAGAACAGCTCCCGGAAGCGCGGGTCGGCCGCCGCGTCCTTGAGGTCCGGGTCCTCGCGCAGGGCCTTGGCCAGGCCGGGCGACCCGGGACCCTGCGGGATCATCTTGGCCAGCTTGTCGACGTCCGCCAGCGGCAGGTCGAGCACGCGTCCGACGTCGCGCACGACCGAGCGCGAGGCCAGCGTGGCGAAGGTGCCGATCTGCGAGACGTTCCCCGCGCCGTAGCGCTCGCGCGTGTACTGCAGGACCCGCTCACGGCCCTCCTTGCAGAAGTCGATGTCGATGTCCGGCATCGAGATGCGCGCGCTGTTCAGGAAGCGCTCGAAGAGCAGGTCGTAGCGCAGCGGATCGACGCGCGTGATGTCGAGCACGTAGGCCACGATCGACCCGGCGGCCGATCCGCGCCCCGGCCCGACGGGGATGCCGTTGTCCCGCGCCCAGCGGATGATGTCCCACACGATCAGGAAGTAGGAGACGAAGCCCATCTCGCGGATCACGCGCTTCTCGTACTCGAGCCGCTCGCGCGCCTGGGCGTGGTCGGGGCCGTAGCGCATGCCGAGGCCCGCGTCGCACAGCTTGTCGAACAGGGCCTCCGGCGAGCTGCCGTCGCGCGGGTCGAAGACCGGCAGGTGGTACTTGCCGAACTCGATCTCGAGCTGGACACGCTCGGCGACCTCGACCGTCGCCCGCAGGGACTGGGGCAGGTCGTGGAAGATGCGCCCCATCTCCTCGCGCGTGCGGAAGAAGAGCGTGTCGGTGTCCATCTTGAAGCGCTTCTCGTCGGAGCGCTTCGCGCCGGTGTTGATGCACAGGAGCACGTCCTGGGTGGCGCAGTCCTCGTGGCGCAGGTAGTGGATGTCGTTGGTGGCCACCAACGGCACCCCGGTGCGGCGCGACAGGTCCACCAGCGCCTCGTTCGCGCGGTCCTGAATCTCCATCCCGTTGCGCTGCAGCTCCAGCCAGAAGCAGTCGGGCCCGAAGATGTCGGCCAGCTCGGCCGCCGTGCGCTCCGCCTCCGCCTGCCGATCGCGCAGGATCATCTGGTTGATCTCGCCCGACAGGCAGCCGGACAGGCACAGGATGCCCTCGGCATGCCGCGCGAGGGCTTCCTTGTCGATGCGCGGGCGGAAGTGATACCCCTCGAGGTAGGAGATCGAGGCCAGCCGCAAGAGGTTCTTGTAGCCCCGCTGGTCTGCCGCCAAGAGGGTCAGGTGGCTGTAGGGATTGCGCTCGCGGTGGTAGGGCTTGGTGCGGCCCTCGCGGGCGATGTAGACCTCGCAGCCCAGGATCGGCTTGATGCCGGCCGAGCGACACTTCTCGTACAGCTCGATCGCCCCGAACATGTTGCCGTGGTCGGTCAGGGCGATCGCGGGCTGTCCGTCCTTCAGGCACGACTCGACCAGGTCGTCGATGCGGTTGGCGCCGTCCAGCAGGCTGTACTCGGAATGGACGTGCAGGTGGACGAACTCGGGTGCTGCCATGCGTCTGCGACCGTGCGTGGGTCGGCGCGGCCGACTATAGCCAGGGCGAGAGCAGCGGACCAGACGGCCCGCGGCCCGTTCTCGCCCGCGCGCTCAGGTCCGGCCCAGGAGCCGCACGAGCAACGCTTTCTGCGAGTGCAGGCGGTTGGCCGCTTGCTCGTACAGCAGGCTGCGCGGGCCGTCGAGCACCTCGTCGGACACCTCGACGTTGCGGCGCACCGGCATGGCGTGCATCAGCCGCGCGTCATCGGTCTCGGCGAAGAGCTTCTCGTCGATCGTCCAGCCCGTGTGACGCGAGAGCTGGCTGGCCGACAAGGTCGGGTTGCCGTACGACTCGAGCGATTGCCAGGAGCGCGCGTAGACGACCTGCGCTCCTGCCACCGCCTCGGCCATGGACGAGCACGGCACGAGCGAGCCGCCCGCGCCCTGCGCCAGCTCGCGGGCGCGCGCCAGCACCTCGCCATCGAGGTCGAAGCCCGGCGGATGGGCGAGCCGCACCTCCATCCCCTGGCGCAGCGCGCCGTGCAACAGCGAGTGCACGACCGCCGCGGTCGCCGGCTGGGGGGAGTGGACCCACACGACCGCGAGCCGCTGGCCGCGCAGCTTGCCCAGGAGCTCCTGGAGCGTCAGCAGGTCCGCCAGCGTCTGCAGCGGGTGGCCGAGGGCGCTCTCCATGTTGATCACGGGCACCGTCGCATGGCGCGCCCAGGTCCGGATGCGCTCGTCGCGGCGGTCGATCTCCCAGGAGCGGCCGCTCTGGACGGGCCGGATGGCCAGCGCGTCCACGTAGTGCGAGAGCACGGCGGCCGCGTCGCGCACGTGCTCGGGCGCGCGCCCGTCCATGACGCTGCCCTCGCGCTCCTCGAGCTCCCAGAAGTCGCTCATGGCCGTGAGGTTGATCGTGTGCCCGCCGAGCTGGTGGACGGCGGCCTCGAACGAGGTGCGCGTGCGCAGCGACCCACGGAAGAACAGGAGACCCAGGCTGCGCCCGGCGAGCTCGCCGCGCCCGGCGCGCCGCTTCAGCCGGGCGGACAGCTCGAGGACGTCGCCGAGCAGCTCGTCGTCGAGGTCCTCCAGCCCGATCACGTGGCGCGGATCTGCCATGCCGCTAGCGTAGTGTCCGCTCCCCGAAGTAGAGAGGCCGTTCCGGGACGGGGTGGCCCGGCAGTCGCTTGCACGCGCACGCGTCGCCGGCGCCCGTGCGACCGAGATGCGGCCTGGGTCTCTGCGCGAGCTGGGCGCGTCCGGGGCGAGGCCGGACCTCGCACGTCCCGTGCGTGCCACGCGCTCGGGCCGGGGAGGCGCGGACGCGCGGCTTGACAGCCAGCGGGGCCCACGGCTACAACCTCCGGCCCTTTCGTGCACCCATAGCTCAACTGGATAGAGCACCTGACTACGGATCAGGAGGTTTGAGGTTCGAACCCTCATGGGTGTACCACCCTCCCCGCACCGGGCACTGCCCCGGCGCTCCGTCGGGAGATCGCACACCGTGTCCCAGCGTGGCCAGCGACCCCGCTCCGGGCGCTTGAAAACGAGGTTCCAGAGGCGTTGGCTCCCCTTCCCGAATCCCGAGCGAGCGACGAGCGCTGGATGCGGCTGGCCCTCGAGGAGGCGCGCGCCGCCCACGACGAGGACGAGGTCCCGATCGGCGCCGTCCTGATCGCCGCGCCCGGCCCGGCCGGCGCGGACGCGCTCGTCCTCGGGCGCGCCCACAACCGCACGCGCGCCGCCTGCGACCCGACCGCGCACGCCGAGATCCTGGCGATCCGCGCCGCCGCGGCCGAGCTGGGCTACCTGCGCCTGGTCGGCTGCACGCTCTACACGACCGTCGAGCCCTGCTTCATGTGCGCCGGCGCGATCGTGCACGCGCGCCTGGCGCGCGTCGTGTGGGGGGTGCGCGATCCCAAGTTCGGCGCGGGGGTCTCGCTCGGCAACGTGCTGGCGCACCCCGACGCGAACCATCGGGTGGAGTACACGGAGGGCGTCGGCGCCGAGGAGTGCCGTGCGCTGCTCCAGGGTTTCTTTCGCAGCAAGCGCAAACAGGAGCCGTGAGCCCCGAGCGGCTCGCGACCACGGAGAGGTGCCAGAGCGGCCGAATGGGCTGGTCTCGAAAACCAGTGTGTCCTCACGGGCACCGAGGGTTCGAATCCCTCCCTCTCCGCCAATCCGAGCGCACGCGGCCGCCAGAGGCGCGTGGCCGACGAGAACGCACAGTGGAGAGGTGTCCGAGTGGCTGAAGGAGCACGCTAGGAAAGCGTGTGTGTCGGTTTCCGGCACCGAGGGTTCGAATCCCTCCCTCTCCGCCATCCCGCGGCGGGAGCGCTGGCCTCGGC
>JANOGB010000731.1:0-9068 GCA_031413955.1 Planctomycetota bacterium | reverse complement strand
TGCTTCTCTTCTGCCGGGAACGCCAAGCTCCAGCCTGGCTCTTCTTCTTCTCATTGCCGAAAGACAGAAGAGCAGAAGAGAAACGGAGCCAGGCTGGAGCCTGGCGTTCCCGGCAGAAGAGGCCGAGGCCTCGTGGACGAGAGGGGCTAGCGCGATGCTCTCGAAGATCATCACGCTGGCGCTCCAGCACAGGCTGGTGGTGATCCTCGCGTGGACGGGGATCGCGCTGGCAGGCGTGATTGCCTTCCGGCACTTGCCGATCGACGCCTTCCCGGACACGACGCCGGTGCAGGTGCAGATCAACACGGTCGCGCCCGCGCTCTCGCCGCTGGAGATCGAGCGCCAGGCGACGGCGCTGGTCGAGCAGGCGATTGGGGGGCTGCCAGGTCTTGCCGAGGTGCGCTCGCTCTCGCGTTTCGGCCTGTCGCAGGTCACGGTCACCTTCGAGGACGGGACCGACATCTGGCTCGCGCGCCAGGTCGTGGCCGAGCGCCTGGGAACCGTCGAGCTGCGCGCGGGCATCGCGCGCCCGCAGATGGGGCCGGTCGCGACCGGCCTGGGCGAGGTCTTCCACTACCTCGTCACGAGCGAGACCGCCACGCTGTCGGAGGTGCGCACGGCTCACGACTGGATCGTGCGCCCGCAGTTGCGTTCCGTCCCCGGAGTGGCCGAAGTCAACGCCTGGGGCGGCGACGAGCGCCAGTTCCAGGTCGTCGTCGACCCGGTCGAGCTGGCGAAGCGCGGCCTGAGCCTGGCAGAGCTCGTGCAGGCGATCGAGGCGAACAACCAGAACGTCGGCGGCGGAACGCTCGATCGCGCCGGCGAATCCGCGCTGGTGCAGGGCATCGGCATCGTCACGCATCCGTCCGACATCGAGGACATCGTCATCGCCGCCGAGGAGGGCGTCCCGACTCGCGTGCGCGACATCGCGCGCGTCGTCGACGGGCGCGCGCTCCGCCGCGGCGCCGTGACCGCCGATGGCAAGGGCGAGGTCGTGCTCGGCCTGGGTTTTCTGCTGATGGGCGAGAACAGCCACGACGTGACGCGCGCGCTCTCGGCGCGCCTCGCCGAGGTGTCGAAGTCGCTGCCCGCGGGGATCCGCGTCGAGGCGGTCTACGAGCGCACCACGCTGGTCGACCAGGTGCTGCGCACCGTGCGCACGAACCTCTTCGAAGGCGCGCTGCTGGTCGTGGCCGTGTTGTTCTTGTTCCTGGGCGACGTGCGCGCCGGTCTGATCGTGGCCGCGGCGATCCCGATCTCGATGCTGTGCGCGTTCAGCCTGATGGCGCGCGCCGGGATCGCGGGCAGCCTGATGAGCCTGGGGGCGATCGACTTCGGCCTGGTAGTCGACAGCTCCGTGATCCTGATCGAGAACGCCGTGCGGCATCTCGGGCTCGAGCGCGGAACGAGGAGCCGCGTCGAGATCGTGCGCGACGCCGCGCTCGAGGTGCGCGGGCCGACGATGTTCGGCGAGCTGATCATCATGATCGTCTACGTGCCGATCCTGGCGCTGGAGGGGATCGAGGGAAAGCTCTTCCGGCCGATGGCGCTGACCGTGATCTTCGCGCTGGCCGGCTCGATGCTGCTGTCGCTGACGCTGATGCCCGTGCTCGCGAGCCTGTTCCTGCCGCGCCGCGCCGAGTACCGCGAGAACCGCCTCGTGCGCGGCCTGAAGTGGCTCTACCGGCCCGTGCTCGCCGCCGCCCTGCGCTGGCGCGCGGCGGTGATCGTCACCGCGCTCGCCGCGGTCGCGGGCGCTGCCGCCCTCGCCCCGCGCCTCGGCACCGAGTTCGTCCCGCGCCTCGACGAGGGCACGATCGTCGTCAACACCGTGCGCCTCTCGGGCGTCTCGGCCGAGGAGTCCGTGCGCTACGGGACCCAGATCGAGCGCGCGCTGCTGGCCGCCTTCCCGGACGAGATCGAGCGCGTGTGGACGCGCACCGGGACGGCCGAGGTCGCGACCGACCCGATGGGGCTGGAGCTCTCGGACGTGTTCGTCACGCTGAAGCCGCGCGAGCGCTGGCAACGGGCCGCGACGCAGTCGGAGCTCGTCGCCGCGATGGGCGTCCTGCTGGCAGAGCTGCCCGGCATGCGCGCGATCGCCTCGCAACCGATCGAGATGCGCGTCAACGAGATGGTCGCCGGCATCCGTGCCGACGTCGGAGTCAAGATCTTCGGCGACGACCTCGAGCTCCTGCGGGAGAAGGCGACGGAGGTGCGCGCGTTGCTGGAGGAGATCCCGGGGGCCGCCGACCTCTACGTCGAGCAGGTGACCGGCCAGCCGATGCTGCGCGTCGTCGTCGACCGCGACGCGATCGCGCGCCACGGCATCGCGGCGCGCGAGGTGCTGGCGCTGGTCGAGGCTCTGGGCGGGATCGAGGTCGGCGAGCTGCAGGAGGGCGAGCGCCGTTTCCCGATCGCGGTGCGGCTCGACGAGCGCTACCGCACGGACGAGCGCGCGCTCGAGCGCGTCCTCGTCGTGGCCGCGAACGGCGAGCGCGTCCCGCTCGGCCTCCTGGCGAAGATCGAGCGCAGCGAGGGCGCCGCGACCGTCAACCGCGAGTGGGGCAAGCGCCGCGTCGTCGTCCAGGCGAACGTCCGCGGCCGCGACGTAGGCTCGTTCGTCGCCGCCGCGATGCGCGCGATCGACGAGCGCGTCGAGCTGCCGCCAGGCTACTACGTGCGCTTCGGCGGCCAGTTCGAGCACTACGCTCGCGCGCGCGACCGCCTGTTCGTGGTCGTGCCGCTCGCCCTCGGGCTGATCTTCGTGCTGCTCTACTTCACCTACGGCCGCGTGCCCGACGCGCTGCGCGTCTTCACGGGCGTGCCGTTCGCCGCCGTCGGCGGGATCCTTGCTCTGTGGCTGCGGGACCTGCCCTTCAGCGTCTCGGCCGGCGTCGGCTTCGTCGCCCTGTCGGGCGTCTCGGTGCTGGGCGACATGGTGCTCGTGTCGACCATTCGCCAGCTCGTCGCGCAGGGCATGTCCGTGCGCGAGGCCGTGCTCGAGGCCGGCGAGCGGCGCCTGCGGCCGGTCTTGATGACGTCGCTCGTCGCCGCGCTCGGCTTCCTCCCGATGGCGCTGAACACCGGAGTGGGCGCCGAGGTGCAGCGCCCGCTCGCGACGGTCGTGATCGGCGGGCTGCTCTCCTCGACGCTGCTGACGCTGGTCGTCCTGCCCGTGCTCTACACCCTGACTTCGGGACGGTCTGGCCGCCCACGGACCGATCGCTCTCCATCGGTCGCAGCCGCGACCGAGATCGAACTCGGCGCGGACGCGCGCTGAGCCCGACGCCGAAGCACGCGCGTCTTTCCAGCTCGGACGTCGTCCTTCTGGATCTGGGAGTGCACGGGCGGGCTGCTTACGCAACCCCAGCCGGCCACGAAGGACTGCTCAGCGCTCTCTTGCCGACAACCGACGGAGCGAGGCCCGAGTCCTGCGACGTTCCCGCTGGTGACGGTGGTTGGTGAGCGCCTTCTCTTGCCAGTTCATGTCAGGCCGCTTTCCGACACGCCTTTGCTTGCAGGTGATCCAAGAGCCCGTTGTCAATCATGGGCGGGTTCTGCGTCCCCGGCACCTTGCCGATCCACCGCATCCAGTCCGCTTCCTCGATCCGGACCGGATCGTACAGCTCGACCATCAGCTTCTCGCAGGCCAGCATGACCGGCCATTCCTTGGCACGCTGCTGGTAGATCCCATCCCACTCCTTGATGATCTCCGGGCCGGAGCACCCTTGATGTCCGCTTGGACCGAGCGTCCTCTCGAGAGGAACGGGATCGTTCCCAGGAACCATGCAGTTGCTCGGGAGCCGGAGCCCCTTGTCCGAGTACCACGCTGCGGCCTCTTTGTGGGTCACGAAGCGTTGCGCGACTCGAAGTACCGCGACCAGCTTCCAGCAAGGCGGAGCGCCCCGGTCGTATCGGCCCTTGATCGTCACGAACGCCACGTGGTCCCCGACCTGAAGACGTGGAGCGAAGTTGCCTCCACGGCAGAGCCCTGAGATGGAAGGCCAATCGTGTTCCAGGTCCGGCTCTCGGCGGCAAGACCCGTCGATGAACGGCGGGAGCCCGTGGTCCTGGACCGCCTGGCGGCCGTGGGCAGTGGCGCGCAAGGGACGAAAGCTCGCCAGGTAGTTGCTGACCATGGCCCTTCATCGGCAAGTCGTGGCGCGGGGATGACCCTGTGCCAGCTCCTCCACTCGCAGCACTGCCCTCCGCGAGCACGCCGCGGCCTTCCTACCCGAGGACATCGCCTTCGTTCAGCCGGCTCAGGAACGCTCGCAGCGGCGGCACGTCGATCTTGCCGTCCTTGAGCGCTGCATCCCCGAGGTACACGCCGAAGCCCCGGCGAACGATGCGGCTCGCGACCATCTCGTGCAACGCCCGGCTGTCACCCGAACGCCAGCGCGCCGACGCCTTGACCTCGATGCCCACGGCGCGGTCGGCGCGCGACCACACGAAATCCACCTCGGAGCCGGAGGGTGTGCGCCAGTAGGCGAGCTGGCCACCGATCCCGGCCACGTTGAGCCACGCGCGCAGCTCGCACAGCACGTACGTCTCGAGCAGCGGACCGCGCTCCGACTCGTGCAGCGGCTCGCGCAGCCGTCCGGTCAGGGCGCGCACGACGCCGGGGTCGAAGAAGAAGAACTTGGGGTGCGCGAGCTCCTTGATCTTCGCGCGTGCGCGCCAGGCCGGCAGGAGCGTCCCGATCAGCGTGTCGGTCAGCGTCTCGAAGTAGCCCTGGACCGTGGGCCGGGCGACCGCGGCGTCGCGCGCGATGCGGCCATGTTGGTGATCTGCGCGTTGGCGCGGGCCGCGACCTCCAGGAAGCGCGTGAACGAGTCGAGGCGCTTGACCAACGCCTCGGCGCGGATCTCCTGGGCGATGTAGTTCTCGCCGCAGGCCTCGAGCAGGTCGATGCGGGACCCGTGCGTTCGCGCGGCAGCGACGGCCGGCAGCGTGCCGAAGCGCAGAGCCTTCTCCACCACGAAGTCGTCGCCCAGCTCCGCGGCGGTCAACGGGAAGAAGCGCCGGTTGGCCAGGCGCATGGCCAGCAGGTTCGCCTGCTCGCGCTCGAGCCGGTCAGCGCGAAGCGGACCCGGTGGCCGCGGCGGGCGATCAGGTCCTGGACGTCGTTGAGCAGCGCGGGCAGCCGCTGCACCTCGTCGACGACCACCCACGCGCCGCGCGGGAGCGCCTGTACCTCCTGGCTGAAGAGCTCGGGGTCGCGCGTCAAGCGCAGCACCTCGCGGTCGCGGACCAGGTCGTACCAACGCGCCGCGGGCAGCTCTTGTCGCAGCCACGTCGTCTTGCCCGTGCCGCGCGGGCCGAACATGAAGAAGGAGCGCTCGGGCAAGGGCAGGGCTCGTGTATAGGTTGCCATCATTTTGACGGCAAAAATGATGGCGCATGGCGCATTGGGCAAACGCGATCAAGGCCGCGCCGGGCTGGGAACCCTGGGCGCGCCGCTGGGACGCGAGTGACTCGCCTCATGGAACCTCGATGGTTACCCTCGAGGTGGTGAGACCCGCGCTCCTCTCCTTCGCACTACTGCTGGCTTGCGGTTGCGCGGCAAGCAAAGGTGCGGCTTCGTCCCCGTCACCGGCCGCGGTGCTCGGCATCGTGACCGAGGCGCCCTCGGCGGAGCTGGCCGAAGAGCTCGGCCTGCCCTTCAAGGTCCGTCAGCAATGCCGCGTGGTCACGAGTGCAACGGGACCAGCGGCGAGCGCTGGTGTGCGCGCGGGCGACGTGCTGTTCGCGATCGGCGACGTCGATCTCTACAGCCAGGACGATCTCGACGACGTGCTGCGCGTCAGCCGGCCCGGCGACAAGGTGGTCCTGGCGCTCAGGCACGAGGGCGAGCGCGAGGTGCAGAAGCTCGAGGTCGTGCTCGGCGCCCGGGCGGCGCAGGCGTCCGCGGGCATCGCCTGGCGCTACGCCAGTCTCGCAAACCTGCCACGCGCGCTGGAGGACGCCCATGCCACGAAGAAGAACGTGCTCGTGGGGCTCTCCGGCGCCGAGACATGATGACCGTCGACGCGCTTCGAGGGCGGTGCGCTCTCGATCCTCGGCGATGAGAACGTGGTCCGGGCCGCGGGTGCGTTCGTCCCGGTGATCATCCGGCGACCCCATGCCTACGACTTCTTGATGCAGTCGTTCGCCGACCAGGTCGACGATCCAGAAACCGCGCGCGGCAGCCCCGCGGGGATCCAGGTCGGCGACCTCGAGCTCCCCATTCCTGGCTTCTACGTCGTCGATTCCGGCGGGAAGGTGCTCGGAAAGTGCGGACTTGGCTCGCTCGAAGACGTGTTGTCCCTGCTCCGAGCCCATGCGCGGCCATGAAGATCCTCCTGTGTCTCGCCGCGGCCACGAACGTGCTCGCCTGCCGCACGATTCCCCCGGACCAGTCCGCGGAGCTGTCGCTGCGCGTCGACGGCTTCGTCAAGGCGTCCGGGATCACATGACTGGGCTGACCGAACAAGGTCGAGGAGGCCCTGGAAGGGCTTCCAGGAGTTCTTTCGGTCGAAGTGGACCTGGCCGACGACCGCTTCGACGTGCGCCATGATCCGGCGCGCGTCGACGCGAACGGGCTGCTCGAGGCGGTGCGCGCGCTGGGATACTCGCCGGAGATCGTGACGAGAGGCATGGGAGCGCGCGCCGAGCTCGAGCGCGTGGATGTCGCGCATCTCCCGGGTGAGCTCCAGGAGCTCCTCGCCCGCTCGCGCGCGACGCGGACTCCGCTCCTGCTCGACTTCTATGCTCCGGGATGAGGCGTCTGCGCCCGGATGGATGCCGTGACGCATCCTCATCCCGATGTGCGCGCCGCGCTGGCGACATGGCTCGAGCGCCGCGTCGACGTCAGTGCAGCGGCCGAGGTTGCTCGGACTCTCGGAATTCATGCGGTGCCAACCCTGATGGCGCTGGACGGCGACGGTCGCATCCTGGGTCGTCGATCAGGCTTCGTGGAGCCCCTGGCCCTCGTCGAGTGGCTGGATGCGACGCGCGCCGGCGCCGCCCGCCAGTAGCCCGACACGAGCGACTCCATCGCTTGGGCCCATCCGCAATCGCCTCCTGGGTGCCGAACTCGCTACCTTGGTGTCATGGAACCGCGAACCCTTTCGACGGCCATCGTCGTTCTCGTCGCCTGCTCGGGCGCGCTTCGTTCGCAGCCGCAGGGACAGACGCGTCCTCCTGCGGTCGTTCCGGTGGAGATCGACGGTATCGCGCCGCTGCACGCTTGCGGAGACCTGTTCCTGGCGGGGCAGCCCAGCGAGGAGGCCCTGCGGTCGCTCGCCAAGGACGGCCTGAAGCTCGTGATCGATTTGCGGCGCCCCGAGGAGGAGCGCGGCTACGACGAGCCTGCGCTCACCCGTGAGCTGGGAATGGTCTACGAGAACCCGGGATTCGGCGGTCCCGAGACGCTCACGGACGGCATCTTCGACGCCGTGCGCGAGCTCCTGAGCGCGCACGAGCGGGACGACGTCCTGCTGCACTGCCGCTCGGCCGGACGCGTCGGCGCGGTCTGGCTGGCAACGCGCGTGCTCGATGACGGGATGGCCTGGGAGCCGGCGCTCGAGGAGGCCCGGCGGGTGGGGATGGGCGGCGAGGCCTGGGCGGCGCGTGCGCGGGAGTACGTGCAGGTCCGGACCGACCTGGACTGGCCGCGGGTGCGCCGCGAGATCCGCGAGCGTTTCCCTTCGGTCCGCCAGGTCTCGATCGGCGAGCTCGCCACGCGCTTGGAGCGCAAGGGAGATCCACCGCTGCTCCTCGACGTGCGGGCCCAGGAGGAATTCGCGGTCAGCCATCTCGCGGGAGCGCGCAACGCCGGAACGCTAGGGGAAGCGCTCTCGATCCTCGACGGCGTGCCGCAGGACCGGGAGATCGTCGTCTACTGCTCGGTCGGCCAGCGCTCGGCGGCGCTGGCCGAGGAACTCTCCCAGAAGGGCTTCACCGGAGTCCGGAACCTCGAAGGATCGATCTTCGCCTGGGCCAATGCCGGCAGGCCAGTGGTTCGCGGCGAGACGCGCGTCGAGCGCGTCCATCCCTACGACCGAAAATGGGGCTGCCTCCTCGATCGCCGTCTGTGGTCGGACCTTCCCGGCGAGGAGCGCTGAGCGGGGGGGGATGACCTACTGGCAGTGGCTCGCCGTTGCGTCGATGGCGTTCGTGCTCGCGGAGCGGTTGCGTCCTGCTCGGCCTCGCCAGGGGATCGCACGGCCCCAGCTCGCCAACGATCTCTTCTACACCGCCTTCAACGGGCACTTCTGGGCGCTCCTGACCGGCGGACTCACCGCCGTCCTGGTGTCCTGGATGCGCGGGATCCTCGCGCCCGTCCTGCCGTTCTCCGCGGCGGACCAGGGGCTGGCCAAGCTGCCCTGGCTCGCTCAGTGCGCCGTGATCCTCGTCGTCTCGGACCTGCTGCAGTGGTGCGTCCACAATCTCCTGCACCGCGTTCCCTTCCTGTGGTGGTTCCACAAGGTCCATCACTCCGCGCGACGCATGGACTGGTCGGTGAACTTCCGCTTCCACTGGATGGAGCTCGTGGTCTATCGCTCGCTCCTGTACGTGCCGCTGGCGCTGCTCGGCGGCGCGCCCACGGCGATCTTCGCCGTGGCGGTGTTCGCCACCTTCTTGGGCCATTTCAATCACGCCAACGTCGACATCGATCTCGGACCCTTGGGGCGGATCTTCAACGGTCCCCGCATGCACCTGTGGCACCACGACGCCTCGAACGAGGGCGGCGTGGCGAAGAACTTCGGCATCGTGTTGTCCGTCTGGGACTTCCTCTTCGGAACCGCCTACTGGCCGCGAGACCGCGCCCCGGAACGCCTGGGGTATCCGGGTGACGAGGAGATGCCTCTCGATCTGCCGCGCCAGATGATCTTCCCGCTGCTCCGCAAGGACGTGCCCGTCGCCGCACAGGGACAGAGCTGATCTTCTATTCCGCAACGGCTTGCTGGCCGAGCAAGAATCCAGCAAGACCACAGAGGCGCAGAGGACTCAGAGGAGCACAGAGGAAGAATCCAGAGCGGATGGGGCCTCCGGGCCTTCGGCTCTCCGAGAGTCGACGA
>JANOGB010000730.1:0-2559 GCA_031413955.1 Planctomycetota bacterium | reverse complement strand
CGCTGGCTCGAGGACTATCCCTACGCCTACTACAAGGGCACGAACAGCGCGGACTTCGTGGCCGCGCTCGACCTCTATCTGCGCTTCTCGGGCGATCTCGAGTGCGCGCGCGAGCTCATGCCGGCCGCCAAGCGCGCCATGGAGTGGTGCGCGCGCGCGCTCGACTCCGAGGGACGCCTGTCGAACGCCCTGGCCGGCATCGCGGCGGTCGAGGCCGGCCCGCTCTCGGAAACGATCGAGAGCGAGGTCTTCCTGCAGGGCGCGTGGATCGCGGCCCTGGGCGCGGCCCAGCGCCTGAGCCAGGCCCTGGGCGAGGACCAAGCCGGCTACCGCGCGCTAGAGGAGCAGGCGCGCGCCGGCTTCGAGGCCTACTGGAACGAGGAACGCGGCCACTACGGCTTCGCGCTGCTCCAGAGCGGCAAGCGCTGCGACGACCTCACCGCCTACATCGGCTATCCGCTCTCGCGTGGGCTCGGCGAGCGCACTCGCGCCTGGGCCACGGTGCAAGCGCTCAACCGGCCCACGCTGATGAGCGACTGGGGCGCGCGCATGTTCGCGCGCGACTCGGCCCTCTACGCTCCCGAGAACTACAACCACGGCGCGGTCTTCCCGTACCTGACGAACTTCGTGAGCCTGGCGCTCTTTGCGCACGGCCACGCCCTCGCCGCGCACCAGGTGCTGTTCTCGCAGGTCGCGCTGTGCCACTTCGGCGGGCTGGGTTTCCTCGAGGAGCACCTGCAGGGCGACCGCGCCGAGATCCCCGAGCGCGGCGTGCCGCACCAGATCTTCTCTTCGGCCGCGCTGGTCGAGTCGACGCTGCTCGGGTTGTTCGGGCTCGAGGTCGGCGCCGTCGAACACCGTGTGGCCTTTCGCCCGACGCTGCCGCCGCACTGGGACGAGGCGCGCCTGCGCAGCCTGTGGGTGGGGGAGACGTGCCTCGACGTGCGCGTCTACCGGCGGCGCGAACCGGGCGCGACTGTGCTCGGCATCGAGCTCGAGCACAGCTCTGGCGCGGCGCTGCAACTCGGTTTCGCGCCGGTGCTGCCGCCGCTGACGCGCCTCCTGGACGGGCCGGGCTGGCTGCGACCCTCGGGCGCGGTCGTGCCGCGCAGGATCCACCGCTCGGCGGGCGAGACGCTGACGCTCGAAGCGCGCGTGCTCGAGGGGCCGGCCGTGCTGCTGCCCGCGACCTTGCCTGCGCGCGGCGAGCCCAGCGCGTGCGTGCGCCTGGTCGCACAGCGGCTCGAGCAGGACACCCTGCACTGGACGTTCTCGGCGCCGGCCGGGACGAGCGTCGCGCTACCATTCTTCTGCGACTTCGAGGTCAAGGTCGATGGCGCGCGCCTGGTCGACGGCGAGCTGCGCCTCTCGTTCGAGCGCGGGGCGCAAGGCGTGTGGTCCACGTGCGAGGTCGGGGTCCGCGCGCGGTGAGCGAGCGAGCCACGCCCCTTCCGGTCGACACGTTCGCGCTCGAGCCGAGCACGCCGGATGCGTCCGTGTGCCGCGTTTCCGTGTTGCGGCCGCGCGCCGGCGACGGGGCCGCGCGCTCCTCGCTGCTCTTGCCGACCGTTCCGCGGCTCGTGCCCCTGGCGGAGCCGGTGCTGGCCGCGGAGTTCGAGCAAGACGCCGAGCACGTGCGCGCGCGCCTCGCCTTCGTGCCGGGCACGACGTTCTACGGCACGGGCGAGGTGGCCGGGCCGCTCGAGCGTTCCGGCAAGCACGTGACTCTGTGGAACACGGACGCGTTCCAGTACGAGGAGACGAGCACGCAGCTCTACCAGTCCCATCCCTACGTGCTCGCCGTGCGCCCGGACGGGAGCGCGCTCGGGTGCCTGGCCGACACCATCCGGCGCGGGACGATCACGATCGGCGGGGAAACGAGCTCCAACCCGGTCGTCGAGTTCACCTTCGAGCACGAGCCCTTCGATCTCTACCTGATCGAGGGCGCGCACCCGCGCGCGGTGACCAGCGCCCTGGCTGCCCTCGTCGGCCGCATCGCGATGCCGCCGCTGTGGGCGCTCGGCTACCACCAGTGCCGCTGGTCCTACCTGAGCGCCGACGAGCTGCGCGCGCTCGCCAGCGAGTTCCGCCGGCGCGGAATTCCCTGCGACGGGCTGTGGCTCGACATCGACTACATGGACCGCCAGCAGGTCTTCACGACCGACCCGCTCGCGTTCCCGGACCTCGCCGGGCTGACGGGCGAGCTCGCCGCACGCGGTTTCCGCACGGTCGCGATCCTCGATCCGGGCGTGGCGGTCGATTCCGAGCTCGCACGCGAGGGTCTGGAGCGCGGTCTGTTCGTGAAGGACGCCGCGGGCCAGCCCGCGAGCGGCAAGGTGTGGCCGGGCACGTGCCATTTCCCCGACTTCACCAGCGCCGCGACGCGCGAGTGGTGGAGCGAGCACGTGCGCGCCTTCGTCGAGCGCACGGGCCTCGACGGTCTGTGGAACGACATGAACGAGCCTTCCGTGATGGACGCGCCGGGCAAGACCTGAAGCGGGTTCGTTCTACACCCCCGGTCGCACCGGACTGATCGCGCCGGGAACCGGCGGAGCCGCG
>JANOGB010000729.1:0-2137 GCA_031413955.1 Planctomycetota bacterium | reverse complement strand
GCGTCGAGCAGCTCCTTGCCCTGCTGGGCCGCGCCCTCCTGGGCGAGCACAGGCGCCAGATTGATGGCCGACTCGGCGAGCTCCGGGTCGAGCTCCAGCGCGCGCTCGTAGGCCGCGCGCGCGGCGGAGAACTCACCGGCGCCCTCGAGCAGGCTGCCGCGCACGTGGTGCAGCATGGCGAGGTCCTTCGCGCGCGTGCCCTCGCCGCGGCGCAGGAACTCGAGCGCACGCTCGGAGTGTCCGCCATGGAAGAGCGCCATCGTCCACGGGCCCGGATCCTCGGCCCGCTCCGGCGCGGGCGCATCCGGCCACTCGAACACGCGCCAGTCGCCGCCCGGAGACTCGGAGAAGCGCAACGGCTTCGGCGGGCTCGGCGCGCCGGGCTGGCGCCGGATCCAGTGGTCGTGGATCTCCACCTCGGCCACGTCGAAGACGCCGGTCCGCCGCAGGTGGCAGTCGACACAGTCGCGCTCGGCCGGGCGTTCGCCGCGCGGCAGGGCACAGTCCGCCGCCCGCTTGGCCACCGCGCCGGCGGGCTCGTGGCAAGCCTGGCACGCCGCGCGCACCTGCGCACGCTCGGCGGGCTCGTGCACCGAGCGGTGCGGATCGTGGCAGCTCTCGCAAGCCAGCCCGCCGCCGGGAAAGGACGCGGACTCGAGGTAGCAGCGCGAGAGCACCAGGCGCTGCACATGGCTGACGAAGCCGATCTCGTCGCCGGGTTCGCGCGCCACGAACACGGCGCGCGTGGCGAGGAGCGGCGTGCCGGGCGGCGGAGGTCCGACTCGTTCCGGATCGAGCTCGATGCGCGCGTCGCCCTGCAAGTGGCAGGCGGCGCAGCGTTCCATGCGCTGCACGCGGCTCCACTCGTGCTCGCGCGCCAGCGGGTCGCCGGAGCCCGCAAGCCCGCCCGCGAGCTCCGCCGCCCGGCTGGCGACGTGCTGCTCGATCGAACCGTGGCACGCCCCGCACGAGAGCCCGCGTGGCACCCATTCCGCCGGCACCAGGTTGAGCGGCCAGGCTCTCGGCGGCGGCGTGTCCGTGTGGCAGCCGAGGCACTCGGGCGTGACCGGCGAGGTGAAGCGCGAGCCCGGCTGGATCACGTGCCCCGGCGCGAGACCGGCGTGGCGCTCGCTCCCGTGGCCGAGGATCTCGAGCGGCGCGAGCCACAGGCGCTTCCCGCGCGTCACCACGAACGAGCGGTCGAGCGCGCCCGCGCCGATGGCGAAGGCGAGAGGCAAGGAATCGCGCCAGGTGCCTTCGGTGCGGGTCTCGACCAGCCGCGCGCTCTTCTCTTCGCCCTCGAACGCATAGACGAAACCCGTCCCGGCTTCCTCGACCGGCACGAGACCTCCGAGCTCACCCGCGCGCAGGGGCGCAAGAGCGTTCGCCATGCCAGTGCGCGCGAAGGACTCGGCCAGGGGCGCGTGGCAGTCGGAGCACTGCCCGAGCGCGTCCTCGCGGGCCGGATGGGAACCGGGCGCGTGCTCTTGGAGCGCGGTCAGGGCGAGGGCGAGCCACACGCCCGTCACGGTGCCCGATCGCGCGCGAGCGGTCCAGCCCGGGACTCTCGAAAGGCGTTCAGCGCTCGTCCACGGGCGGGCTCTCGTCCTCGCCGGCGTAACCGAGCTCCTGCAAGTCGAAGATCTCCTGGGGCGTGTGCTCGACCGGGGCGCTGGCTCCGAAGTGCCTGCTCTTCTCTGCTGCGGCCCGGATCGACGCGCGCAGCTCGCCCTCGAGCTCGGCGACCAGCGCGGGGTCAGAGCTTCTCGAACAGCCGATGATCCGACTCCATCGGCCGGCCCCACTCCTCGTCGTGGTACCGCACGTAGTCCTGATCAGGTCCAGCGCCCCACCAGCAGCGAGGAATCCCGTCCGTACCGATGCGCAGCCACTCAGCGTCCATCGTCGCCATTCACCGTCACGTGTACTGCTCGAGGATGTCGCCGAACAACCGGCGCCAGCCATGGAGCGGAACATCCAACTCGGGACCGTCGCCGCCCCGTTGCTCCCCGTCGATGAACGAGCGCGCCAGGGCAACCAGGGCCTTCGCCACGACGTCGCCCGTCCTGCCGGCCACGGCCGCGGCAGCATCGAGCGAAGCAGCCGCAGCGCGCGGCGACCCAAGACGAGCGTGGGC
>JANOGB010000728.1:0-22860 GCA_031413955.1 Planctomycetota bacterium | reverse complement strand
GAACGCCTGGGTGCTCGCCAAGCACCTCCCGACGATCGCCAAGGAAGCCCAGGATCCCCGCGTACGCCGCGTGGCCGAGCGCGCCCACGCGAACTACCTCTACCCGGTGGACAGCCAGATTTTTTCGAGCGCCGGCGAGTTGCTCGACCACGTGTGCGCCAACGACCTGCACGGCGACGACTTCCAGGGCGACGAAGTGCTGCGCTACTTCGAGCTCCTGGACGCCCCGTCACGCGCCACGCCCAGCCAGCCGGCGACGCCGGAGGAGCGCGACCAACCAAAGTGAAGGCGGCCGGGCGACCGAGGGCAGCTCATGGACACCCGCCCGCCCAGCCGATGAGGGCCAGAGCACTGGGGTGTAGCTCAGCCGGGAGAGCGGGCGGCTGTTAACCGCCAGGTCGCAGGTTCGAGGCCTGCCGCCCCAGCCATGTGGTCCCGGAAGTAGGCGACTGGGAGCGAGAATTGTTATTGGAGCTGGTTCGTGCCAGCGGCTGCCGGTACCGCATCGACTGGCAGCGCTCGACGAAGAGGCGCCCGTAGACCGCGCGCGCCTCCATGGCCCGGACGCGGTAGGCGATCAGGACACGGTCCCCGTTGGAGCCACCATCCGCAGGGCCTTGCGCTGCGCCGAGGTCCCGAGCCGCCGCGCTGCGGCCAGGTGCTTCCCGCGGCCGTGCCCGTCGAACTCGTCCACGACCTCCACGACGCGACGGGCGTACTCGTCGGGTTCCGTGGTTCGAGAAAGGCACAGGAGCAGCGCGGGCAGCACCCTCGCCCAGTCGACCCCCACCTGCCAGGAGCCGCCTTCGTCCGCGAAGAAGATGACGTCGTCGTGGCACTCGTCGATGTACCGCAGCAGGCCAAGGAGGAGCTCGATGGCCGCGCGGATCTCGACTGCATTCCCCTTCGGCGCCTGATTTACGCAGCGATCGAGGAGGCGGTTGCAATCGGCAATGAAGGCGCGCGTGCCCGTGGACGTGTCCATGGAGTTCTTCGAGTTGACGCTGAAGCTCTCGTAGTACTGCCCGGCGCGGCTGGCCGTGTCGAACGATCGGACCTCGGCCAGCAGGTTCTTCTTCCCAGACGTAGTGGGGCGCAGATGCTTCACGTCCAGGTAGCGCCCGACGAGCTGCGCCAGCCTGGCCGGCGGTATGAGCTCGATGGCCTCGTCGAGCATGCAGAAGACGTACTCGTCGCCGAGCCTGCGAAGTGCGCTGCGAAGCTTGTCGTGATCGATCGTGAACTTGGCTGGCCTCCTCGTCGACCCCGGCTTCTTCGGCTGCTTCTTGGCCACGTTGCTCACCTCCCACCCAGCCAGTATCGGTAGGCCTCGATCCAGTCGGTGCCAGCCGGATTCGGCGACGGAAGCGGGAGGTCCACCAGCGGGATTGCCTGGCGGTCGCGGCCCCGGGTGCAGACGGCGACGATCTGTCCTCCCTCGCGAAGGTCGATGCTGGTGACGGTGACCGCGGTGCCGAGCACCCTTGTCTCGAAGGGAAGCGCGAGATGCTCCTCGAACATCGTGAACCAACCGGTGGCCTGCTCCGACTCGTCGTAGGCGTCGACCGTGGCCTCCTCGATCATGGCCGCGAGCCTCGCCTTGCCGAGTCGGGGTGACCTTCGGGTGCCGCGGGCCGTCGTCGTCGTTCTTCGTTTCATGCGCTCGGCCTCTCATTCGAAATCGTCCTGCTGGTCCAGGGCAGCCAGGACATCTTGGTCGTACTCGATCACGCGCTCGGCGCTGGGCTCGGCGTACCCGAGCGGCGCTTCGCCGCGAGCGTAGCCGATCGCGCGGTAGCCGCGCAGCCGCTTCTCGAACATGCGCAGTAGCATCGGCACCGCGCTGTCCACGTAGTCGAAGATCCGGACCTCGCTCTTGCCCGGGTGCAGGCGATGAAGCCGTCCGGTGTACTGCACGAGCGTGCCCTTCCAGGACACCGGCAGCGCCAAGAAGAGCGTGTCGAGGCGCGCGTCATCGAAGCCTTCACCGATGTAGCGTCCCGTCGCGAGCACGAGCCGCTCCTCGTTCGCCGGGATGGCCGCGAGCTGGGCCCACACGGCGCGCTGAGCCTTGGCGCCCGTTCCGCCCTGGAGAACCACAAGATGGCGGGCGACGCCTTGGAGGCGGGCCGCGAAAGACTCGAGGTGGTCCCTGCGCTCGGTCAGGAGGATCGGGGAGCGACCGTCTTCGAGGGCGCGGATCACGTCGTCCAGGATCATCTCGTTGCGGTTCTCATCCCTGGCGAGCGCGGCGTAGATCTCCTGAATGCTGGGAGCCGCAGCGGAGTTCGACAGGCGGAACGCGGTCTCCCGAACGACGAGTCGGTGCTCGAAGGGGCGCCGTCCTGCCTGTGTCTTGGCGTCGACCGAGAAGCGCACGGGGCCGAGCTGCATCTGCGTGATCGGGTGATGCCCATCGCGCCGCTGCGGCGTCGCGGTCAGTCCGACGACGTAGTGGGCCTTGACCTCCGCGAGGACGCGCTCGAACGAGACCGCCGGCAGGTGGTGGCACTCGTCGACGATCACCTGCCCGTAGCCGGCGACCAGGTCGGCAACGGAGTCCCTGCGGACGAGGCTCTGGATCATCGCCACGTCGAGTCGCCCGGTTGGCGCACGCTTGCCCGCGCCGATCTGCCCGATCTCCTTGGGCTCGATGCCGAGAAAGAGCGACAGCTGGGCGAGCCACTGGTCGAGGAGCGGCCGCCGGTGAACCAGGATCAGCGTGCTGCACGCGCGTGCGGCCACGAGGTACGTCCCGATGACGGTCTTGCCGATACCCGGCGGGGCGACGAACACGCCGGTGTCGTGGGACATGAGCGCTCGCGCCGCCTGTTCCTGGACCGCGGTCAGCGTGCCCTGGAAGCGGAGCTCGAGTGGAGTGCCTCGTGCCCGCCGATCCTCCACGTTCAGGGCCACACCGTGCCCGCGCAGCAACTCTTCGAGCTCGAGGCGGCAGCCCCTGGGCAGCGCCACATGCTGAGGCAGGTCTTCCGCGCAGCTGATCACTCGCGGCGTCAGCGCGGTAAACAGGCGCATGCTCTGCTTCTTGTAGAACTCGGGGTTCTGGAAGGCGGCGAGGCGCTTGATCTGGTTCAGCAGCGGCGACGGGAGACCGGCCTTCTCGACGAACAGACGCTGCGCCAGGATGGCAGAGACGCACTCGGGCAAGGGCTCGGTGATGCGCACCGTGCGTGGCTTGCCCGATGGCATGCGGGTCCACGGCGCGACGTCCTGCTCGTCCGTCACGTCTCTGAGGCGTAGGCCGACGACGCTTCCTGTACGGGCGGCCTCGGACGCAATCCGCTCGACCGTCAGCGGGTCGATGCGCTCGACGGTCGCGAGGAACGCCCACTGCTGATCGTCGGGGAACGGGACGAAGTTGTCGTCGAGAAAGACCGAGTTGCCCTCTTGGCGAGGGCCGCGCTGCAGCGGCAGCGCGATCAGGTTCCCGAAGCCGCCCCGCGGCATCGTGTCCTGGCTGGGGAAGAGCCGGTCGTATGAATCCATGCTGAGCTCGTGACGGCGAGCCATGGTTTCCGTGATGAGATGGCAGCCCATCTTCCGGGCCGTCGAGGCTGCGACTGGCACCGAAAAGAAGAACCAGACATGGGCGCCGTTGCCGGAGCGCGAGCGTTCGACGACGGCCGGCAGTTCGAGGCGGCGCGCAGTCTCCACGAACGCGCGCACGTCCTCGATCCAGGTGCTCTTGTCGAAGTCGACGGCGAGGAACCAGCAGGTCTCGTCGTCGAGCATGGCGTAGACACCCATGACGTGCTGACCCTTGAGGTGCGCGAGAACGGCGGCATCATCGAGCGGGAGAAACGCCTGCCTCGTGCAGTCGCCACACTTCACTTTCGGCAGCTCGCAGACCCCGGGCACGAACTTGTTCGAGCAGGCGGGCGCGTACCCTGGCTTCCCCGTCTTCTTGCTGACGAAGCGCGTCGGGTAGAGGTCTGGGCGGCCACGGAAGAGCTGACGAAACAGCTTCACCTTGTCGGCTGGGGTGCGCGGCCCGCCCGGGAGCGGCGCGGTCGGTTCTGGCGCGGGCGCAGGTACCTGGTCCAACGCCGCGAGCTCGCACTGCAGCGCGGAGAGCCGAGCCTTCGCTTCGGCCTGTTCATCTGCGAGCCGACGGAGACTCGCCTCCTGCTTCGCAATCGCGCTCTCCAGCGCTTGGCGACGAGCAGACGAGTGCGAGTTCTGGGGCTCGTCCCGGGCCGGCATCGAGCGTCATTCCCCCGGCCGTCGCGTTTGCGCTCGCGGCGTTGCGTGCCGCGCTTCGAATTGCTGGATCGTCCGCTCGATCTCCGCGACGAGCGCGCGCTCCTTGGGCAGCGCCGTTCGGTACTCGGCGGCGAGCACCTTGTTCGGGAGCCCCTCGAGCGCGTAGCGAGCGACCGCGCTGTCTTTCTCGGCGCACAGGACCAGGCCCACGGGTGGATTCTCGCCAGCGAGCATCCAGTGTTCGCGTGCGTAGTTCAGGTAGAGGTGCATCTGCCCGGCGTCCGCGTGGGTGAAGCGATCCAGCTTCAGGTCGATGATGACGAGGCACCGCAAGCGGCGATGGAAGAAGAGCAGGTCGATCCGATACCAGGTGTCCCCGACGCGCAGCCGACGTTGCCGACCCACGAAGGTGAAGTCGCCGCCGAGCTCCAGCAGGAAGGACTCGATCTTGGCGATCAGTGCTGCTTCGAGATCGGTTTCGGAGTACTCGTCCTTCAGCCCGAGGAACTCGAGCATGTAGGGGTCCTTGATCTCCTCCTCGGGCGTCACCGCATCGCCAGGCTTCTGTGCTTCCCCGCGCCGTAGCATCGCGGCCTTGTTGCGGGACAGCGCCGTGCGCTCGTAGAACTGGGTGCCGATCTGGCGGTCGAGCTGGCGGATGGTCCAGCCCCCACGCAGCGCCTCGGCTTCGTAGAACCGCCTGGCTTCCGCGCTGCGCGCGCCCAGGAGGCGCACGTAGTGCGACCATGGCAGCGGGAAGGTCGGTACCTCAGCACGACCGCCGGCGCCGATCATAGCGCTGGAAAGTGCAGACGCTGTCTGCACTATCGCGGCCGCCGGGAGCCCCGGGGATTGTGCAGACACCGTCTGCGGAATCTGGCGGTAGGCGAGGTAGAAGGCCCGCATCTGGAAGAGGTTTCGGCGGCCAAATCCGCGGCCGAAGCGCGCGGTCAAGTCGGTCGCCAAGCGTTCGATCAGGGCTGCGCCATAGTCGGCGCGCGCCTGTCCGTGCTGTTCCTGCTCCACGATCCGACGGCCGATGGTCCAGTAGGTCGCCGTGATCAGCGCGTTCACCGTGCGCGCCGACGCATGCCGCGCTGCTTCGACGAGCCCCACGACGTCCGCGAGCACGGCTTCGTAGCCGGGCTCCGGTCGCATCGGGGCAGTCTTCTTGCGCGTCACGGCCACCACACTGCACCGCGGCAGCCTCCGACAACAAGGCCG
Source organism: Planctomycetota bacterium (assembly GCA_031413955.1). Taxonomy (GTDB): domain Bacteria; phylum Planctomycetota; class UBA1135; order UBA1135; genus JABFRZ01. The sequence goes on along the minus strand of JANOGB010000728.1, from coordinate 17,412 downwards.
ACCTGGCGCACGATCCGGCAGCTTGGGCGGACGATGCCGAAGCGGCGATCCTGGGCCGCAGCAGGTCGTAGGTTCGAGGCCTGCCGCCCCAGCCACTCGTGGCGGTCCGAGTTCTCGGCCTCCGTCGCCACCAGCACGACTTCTCGAGCGCGCGTGACGCGAGCGGCATCGGAGCGGGGTGAGCGGCACCCGCCATGCTCGCGAAGGCAACGGCCGTCAGTGGCCGGAGATTGACAGGCGGAAGGCGGCCATCTCCTGGTCGTTGCGAACCAGCAAGAGGTCACCGACCAGCACGGGGTGGTTCCAGGTCTTGCCCTCGATCGCTCGGTAGCGCGCCAGCTCTTCGAACTCGCCGGGGACGGCTGCGACCAGCGCCAGCTCGCCCTCCTCCGACAGCACCAGCAGCAGGTCCTGGTCGGACAACAGGACCAGCTGGCCGTTGCCGTAGCGTCCGCCCTTCCACTTGCGTGCGCCGTCCGCGAGGGCGATGCAGGCGAGCATGCTGCCGTCGAAGCCGTACGCATGGCCCTCGTGGACGACGAAGTCGTTGAAGTAGGGCTTCAGCCCGCGCGAGGTCCAGCGCTCCTGGACGGTCCATGCGCCGGAGCCGTGCGTGACCGCGATGCGGCAAATGCCGGCTCCTCCGGACATGTCGGCGGTCGTGATCAGGACATCGCCGTCGGCGGTCAGCGCAGGCTGCAGCATGCCGGTTCCCGGCCATGCGTGTTCCCACAGCACGGTGCCGTCGGTCAGCGCCAGGCTGGTAGCGCCCGCTCCATCCAGTAGCAGGACCTGCGCGGCTCCGTCGATCGTCAGAAGGTGTGGCGATGCGTAGCTCCCACCGTGAGCCGGGCCGAGCCAGCGTGGTGCGCCGGTGGCGAGCTCATAGGCGACCAGCCGACCGGCGGCGGCGACGATGACTTCGTCGGCGACCACCAAGGGCGAGCTCGCGAAGCCCCAGTACGGCACTTCCGCATCGGCGTCGACGGCCACGTTGCGCGTCCACACCACGGTTCCGTCGGTGGCGTCGAGCGCGTTCAGGAGTCCGGTCGCACCGAACGTGTAGACGCGACCGTTGCTGAGGGTCGGCGTCCCGCGCGGGCCAGGGCCGGCGTTCGCTTCCCAGAAGCGAGTCGCGTCCTTGTGCCTCCAGACCGGCTCGCCACTGGCAACCGCGCAGCAGACCACGAGCTCGTCGTCGCCGCGCTGTTCCTGGGTGTAGAAGAGGTCGCCGTGGACCGCGAAGGACGACCATGCTGGCCCGACCGGCCGACGCCACAGTTCGACGGGTGGGGACGCCGACCAGTCGGTCTCGATCTGCACGCCGGGAACGATGCTGTCGCGATTGGGGCCGCGAAAACCGGGCCAGTCCGCTGCTGACTTCGCTGTGGCCTGAGCCGCCGCCGGCGCCTTCTGAGTCTCTGCTCCTGCCGCCATCGGCTCGTCGTTGCTCTGAGCCAGGAGCCGTTCCTCGGGAGTCGCCGACCAACGCCACGCGAAATCGGGCCCGCCCGCGGCGCTGATGCCACCGCTTCTCACGAGCGCCCAACCTCCACTCGCGACCAGGATGACCGCGACCATCGCTGCGCGCCGAGGTCGTACAGCGAGGCGACCGCTGGCAACGACCGCGACGACGAAGGCGAAGCTCAGCCAGGGGACGGCATAGAAGACGAACAGCATTCCCATCCCCGCCTGCGCCACCGACGCGTGGAGGATGCGCGAGGTCCCGAAGAGCGCGACGATCATCAGCAGGACCGCGCCAAAGCGTTCGGACCGAGGAGCCCGGCTGAAGAACGCCCACCACACGACGATGGCCAGTCCGCCGAGGAAGGTGCCAAGGAACCAGACCATCCCCTGGTCGGGCAGGACCATGGGCAGCACGAACCCGGTCAGGCATTGCAACACTCCGAGGAACACCCCGGGCCACAGGCGCAGCGGCTTCCGAGGAGTCAGTGCGTCGGACCGCGCGATGGTCATGTCGGACTATACGTCTCCCGCGAGCCTATTCGTTCCTCGAGCACGAGCTCTTCGTCGCTGAAGCGCCCCTCGATCGAGCCGATGAGCGTTGCAGGCGTCGTGAGCGTGGACGCGGGCGGCTGGCTCTTCGCGCGGAACGCCTTCGTCGGGGCAACCTTCACCGGCGCCGGCTCCGTCGGGGGCCGTCAACCCCCGATGGTCAGATCGAGCGCGTTCGACAGGGCGTAACGCGTCACGCCGCCGAGGTGCGCGGCCTGGACAGAGAGCGTTCGGCCGCACAGGCTGACCTGGAGCGGTACCGTGAGCGAGAAGATCGCGTGCGGGCCGGGTTGAACGAGCTGGAGGCCACCTCCGGCGCACAGGAGGTGCCGGCCGGCGCCGAGGGGCACGTCCACGGCGCTGCCGTTGAAGAGCAGCGCGCTCGTGTGTCCGGTCGTGGCGAGGTCGACCGTCGCGGTCCACGTGCTTCCGAGGATCGGCAGCGTGGCTTCCAGGCTCTGCGGGTTGGCACCGGCGTTGCGCACGAGGGAGCTCGCGCCGATGCTGCAGGGGGAGCGCAGCGCGCGCACGTTCGTGCCGACGCCGGCGATGACCAGCGTGCCGTCCTCGCCCAACGCCGGGCCGCCCTGGTTCACGTTGGGCACGGCCAACGACCAGCGCACGGAGAGGTCGGGGTTGAAGCTGTAGAGGCGCCCGTTCGAGAAGCCGCCGTTCGAGACGAAGACCTTGCCGCTCCTGTCGATCGCGAAGTGGGGTGCGAGGCTGCCGCTCCCGATCGGGCTGGCCGTGGTGGCCAGCGTCGCGCCCGTTCCGGGGTCGAGCCGCCGCACCTTCCGGTCGCGGTCGAACATGTAGACCGTGCCGTCCGGGCCGCAGCCGAACTCGCTGGTGGTCGACCAGCCCGCGTCGACGTGCCACTTCTCGACCAGCGCGCTGCCCGTGTCCTCGAAGGCGTAGAAGAAGTCCGTGAGCGCGTTGTTCTGCGTGCGCGAGAGGTAGAGCGTGCCGTCCGGACCGACGAAGGGCGTGTTCTGGAGCGTGAAGCCGATCAGCACCGGCGTCGAGTAGAGGCTCGCGCCCGTGGCCAGATCGAGCTTGCGGATGGCGTTGCCCCCGGGCGCGGGCTCGGCCACGTACACGGCATCGCTGGAGAGCGCGACCCCGCAGCTCGAGGTCACGTTGCACAGGCGCGGCGCGGTCCACACGGTCGTGCCGTTGGCGGCCGAGATGCGCAGCACGGCGAGCTGGTTCCCGACCACGAGGTCGCCGTTCGGCGCGAAGACGACGCCGTCGTAGGGGCCGGCGTCGATACGGTCGACGGAGGTCCAGACCGTCGCGCCGTTCGTCTGCTCGAGGGCGTGGACGATCTGGCGCACCGAGCTGCCGTTGCCCGAGCGCGACGCGTACACGCGTCCGTTGCTCGCGCCGAGGATCCAGGTCGTCCAGTCGCCCGCGACGTAGGGCACGTGTCGGAACCATAGCTCCGCGCCGGTGTCGAGGTCCTGGCACACGACCGGCGATCCGTTCGGCTCGCCGCCCGGCGGGAAGCCCGTCTGGCGCACGAGGAACACGCGCCGGCCGACGACCATCGGCTGCCAGGCGATGAGCGAGGAACGCCCCGTGTTCCACAGGGTGTCGGCGGCGATCGGTCCGACTTCGACCGAGATCCCGTTGCGCCGCGCGTTGCCGCCGTTGTTGGTCCAGTCGCCGGTCTGCAGCGCAGGTACGAGAAGCACGAGCGAGAGAACAGCGGGAAACACGCAACCATTCTACGGGCCGACGCGCCTGCCGGGGCAGCCCGGCCGCGCTCAGTAGCGCCGCTCGATGCGCGCGCCGGCGTAGAAGCGCGCCACGATCGCCTCGGGCGACTCGCCCTGCGTGGCGAGGTACCAGGCGCTGACCTGGCTCAGGCCGCAGCCGTGCCCGAAGCCGCGACCCTCGAGCACGAGGTAGCCCGGCTCCTTCGCGGCGATCACGCAGCGCTCCCACCACAGCGAGCGCACGCGCACCGGGCTGACAGCCATGCGAAAATCGGTGGCGGCGAGCGCGGTGAAACGCTCGGAGCCAGCGAGGCGGTGGCGCAGGCTCACCTTGGCGACGCGCCCGGAGTCCGCGTGGCGCTCGAGGACCGACACGGCTTCGATCTCGCCGAAGACGGGCCGGCCGGGGACGGCGCGCGACCACTTCTGCAGCGTCTGGGTGAGCTCCGGCAGCGGGATGTCGGTCTTCCAGCGGCCGTGCGAGGCCGAGAGCGCGAGGCCGGCCGCACCGGGCTCGGCGGCGGCGTCCACGACCACGGGCATGGCCGCGGCGATCGCCGTCTTGCCGTCGGGCGCGAGCACGCCGGGCTTGATGCGCTCGAAGGCTTCGGTGCGCCCGCCGGAGCTGGCGTGGAACAGGGCCAGCACGGGAAAGCCGCCGAACACCAGGACTTCACCGCGCGTCGTGGCGTTGGCGCGCGCGACCGTGTCGGCGCTCGCGCTCCAGCCGTGGTAGGCCATGTCGACGCCGAAGTGCCAGTGGAGCTGCCAGGGCTCGCGGTCTCGTTCCATCCAGCGCGCGGCGGCGTAGCTGCGCGCGACGATGGCCTGGGCGGCGAGTGCGCTCTGCGGCCACTTCGGGTTCATCTCGGCGGCGACCACGCTGGCGACGTAGGCTTCCATGCGCACGCGCTCGATCACCTCGAGCCCGTCCCGGGTCGGATGCAGGACCAGGTCACCGGCGAGCTGCAGCCGCCGTGGCGCTCCGAAGAGCGGAACGGCATCGAGCGCGAAGATCGGCCGTCCACCGCTCGCGAGCACGACGGATGCACCGGCGCTGTTCTCGTTGCCGGCTTCTTTGCTGGCTTCGTGCAGCACGCGGTCGTCGCACGCGACCCGCCAGGCTCCGGCGCGGCCCTCGAGCACGAGCGTGCCGGGTCCGACCGGGATGGAACGCCCGCGAGCCTCGAGCCGGGCCTCTGCCTCGAGCTCGATGACGATGCGCGGTGCGCGCGCAACCAGCACCGCGAGCAGCGGCTCGTGATCGAAGGCGGGCAGAGCGCGCGGCGTCTCGAGCGCCGGCAGCGCTGGCGCCGCGCGTACGCCCTCGTCAGGGGCGCTGCGGATGGGAGCCGGAACGGGCGCGACGTCCGCGTCCGCGTCCATGTCCACGTCGCGCGGCGCGGCCTCCCACGGTCGACCCTCGAAGGCGCAGCCCGCCAGCAGCGCAGCGGCGCTGGCGACGGCGAGCCGCCGCGCGAACGGCAGGAGGCAGCGAGAGAGACAGGCCATCTCGGCGCGGCACGATACCGGGACGAAGGTCGCGACACATCTGGCCGTCGCCGTCCAGGAGCCCTTCTTCGAGCTGCTTGTCGACGGATCGCCGTGGCCCGGGCATCATCTGCGGATCCCTAGAAGTCCTCAGGAAGCCCTGGAAGCCAAGCTCATGCAACGCCATCGGATCGCCGCCATCGCCCTTCTGCTCCCGTTCTTGGTGGTCGCCTGTGCGAGTCCCGGTGGCGGAGAGCGCTCGGTCTCGGCGCGCGAGGCCAGTAGCCCGAAGGGCGGAGAGCAGTCGATCGCCGCGGAGGTGGACATCCCGTTCACGAAGTTCGTGCTCGGAAACGGGCTCACGCTGGTCGTGCACGAGGACCACAAGGCGCCGATCGTGGCCGTCAACGTCTGGTACCACGTGGGCAGCAAGAACGAGAAGCCCGGCAAGACCGGCTTCGCGCACCTGTTCGAGCACCTGATGTTCCAGGGCACGGAGAACCTCGAGGGCGAGTTCTTCGAGCCGCTCGAGGAGGTCGGCGCGACCGGCATGAACGGCACGACCAACAACGACCGCACGAACTACTTCGAGACCGTGCCGAAGAACGCGCTCGACCTCGCGCTCATGCTCGAGTCCGAGCGCATGGGGCACCTGCTCGGCGCGGTCGACCAGGCCAAGCTCGACGAGCAGCGCGGCGTGGTCCAGAACGAGAAGCGCTCGGGCGACAACCGACCCTACGGCCTGTCCGAGTACGCGCTCGCGGCCGGCACCGTGCCGTCCGGGCATCCGTACTCGTGGAGCGTGATCGGTTCCATGGAGGACCTGAACGCGGCCAGCCTCGAGGACGTGCACGAGTGGTTCAAGAGCTACTACGGAACGGCCAACGCCGTGCTCGTCGTGTGCGGCGACGTCGACACGAACACGGTCAAGGCGCGCGTCGAGCACTACTTCGGCGACATCCCGCCCGGCCCGCCGATCGAGCGCCCGAAGGCCTGGGTCGCGCCGATGATCGGGACGCGCCGGCACACCATGCAGGACCGCGTCGGCCAGCCGCGGCTCACCTACGTGTGGAACGTCGCACCCTGGGGCGATCCCTCGCTCGAGCGTCTGGGGCTGTTCGCCGATGTGCTGGCGGGCGGAAAAGCCTCGCGCCTGTACCAGCGGCTGGTCGCGACCGAGCAGCTCGCCACCGATTGCCGCGCGGGCGTCGGACGGCGCGAGCTCGGCAGCCAGTTCACCCTGACTATCAGCGCCAAGCCCGACGCCGACCTGGCGCGCATCGAGGCCATCGTCGACGAGGAGCTCGCCAAGCTGTGCAAGTCCGGGCCCAACCAGGACGAACTCGAGCGCGTGCGCACCCAGCAGCTCGCGCAGTTCGTGCGCGGCCTCGAGCGCATCGGCGGCTTCTCCGGAAAATCGGACCAGCTCGCCGAGGGCACGGTCTACGCCGGCGATCCGGGCTTCTACAAGCGGCGCCTCGCGAACATCGAGGGCGCCACGGGCGCCGAGCTGCAGGCGGACGGGACGCGCTCCCTGCTCGAGAACGGGCGCTTCCTGCTGACGGTCGTGCCCTTCCCCTCGTTCCAGGTCGCCAAGGCGGGTGCGGACCGCAGCCATCTGCCGGAGGTCGGCACCTTCCCCGAGGCGGTCTTCCCGGCCTTCCAGCGCACCAAGCTCTCGAACGGTCTCGAGCTCGCGTTCGTCGAGCGCCACGCCGTGCCGACGGTCGAGCTCGCGCTGCTGGTCGACTGCGGCAGCGCGGCCGATCCGGACGGGCTCTCGGGCCTCGCGGGCATGACCCTCAACGTGATGGATGAAGGCACGAAGACGAAGACCGCGCTCGAGATCGGCGAGATCCAGGGGCGCCTCGGGGCGCGTCTCGGGCTCGGCGCCGACGGCGACTGGGGCTCGCTCTCGCTCTCGGCCCTGTCGGCGAACCTTGCGCCCAGCCTCGATCTCTTCGCGGACGTGCTGCTGAACCCGACCTTCCCGGACGCCGACTTCCAGCGCCTGCGCAAGGAGGCCCTGGTGCGTCTGGCCTCGAGCAAGCTCGAGGCGGGTGCCATGGCGGGCCGTGTCCTGCCGCCGCTGGTCTTCGGCGCGGGCCACCCTTACGGCGTGCTCGGCGGTGGCAACGGCACCGAGGCTTCGCTCGCCGCGCTCACGACCCAGGCCCTGACGGAGTTCCACGGGCGCTGGTTCAAGCCGAACAACGCGCGCCTGATGGTGGTGGGGGACACGACCCTGGCCGAGCTCGTGCCGCTGCTGGAGAAGCGTCTGGCGGGCTGGAAGAGCGGCGTGGTCCCGAAGAAGGAACTCGGCCCCCCACTGAAGATCGAGGAGCCGGTCGTGTACCTGCTCGACCGCCCGCAAGCGCCGCAGTCGGTGATCCGCGTCGCGATCGCGGCCCCGCCGACCGGTGATCCGGCCGACATCGCCATCGAAGCCATGAACGAGTTTTTGGGCGGAGCCTTCACCTCGCGCATCAACATGAATCTGCGCGAAGACAAGGGCTGGTCCTACGGCTCGCGTTCCGGCATCGGCGACGCGCGCGGCCCGCGGGTGTGGGTGGTGAATGCACCCGTGCAGACCGACAAGACCAAGGAATCGATGCTCGAGGTACAGAAGGAGCTCGCCGAGATCCTCGGCGACCGGCCCGCGACCCAGGAGGAGCTGGACGAGACCAAGGCCCAGCTCACGCTCTCCTTGCCGGGCAACTGGGAGACGAACGGGGCCGTGCTCGGCAGCCTCACGGAACTCGTGAGCTACGGCCTGCCGGACGACCACTGGCGCACCTACGCCGCGCGCGTGCGCGGACTCGCGCTGGCCGACGTGAACGCGGCGGCGCACACGGTCGTCGCGCCCGCGCGAGCGGTCTGGATCGTGGTCGGCGACCGCGCCAAGATCGAGGCGGGCGTGCGCGAGGCCGGGATCGGCGAGGTGGTCGTGATCGACGCCGACGGCAAACGGCAGGGCGCGAAACCGTGACCGGCCAAAGCGGATAGGAGCCTGCGGGTGGCGCGTCGGCCGCCCGCAGGCGACACGCAGCTCGGGCCTGCCCCGACGCCGGCGCGGAAGAATCTGCGTACTCGCTCGTGGCCGGAGCTCCCACTGCTCGGGCTCATCTTCCCGCGCGGTCGTAGCCGAAAGGCTCGACGGCGATGGAGCCGGCCGACGCCTCGTCCCGCGCTGGGATGGGCGTAGGTGGGTTCTAGCCACCCTCGTCTCCCAGGAGTCAATCGAGAATGCTCGTTCCCATGCGATCGATCGCGGCGGCCTTGCTTTCGTTGACGCTGGGCGTGGGCTGCACCAGCTTCGGACAGGTCCGGGCGGTCAAGACGGCCGACCGGCTGGGCGACCTGAGCTCCGCCATCCAGGATCTGCAGGGCCGCGTCAAGGCGACCGCCACCACGCTCGCCGCACTGGTCGCCGCGCAGGACAAGGATCCGGGCCACGCCTACGGGCAGTTCGAGAACTCCGTCGATGCGCTCGGGAGCGCCCAGAAGCGGGCCGACATGCGCCTGCAGGGCGTGCGCGAGTACGCCGAGGCCTACTTCCTGGCCTGGAAGGAGGAAGCGGAGACGATCGGTGACGAGGACCTGAGGGAACTCTCCGAGGAGCGGCGCTCCGAGCTGTCGGACGCGGTCAACGAGGTGGCGGAAGAGATGGCGCCGGTGCGCGAGGAGATCAGCGCGTACCTGGCGGAGCTCCAGGACACGCTGAAGTACCTGTCCATCGACCTGACGCCCCACGGGATCAGCGCCATCGATGGCCGCGCCGACGACGCGAGCAAGACTTCCGAGTCGCTCGTCGAAGGACTGAACGAGGTGCTCGAGAGGGTGCAGCAGGCCGCACCGCAGTTCGCCCGGGCCAAGGCCAGCACCGCGAACCGCGGTGGGTCGTCACCCAGGAAGTAGAATCGGCAGTCCGGCTCCGGACTGCCGCATGACCAAAGGGAGCACGAAGACCGTCGAGCGACCGAGCCGCGCCGAGCTCGAGGCCGCGGCCGAGCGCGTGCGCGACGTCGTCGTGCGCACGCCGCTCGTCGCGCTCCACGCGCACGGCGTCGAGCCCGAGATCCTGCTCAAGCCCGAGATCCTGCAGCCCGCCGGCTCGTTCAAGATCCGCGGTATCTACCACGCCGCGCTGCGCCTCGGCGACGCGGCGCGCCGTCGCGGCCTCTCCACCGTGAGCGCGGGCAACACAGCCAAGGCGCTGGCCTGGTGCGCGCGCCGCTTCGGCGTCAGCGCGCGCAGCCTGATGCCCGAGAACGCGCCGAAGACGAAGATCGACGCCGTGCGCGCGCTCGGCGGGACTCCGGTGCTGGTCCCGACCGCGGAGGTGTTTCGCTATCTGCGCGAGCACGGCTGGGAACAGGAGCCCTACGCCTTCCTCCACCCCTGGACGAACCGCGACGTGATCCTCGGGCACGGCTCGCTCGGCCTCGAGCTCCTGGCCGACTGCCCGGAGGTCGACACGGTCTACGTGCCCCTCGGCGGCGGCGGCCTCTTCGCCGGCGTGGCCAGCGCGCTCAAGGCCGTGCGCCCGTCGATCCGCGTCGTGGCCGTCGAGCCCGCCGGCTGTCCGTCGTTCCACGCCGCGCTGCAGGCTGGCGAGCCGGTCACGGTGGCGTGCGACACGCTGTGCGACGGCGTGGCCGTGCCCTACGTCACGGCCGAGATGTTTCCGCTGCTGAGAGAGCTGGCCGACGACGCGGTGCTGGTCTCGGAGGACGAGGTGCGCGCCGCGATCCGGCTACTCGCCTCCGCCAATCACCTCATCGCCGAGGGCGCCGGAGCCCTGGCGACGGCCGCAGCCCTGCGCACCCCGCCCGCCGAGCGCGGCCGGACGGTCGCACTCGTCACCGGCGGCAGCATCGACTTGCCAAAGCTGGCACAGATCCTCGGGTAACGGGTACCGAGCCAGAGCAAAATCCGCCGGCCATCAGCCCTGCAGGCACCGGTGGGACATGCGAGCCAGAGTCTTCTGATACGCCTCATCGGTCTCGACCCAACGGGCCGCTCAGGACCGCAGCTCCCGTACTCTCCGTGCTCCGTGAGCGGCGCGAACTCTCCCTCGAGCGCCAACCTGCCGCGCAGCTCGCCACTCGACGTGTCCCACGTACCGACCGACCCAGCGCTCATCAAGGCGAACATGCGCCGCCCCTCGCGATCGAACACCGGAGCCGTCGTCAGCGCCGCCGGCGCCTCCCACTCGTCGCCTGTGCTGGACGAGCTGCGCCCGCAGGTAGTCGTACTCCCAGTTGCGATAGGCCGCGGGTGCCAGGTCGAGAGTGAGGGCCGCCGCGGCGTAGTCCTGCTGCTCGACCGCGCTGTTCGCGCGGGCGATCGTCATGCGGTAGACCGTGTGCTCGAGGCTGTTCGCGCGCATCCGGGCCTCGTGCGCGTCGTGCAAGGCCACGATGGTCCCAGGCCATCGAGTGGCTGTCGAGCAGCGAGCCCCTGCACGCGAGCGCCTTCGACGCGAGCCTGCGTCTGGAGACGATCCTCGGCAAGGCCCTCGAGTCCGAGCCCGCGCGCCGCTACGCGAGCGCGGCGGCGCTGGCGAGCGACCTGCGCCGGCACAAGGGCCTGGTGGGCGTCGTCGTCGCCACGCTGAGTGTCGCGCTCGCGGGGCAGCGACAGGCCTTCGATCTTCCGCGGCAGGCGGCCGACCAGGAGCTCGAAGCTACCCCTGACCCGACGATCACGGGGTGCGAACGGCCTCGCCGCGCACGAGCGTGATCGTGCCCTTGCACGGATCGACGATCTTGTCGATCTCCTCGACCAAGCCCATGGTCCGGAGCAGCGCGAACGCACGGACTTCGGCGTCGGGGAACGCTTCCTGGACCCGCGACGCGGCCGCGAGCAGCGTCGCCCCTTTGGTGACGATGTCATCGACGACGGTGATCCTCCTCGGGCTGAGCAAGGAACTTTCCATTGCCATCGTCTCGAAGTGGCGCCGTGCGTCGGGCCGCTCGCCGATGGCCGCGAAGGCTGATTTCGGAACTGCCACCGTGCGAACGAGGCAGGTCGAGAGTTCCTTGCCGAACTGGCCGACCACGAGCCGCGCAGAGATGCGCTGCGCGGGCCAGAGTGTGGTCTCGTCCCGGATGGGAGCGCTCCGCGGAGTCGGCACCAGCACGACGTCTGGACCAAGGAACGGCTCGATACCGCCGAGCTCGCGCAGTCTCTGGACGCTTCGCTCGAGGATGTCGAGGCGAGCCGCCTTGATCGCGTCCCGAACCCGCCTGGACCTCTGCGAGGTCTCGGATTCTCCGCGCGGCGAGTAGGTGAGGAGCGACGCGAACGGGACGCTAGAAAGCAAGCTCCCCACGAGTCCGCTCCGGGATGGCGTCGAGCACCGCTTCCAGATTGGCGCGCGAGAGGACCTGAGCCCCGTAGCGGATCATCTCGGCCGGCCAGACGAGCGCCGGATCCTTCGTCAGCGACTCCATGAGGAAGAGCGGACGGCCGAGGCGCAGCGCCTCCCAGCCTTGGTGAAGGGTCCCGCTGGACTCGCCCGCCTCGATGATGACCGTGGCGTCGGTGAGGAGCGCCATGGTCCGGTTGCGGCGGGGAAAGTTCGTGCGCCGGGAAGGTGTGCCCGTCGCGAACTGCGAGATCACGAGGTGATCGCGGATGAGTTGCTCCTGGAGCTGGCGGTTCTCCGGGGGATAGCAGTCGTCGAGAGAGGTGCCCAGGACGGCGATCGTGTGACCGTGTTCCTCGATCGCCGCCGTGTGGGCAATCGTGTCGATGCCGGCAGCCAGACCACTCACCACCACCATCCGCCGACCGACCAACGCCTTGACCAGTGCCCGTGCCCGCGCGATGCCATCGGGCGAGGGTTTCCTGGTGCCGACCACGGACACCCTCCGGCCGGCGTCGAACAGCTCGATCCGCCCGCCGATGAAGAGTCGATCGGGGGCGTTCTTGCGCTCGACGTCGTTGAGGGGGCCGAGTAGGTCTTGCGGGGAGCAGGTCTGCACGGGGGCACCCTACCTCGCGTACCGAGCCAGAGCAAAATCCGCCGGCCATCAGCCCTGCAGGCACCGGTGGGACACGCGAGCCAGGGTCTTCTGATACGCCTCATCGGTCTCGACCCAGACCCGATGGCTGGCATACCGCCGCTTGGCCGCTGACTCGCCCATGCATGGAAGTCACCGCGCCGATCTGTGCCCAGCTGCGGCCCGCCAGGTCTCGCAGCAGAGCGACGCGGAGAACGGGCCAGGCCTCGACCGAGCTCGTCCCGCGCGGAGGCGCCAGTCGGGTCGCTCGTCAGCAGTTACGGAACCAGGTTCATAGCCACACATCGCGCGGAGCTGGAAGAACAAACCGCCTGCGCGGTCGCCGTCCACAAGCTGGCGCGACGCGGGATCGAGGGCCTGGCCCGGCCCGCCTGGTCGCGGTGGTGTGCAGTGTGCGGCGATGAACCTGGTTCAGTACCGCTCTCGCGGGTAACGGGTACCAAGCCAGAGCAAAATCCGCCGGCCATCAGCCCTGCAGGCACCGGTGGAACATGCGAGCCAGAGTCTTCTGATACGCCTCATCGGTCTCGAGCGCCACGCGCGATCCGGAAGACGCCGGTCACAAGAAGCTCCCGTTCTTGTGACACCCCTCGCCTCCGCCGCGGTCTTCGCTCCATGCAACCCGCCAGAACTCCCATCCCTCGCGGTATGGCATTTTGCGCCGATGGCTTGTGGAACCATCGGCTCGAAATAGGATACCGAGGTGAAGAACCGCCTGGGACGGCTGGAGACGCAGCTCCTCGCCTATGCGCAGATGCGCAAGCTGCGCACGGTGCGCACGGGCGAGCTGAGGGGTCCGCTGCGGCTGTCGGCGGCGCAGGAGCGGGAGCTCTTCCGGCGCCTCGCGCGCGGCCGGCTGATCGCGCGAGTGCGGCCGGGGCTGTATCTCGTGCCGCCGCGGCTTCCTTTGGGCGGGAGCTGGAGCCCGGACGAGGCGCAGGCGCTCGAGGGGCTCTTCGCGGACCGCGGCGGGCGCTACCAGATCTCGGGACCGAACGCGTTCAACCGCCATGGCTTCGACGAGCAGATGCCCACGCGCGTCTACGCCTACAACGATCGCTTCTCGGGCGAGCGCAAGATCGGAAGCGTGGAGCTGAGCCTGATCAAGGTCGCGGACGAGCGGCTGGGCGACACCGAGGAGATGACGACGTCCGATGGGGTGACGGCGGTGTACGCCTCGCGTGTTCGTACCCTCGTCGACGCAGTGTACGACTGGGCGCGCTTTGGCAGCCTGCCGCGCGGCTTCGGATGGATCCGGGCGGATCTGCGCGCGAAGCGCGTGAGCCCGGCGGAGCTGGTGCGCTGCACGCTGCGCTACGGCGACGTGGGCACGATCCGGCGGATGGGTGCGTTGCTCGCGCGCGAGAAGCTGGCCGCTCCACACCTCGGGCGGCTCGAGCGCGCCCTGTCGCCGACGAGCGGGCTGATCCCGCTCGATCCGACGCGGCCGAAGCGCGGCGAGCAGGATCTGCGCTGGGGCGTGGTGCGGAATGAGCGCGAGTGAGTCGGTCGTACCGCGTCTGCACGAGGATCCCGAGCTGTTCCGGGAGGCCGTGCGTTTCACCGCGGCAGAGGCGGGTTTTCAGCCCAGCCTGATCGAGAAGGACTACTTCTGCACCGTGATCCTCGCGGATCTCGCGAGCGTGGATCCGGGGCTCGTGTTCAAGGGCGGGACGTGCCTCGCCAAGGTGCACATGCGCTTCCACCGCATGAGCGAGGACCTGGATTTCGTCCTGCCCATGCCCGTCGAGGCCACGCGGGGCGAGCGACGGAAGCGCAGCGTCGCGACCAAGGTGGCCCTGGCCGCGCTCCCACACCGTGTCCCTGCCTTGCGCCTGGCCCAGCCTCTGACCGGCGCGAACGATTCGTTGCAGTACCTGGCGACGATCGAGTACGGCTCGTGCCTCGCAGAACGGGTCGAGTCGATCCAGGTCGAGGTCGCGCTGCGCGAGCCGCTGCTCACCCCCCTGGTGTCCGGTCAGGCACGGACGCTCCTGCTCGATCCGCTGTCGGGAACCCAGCAGCTCGAACCGATCGCGGTGCACTGCCTCTCGCTGGAGGAGGCCGTGGCGGAGAAGTTTCGGGCGGCACTGGCGCGGCGCAGCGTGGCGATCCGGGACTTCTACGATCTCGACCACATGGAGCGCGAAGGCCGGCTGCGACCAGCCGTGCTGGTGGAACTGGTGCGGCAGAAGCTGGCCGTTCCGGGCAACGATCCCGCGAACGTCTCTGCGGAACGTCGCTCGGCGCTCGAGCAGCAACTCGAGGCGGAGTTGAAGCCCGTGCTCCGCCTCGAGGACTTCCGCGCCTTCGACCTCGATCGAGCCTGGGGCCTGGTGGCCGACATGGCTGCTCGCTTGGCCTGATGCGGGTACCAAGCCAGAGCAAAATCCGCCGGCCATCAGCCCTGCAGGCACCGGTGGGACACGCGAGCATGAGTCTTCTGATTCGCCACATCGGTCTCGACCCAGACCCGATGGCTGGCATACCGCCGCCTGGCCGCTGACTCGCTTATGGAAGTCAGCGCGCCGATCTGTGCCCAGCTGAGGCCCGCCAGGTCGCGCAGCAAAGCGACGCGGAGAACGGGCCAGGCCTCGACCGAGCTCGTCCCGCGCGGGAGGCGCCAGTCGGGTCGCTCTGCAGCGCTCCGGTCGCACGCGACCCGGGCGGAATCCGCCGTCACGCAGGAGAAGCCCGGGCTCGTCCCATCGGCGAGCGCTGCCTTGCGGCGCATCCAGCGCCCCACATGCGCGGGCGCGGCGCCGACGAGATCCTCCAGGGGATCGGAGGCCATGGACGGGTGCTGGATGCGTGCCTCGACGAGAGCGCCCTCGGAGGGGGGGAGCGGAGCGCCGAAGGCCTGCCGATACGTGTCGCGCGAGAAGCGGGAAGCGCCGGTCTGCCGCAGGGCGTCCTCCTCGATCCAGCTGCGCTCGAGCCAGCGTGGGCCGGCGCCTCGCGTGTGGTGGCGAGCGCTGCGTGATCGTCTGGGCATAGTCGCTCCCTTCGTGGGGGATACGACTGGTCTCAGCGCCGCAGGTTTCCGATGGCCGGCGGATTTTGCTCTGGCTCGGTACCCAGCAGCTGGGTTCAGTACGTCTCGAGCAGCTCGACTCTGCGGAACTCGATCGGGTGGCTCTCGGACTGCAGCGAGATCGTGCCGTGGTCGAGGAGCAGCGGAGAGCCGGCGGCGAGCAAGCGCTGGGCGTCGGGATCCTTCGGATCGAGCTGCGGCTGCGCATACTCGAGCACGGGCTTGCCGTCGATCCAGTGACGCACGAGCTCGTTGCCGCGCACCTCGATCTCGATCGTGACCCACTGCTCACCGTGAAACGTGGCCGAGCTCGAATCGCTGCAGTGGCGCGTGACGAGCTCACCCGCCATGACCACGTTCGTGCCCGGCGTGCACAGGTTGGCGGTCGAGCGCGGGTTCGTGCCGTCGCCGCCCAGGAACTGGACCTCGATCGAGACCGGAAAGTCCTGCTCGCGCGGCATCGTCTCGGGCGCTTGCCCGTGGAGCATCACGCCGCTGTTGCGCAGCGCCCACTCGGGCGCGCCCGGCACCTGCTCGCCGGTGAAACGGTACTCGACGCGCAGGCGGTAGCTGGCGAGCTCGCGCTCGTAGAACAGGTGCCCGAAGCGCCCCTCGAACTGCTCGTAGCCGTCGTAGGCGACCTTGAGGACCCCATCCTCGACGCGAAAGGTGTTGGCGAAGTTGTCGCCCAGCTCGTGGCCCACGATCTTGGGCTTCCAGCCGGTCAGGTCTTTGCCGTTGAAGAGCGGGATCCAGTGCTCCTCTGCAGCGGGTGCGGGCTCCTGTCGAGGCAAGCAGAGAGCGGCGGCCAGCGCGGTCAGCGAGAGAGCGAGCTTCATGCGCGCGAAGTCTAACGCGGCGCGAGCGTGTTCGACCGGCAGCGCCCTTCTGGCACAATCCATCCGCCCATGGAGCTCACCCTCGATCCCCATCCGTCCCTGCGCGCCGCGGCCTTCGTCACGGACTTCCCGCGTGCGCTGGGCGAGCTGCCGCCGCCCGCCTGGCTCGGCGCGCTGCTCGCGCTCGAGGCCGACTCGCCGGTGAAGCGCGACGAACCGGCGCGCGAAGCCATCCGCGCGCTGCTGCGGCACGGCGGCTACAAGCCCACCGGGCGCGGAAAACCCTCGTCCGAGTACCTGCTGCGCGCGGTGGGGGAGGGCGCGCTCGGCGCGATCAACCTGGCGGTCGATGCCTGCAACGCCGTGTCGCTCGCGAGCGGCCTGCCGATCAGCGTGGTCGACCTCGCCCAGGCGCACGCGCCGTTTCGCATCGGCCTCGGCGCGAAGGACGCGCAGTACGTGTTCAACGCGAGCGGCCAGACGATCGACATCGAGGGCCTGCTGTGCCTGTTCGACGCCGACGGGCCGTGCGCCAACGCGGTCAAGGACGCGCAGCGCACCAAGACCTCGCCCGCGACCACGCGCACGCTCTCGATCGTGTGGGCCACGGAAGGGCTCGAGGAGCGTCTGGAGCGCACGACGCGCTGGTATCGCGAGCTGCTCGAGCGCGCGGGCGCCCAAACCACGACGGTGCCGCTCTCATGATCGATTTCGCCGGCCGCGACCTGCTTTCCAGCCTCGACTTCACGCCCGAGGAAGTGCGCGCACTCCTGGCCTTTGCGCGCGACATCAAAGCCGGACGCCTGCGCCCCTCGCTGGCGGGCAAGGTGGCGACGCTCCTCTTCTTCAACCCCTCGGTGCGCACGCGCGTCTCGTGCGAGTCGGCCCTGGCGCGCTTCGGCGGCACGGGCATCACGCTCGCGGCCGGAAAAGACACCTGGAACTTCGAGTGCGGCGAGGGCGTGGTGATGGACAAGAGCACCCAGGAGCACGTGCGCGAGCTCGCTCCCGTGCTCTCGCGCATGGGGCACTTCGTCGGCATCCGCAAGTCCGAGCTGATCACCGTCGGGCTGGATCGATCCGCCGTGAGCACGAGCTACGCCGAGCTCGCCAAGGACGAGTTCCTGCACCGCTTCAGCGCGTCGGCCAGGCCCTGCAGCGGGTGCCAGCGGTTCGATTCGAGGTTGATCACCGGCACCTCGGCGAACTCGGTGAAGCGCTGCAGGAACTCGTCCTTCGCGAGCTCGGCGTAGCTCGCGCTCGTGGCCGCCTTGTCGAGC
>JANOGB010000727.1:0-15764 GCA_031413955.1 Planctomycetota bacterium | reverse complement strand
GCAAATCGCTCGGCGTCAACGAAGTGATGATGGTTGCGGCGCGTCTGAGTGAGGAGGTCCTGGTATGAGCGCAAATGCGAAAGACTACAAGAGCGATCTGAAGCCCGTCTGGTGTCCCGGTTGCGGCGATTTCGCTGTTTTAAACTCGCTGTACAAGGCTTTTGCCGATCTCGAGCTCGCACCGCATGAGACGGTCGTCGTGTCGGGCATCGGATGCTCGTCGCGCCTTCCCGGGTATGTCGAGACATATGGCTTCAACTCACTGCACGGCCGCGCGCTTCCGATCGCGACCGGCGTGAAACTCGCGTCGCCGCAACTCAACGTCGTTGCGGTCGGTGGCCTCGGTCTGGAACAGGATCGAGGCGAAGCCCTGCACGCGATCGGTGAGGTTGCGGTCGAACTGCGCCTCGAGCGCGCGCGTCACGACGAAGAACAGCGCGCAGCCGGCCAGCGCCAGCACGAGCGCGGTGCCGCCGATCAGACGCGACAGGAGATAGCGCTGGATCGACCTCAAGGGCGCGGCTCGTCGAGCACGTAGCCGCGCCCGCGCAGGGTGCGGATCAGGTCCTTGCCGCCGGGCCCGAGCTTCGCGCGCAGCAGGCAGATCGTCGAGTCGACGGCGTTGCTCGCCGGCAGCTTGTGCACGCCGTAGATGTGGTCCTCGATCTCCTCGCGCGTCACCGTCTGGCCGCGGCGCAGCGTCAGGTACTCGAGCAGGGCGTACTCGCGCACGGTGAGCTCCAGGACCTGGCCCTGGTGCGCCGCCGTGCGCGCCACCTGATCGAGCACGAGCCCGCCGACTTCCACGCTGCGCGAACCCTCGGCGTAGCGCCGCCGCACGAGCGCATGGATGCGCGCCAGGAGCTCGTCGAAGGCGAACGGCTTGACGAGGTAGTCGTCTGCACCCTCGTTCAGGCCCTGCACGCGATCCTCGACGCGGTCCCGGGCTGTCAGGATCAGCACGTGGGGCCGGTCCGCCTTCTCGCGTAGCCGGGCCAGCAGGCTCAGTCCGTCCAGCTTCGGGAGCAAGAGGTCGAGCACGAGCACGTCGTAGGGGTTGTTGCGCGCGAGGCTCAGCCCCGCCTCGCCGTCGGCCGCGGCATCGACGGCGAAACCCTCGCGCGCCAGGCCGACTCGCAGGGACTCACGCAGAGGCTCGGAGTCCTCGACGACCAGGATGCGCAATGGGCCCTGCCTAGGCCGTCAGGGCGACGAGCACGCGAGTGAAGGACGACTTGACCATTCCGGCCCCTGCCTGGAAGGGGATGATAGGGACTTCCACGACCAATCCTATCCCGCGGGTTCCGGCACGGATTACGGCAGCATTATCACCGCGGGCTGCAAGAAACGGCACGACCGACCGCTGGCGCAGCCGGCCGTGCCACAGGGATCCTTCCGCAAACGGGCTCAGAAGATCGCGATCAGCTCGACGCGCTCACCCGTCTCGGGGTTGATCTCGAGCGCGAGGCCCACACCGGGGGCGAAGAACTTCCGCTCCAGGTGGCTCGGCTCGAGCGGCGTGAAGTCCAGCGTCTCCACGCAGCCCTTCAGGACGCCGAAGGGCACGTTGACCGTTCGCCCCAGCGCCGTCACCCGGGCTGCGTCCTCGGCTTCGCTCGCCAGGAACTCTTGCCTGTAGACGTTGCCGACGGCCGGCGCGGCCTTCATGATCAGCCCGGGCCGGGCGCCATCCACCCCGGCGCGCCACGAACCGCCGAGATCGGACAGCTCGCCGTCCTCGAAGTTCATCACCAGCTCGCCGAAGTACCAGACGTTGCCGAAGCGGTCCTGGGCGAAGTAGTCCTCGGTGTCCTCGATCAGCTCGCCGTCGAGCGTGACGGTGTCCTGCACGATCAGGCACTGGACGCCCAGGATGAGCTTCGTGTCGTGCGTCGTCGTGACCTCGATCCTCTCGGTGCCCTCATCGGACACTTTCTCGAAGACCTTGGTCGTGCCGGGCACGAGCGGGAAGAACGGGTTGGTCACGCCCTTCACGAAGTCCCGCGGATCGATGCGCGGGTCGTAGCGTCCGCCGCCGAGGAGCTCGCACAGCTCGTCACGCGCCTCGAACTGCTCGGCCAGCATGGCCATGGCCTCGCTCAGGGTCTCGACGTTCGCGCGGAAACAGGCCCTGGCCGCGCTGCGCGAGATGACGTTGGTGCAGTTGGCGACGCCGATCCAGAAGTCGTCCTGGGCCTCGTGCTGCGCGGCCGTTCGCAGCGCACAGGCCGTTTTTTCACAGGGATCGAGGTCTTCCTCGCAGTCGTCATCGTCGTCCTGGGCCGTCACGAGGGACGGTGTGAGGAGGAGGGCGACGAGGAAGAGCGAAAGGGGCAGGCGGAAGGGGTCATGAATACGCATCGAGTTACTCCTTGGGTGCGTTGGATGGGGGTGCGTTGGATGGTCGGAAGATCGGTGACCACCTGAACCCTAGAGCACCCGAGGCACCGCGATCTTATGGCGGGATTACCGCCTGTCTGCGTGATCGGCACGTCACCGAGGCAAGCAGGTGTCGAGCTCCGTAATCTCCGCATAACGCCGGAGTCTGGCGTTGCATGTCCCCGCAGGGCGATACTGCGCCGAGCTCCCGAGTAGTTCGGGAGCGACAAGAAAGGATCCAAGATGAAAGCGATGAAGGCGAACTGGTTCACGGGTGTGGCGCTCGGATGTCTGGTCGCGAGCTGCCCCTCGCCGGAGGACCGATCGGTCAAGGCAGCTCAGCACGATGCGATACTCGCAGTAGTCGACGACGACGACGAGGGCGACGACGAGAACGAAGTGGCGGTCGCGCTCGATCAGGTGCCCGAAGCGATCAAGCAGGCCGCCCTGGCCGCCGTTCCCGGTTTCGTGCTGAAGAGCGCCGAGAAGGAGACCGAGGAAGGCACGCTGCTCTACTGCCTCGAGGGCACGGCCGCCGGTGAGGCCGTCGAGGTCGAGGTGCGCGCCTCGGACGCCAACGTGGTCGAGATCGAGCGCGGCGAGGACGACGACGGGGAAGGGGATGACGGCGAAGGGGACGACGACTGAGACGACTGGCACGGAGCGCGGGCGGCTGATCCAATTGCATGTCTCGTCGCATGCGGCCGCTCGCTCTCCAGACCCTCGCGCTGTTCCTCGCGGCCGGGTCGCTCGCGCCGAGCTGCGCGACGCGCTCTCCGGCGGCAGAGGACGGACCGCGCGCGCTGCGTGCGATCCCCCCCGACCTCGCCACGGCCGAGGCGCGCTGGCGGGCGGCGCCCGACGACCTGGACGCGCGCGTGTGGTATGGACGGAGACTGGGTTACGAGAGTCGCTTCGAGGAGGCGCTCGCGGTCTTCGGTGAGGGCCTGCAGCGGCACCCGAGCGATCCCGAGCTCCTGCGCCACCGCGGGCACCGCTACCTGTCGCTGCGGCGCTTCGAGGAGGCGCGCGTCGATCTCGAGCGCGCCGCGCGCGCCATCCAGGGAGAAGCCGACCGCATCGAGCCCGACGGCGCGCCGAACGACTTCGGCATCCCGCGCGGCACGTTGCACACGAATGTCTGGTACCACCTCGGCCTCGCCTACCACTGCCTGCGCATGGACGAGCTGGCCGCGCGCGCCTTCGCGCAGTGCCTCGCGGCCGCGACGAACGACGACTTCCGCGTGGCCGCGGCCTACTGGCGCGCGCTCGCCCTGTTCCACCTCGGCCGCGACGACGATGCCCGCGCACTGGCCGCGCTCTACGCCGGCCGCGAGCTCGAGCTGATGGAATCCTTCGACTACGCCGAGCTCCTGCGCCTCTTCGCCGGCACGAGCACGCGCGCGCTCGAGGCGTTCCGCGCGCCGGAGTCCACGCTCTCCAGCGCGACTCTCGCCTGCGGCGTGGCCATGTGGCACCGGCTGGAAGGTCGCGAGGCGGAGGCCCGCGCGCAGCTCGAGGCGTTCCTCGCTTCCACCCCGACGAGTGCCTTCGGCCGGCTCGCTGCCGAGGTCGAGCTCGTGCGCATGGCAGGAATCCGATGACTGTGCCTTCCAAGCGCTTCCCGCTGACGCTGCTGGTCCTGCTGGCTATCCTCGGGATCGCGCTCGGCATCGCGCCGCGCTACCGCAGCGACTGGCTGCTCGAGAACGCGCTCGCGGCTGCAGCGGTGATCGTGCTGGTCCTCACCTGGCGCGCCTTCCCGCTCTCGAAGATCTCCTACGGGCTGATCTTCGCCTTCCTCGTGCTGCACGAGATCGGCGCGCACTACACCTACTCCGAGGTCCCGTACGACGCCTGGTTCGCGCGCCTGACCGGGCGCGGGCTGAACCAGTGGCTCGGCCTCGAGCGCAACCACTACGACCGGCTGGTGCACTTCTCCTACGGGTTCTTGCTGGCCTATCCGATGCGCGAGCTGTTCGTGCGCGTGGCCGATGCGCGCGGATTCTGGGGCTACGTGCTGCCGCTGGACGTGGTCATGTCCACCTCGATGCTCTACGAGCTGTTCGAATGGCTGGCGGCCGAGGTCTTCGGCGGCGATCTCGGCGTGGCCTATCTCGGCACGCAGGGCGACCAGTGGGACGCGCAGAAAGACATGCTGCTCGCCACCCTGGGATCCGTGCTCAGCCTCACGATCGCCGCGCTCGTCCACCGGCGCCTGGATCGCGATTTCCAGCGGGAATGGGCCGCCAGCCTGCGCGTCAAGCACCCCGAGCCGCTGGGCGAGGTCGCGGCCGAACGACTGCGCCATTCCGGGCGCTGACGGTGCTCAAGCCCGAGCGTGGCAAAGACGAAGAGGGAGCGCCACACTCCTTCCCGTGAGCCCATCGAAACCAGCCTGGATTGCGGGTCGCACATGAGCTCCTGGGATCATTGGCTG
Organism: Planctomycetota bacterium; assembly: GCA_031413955.1. Classification (GTDB taxonomy): domain Bacteria; phylum Planctomycetota; class UBA1135; order UBA1135; genus JABFRZ01. The sequence continues at coordinate 10,945 of JANOGB010000727.1, read as the reverse complement.
CAGGTCGGGCGAAAGCTGCTGCGCAGGGGGGGCGAGGGGACAAGCGCTCGCGGCACCACGCAACCTCCGGCCACGGGCCCGACGTCGGCGAGCGGCGGCGACGGCGGAGTGAAGCAAAAACTCTCGGGCTGGGTCGAGGAGCGCGCCCAGAAGGTCGTCCAGCACGCCTACGAGTCCCACGCCGGGGATCTGGAGCAACGCGCCCTGCGCGTGATGAGCTCGGTCTACCAGCAAACTGCCGACGACATGGAGGAACGCGCCGGGCGTGCCATGCGCGCCGCGATCACGGCCGAGGCCGAGCGCATCAAGGAAGCCATCGAGCACGGCATCGAGGTCAAGAAGCGCGAGGTGCGCCTGTCGCTGCTCGTGCTGGTCGTCTCCTCGCTCGTCTATCTCGCGCTCTACTGGTTCACGAGCCGGCCGCCGACGCCGTGATCGAGCCCTACGTCTTCATCCGCAGCGTGACCCTCGCGCTCGGCGTGACCTGGACCGTGACGGGCATCGTGCGCGCTCTGCGCCTCGCCGCGGAGTGGAAGTTGAAGCTCGCGCCGCTCGGCCTCGACGAACGCGGCTGGCGACGCTGGATCGCGATCGTCTGCTTGCGTGCGACCGTGCTCGACCCGACGAACCTGGCGCTCCTGTGCTTGCTGGTCGGGCTGTGGACGCTGCCTTGAAGGCGGCTCGGCCGCCCCTCATCCGGGAGCGCCGGGCTCCAGCCCGGCTCCGTTTCCTTGGCTCGTTCCTCTCTTCTTCCGTTCTCCGAGAGAAAGGGAAGAAGAGAAGAGAACAGAGCCGGGCTGGAGCCCGGCGCTCCCGGATGAAGCGCAAGATCACTCCAGCCGGATCATGCCGGCCTTGGCCGCGTTCTCGAGATAGGCGAGCACGTTCTCGCTCGTGACCGTGCCGAAGTAGTGCCGACCCGCCTCGCGCGCCTCGGCCGCCACGAAGCGCGCGATGTCGAGGCCGGTGCGCTTGCCGTCGACGAGGTTCAGGACCTCGAAGGCCATCAAGGAGTGCAGACCGGAGGGCTCATCGATCTCCTCGCGTCCCTTCAGGAACTCCTTCGGTCCGCCGACGAGCGCGGGGCGCAGCTTGGCGAGGCGCGCCTCTGCTGCGCTGCTCTCACGCGCTGGCGGAGTCTCGGTGCCCCCGGCGTGGCGCCGTGCGGCCTCGACCTCGGCCAGCGCCTGGGATTCGCGTCGCGCGAGGTCGGCGAAAAGCTCGTCCAGCCGCCCCTGGCTTGCGCCGGCGTCGCGCAGCGAGCGCAACGCGAAACGTTCGCGCTCGGTCGCATAGCGGATCTGATCTACGCCCTCGAAATGGACGGCGGGTTCGCCGGTGGACAGGGCGAGCGCGGAGAGCGCCAGGCGCACGTTGCGCGCGAGGCGCTCCTCGCCGCGCCCGACGACCTCGGAGAGGAGTCGAGGCAGGCTGTGCTCGTCCGCGCAGGCCATCGTGTACCCGATCAACGCCACCGCCGCCGCGCTGCGGCCGAGCTGCGTGGCGTCGATGTTCCACAGATCGTCGTCGCTCGAGTGGATGTAGCGATCGGGCATGTTGGTGAAGGTGATGCCCGGGATCCCGATCGGCGCCTCGGTGAAGGTCATGTGATCGGTGTTGTTGTGGAAGAAGATCGACTCGGCGTTCCAGCGCTGCCAGGTGCCGCGGTGCGCCACGTGCGGCTCGGGGTAGAGCTCGATCCCGTTCAGGAGCTGCGCCAGCTCGAAGTTGTTGGTGGCGACCATGTACTCGACCACCGCCTCCATCACGTCGTTCAGCAGGTGGAAGCGCGCCGCCGGCAGCCGCGTGATGCACTGCTTGCGCAAGATGTCCTGCGACTGGTCGGCGCCCACCATGTCCTGGTTGACGTTGACCCAGATCTCCTCGGCTTCTTCTGGATGGTCCGCGAAGTACTGGCGCTGGCTCGAGATCTCGTTCACCCACCAGAAGCGCAGATTGCGGCGCGGACGCGGGATGCGCCCGCTCTCGATCAGCGTGTGCAGCGCGCGCGCCAGCTCGAGGACCGAGGCGCAACCACTCGCGTCGTCGTTGGCCGAGGTCGCTTCTTCTTGCAGGTGGCCGGTGAAGACGACGTCCTGGTGCGCCGCGGGATCCGAGCCGCGGATATAGGCCTCGACCATCACCTGCCAGGGCTCCTTGCCCTCCATGGAGTCGAAGGCGGAGTCGACCACGGCGTGGGCCCGCAACGGCGTCTCTGCATCCGCGATCTTCTGCCGCAGCCCCAGCCCCTGACGCAGCGAGAGGATGAAGGCGAAGGTCGGCGCGCCCTCGGGCGTGTCCTCGCTCGGGATGGACATCCAGCGCACCTGGTCCGGCCGCGTGAAGCCGCCGCCGTCGATGCCGTTGCCAGTCGTGAAGGGCGACGGATACCAGATCACGCCTGCCGCGCCGCGCTTGCACACCGCTTCCTTCATCGCGCCGCCGAGCGAGCCGTAGGCGAGCACGATCTTCCCGCGCACTTCCTTGCCCTCGAAGTCCGCCTCGCTCGCCGCGCCCACATCCACGAGCTCCGCCGTGACGTCCGCCGCGCGGCTGAAGTCCGCCAGGTGCACGGCGGTCTGCAGCGTGCTGGCAAGGCGTTCGGGCTCGTCGCCCACGAGCCACAGGTCCGCGAAGCGCGCGTTCCACGGCCGCGTCTCGTCCGCCTGACGGATGAGCTTCACGTCGGCAAGCCCGAGCTCGCGCGCCTTCGCCTCGAAGTACTGAGCCACGCGCATGAGCCCGTCGCTCCCGCCGCGCGGACGGTGGTACGTCGTCGTCATGAAGCGCACGTGCTCGTAGGCCGCGTCGCCCGAGACCTCCTGCGTGATCCAGCGCGTCTGTTGCGCGTCGAGCACGGAGAGCTCCTGCGCTGCCGAGCCTCCGCTGGAGAGAACGAGCACGCAGAGGATCAGGCCAAGAAAAAACAGACGAAGCATGGATGTCCTTGGAGTCAGGGAAAATCTGGGAACGCCGAAGATCCTAACGGCTCAACTGGGAGCGCCGGGCTCCAGCCCGGCTCCGGTGCTCACGAACAGAGGGAACGCGAAGCAGGCAGAGAAGAGCAGAACAAGAAGCCGGGCTAGAGCCCGGCGCTCCCGGCTGAGCTCGGCGTTCGCGCAGCCGACGCCAGCAGCGAGCCGGCTTGCCTTACCCCGCGGTCGAGGCGAAAATCACCGCCTGGAAGGAGGTAGGACATTCTCGTGCTCACCACGCTTGCCGCCAGTTCGCTGTTCTTCATGCAGGCTCCGGCGCAGGCGAACAGCACCTTCGATCGGGAGCTGAACCGCCATCCCTACTTCTCGTGCGTCCAGCACGCGCGCATCGAGAGCCGGCCGCCGTACGTATTCCTCCTGCAGCAGACCGGCAAGGCTGAGAGCAACGGCGTCCTGGTCGAGCGCTATGCCGAGAACCTCGACCCCGTGCTCGAGCTCTTCGAGCGCGAGCTGGCCGCACCCCTGGGATGGAAGCGGCGCGCGGACCAGCGCCTGGTGGTGGCCGTGCTCGGCTCACCCGGCGCCCTGGTCGACTTCCGGAACGTCGCCGGGGGTGGCGAGCACTTCGAAGGCCAGGGTCTCTACGACCCGTCGCTGAACGCGGCGGTGGTGTGCGAGGATCCCTTCCACAAGGTCCGCGATCTCGTCGCGCAAGAACGCTCGGAGCGACACGCTTTCCTGCACGTCTGCCAGCAAGCCTGGTTCGCACCCGGCCTGAATGCGCCGAGCACGTCTTGGATCCTGGAAGCGCTGGCCTGCGAGCTCGCGCGCCGCGACCTGGAGGCTCCGGACAAGCCGGTCGCGCCGCCGGCCGCGGATTTGCGGCACTTCCTGCTCGACCTCCAGGACGAGCGTCTGCGCTGGGCGCACGGGCGCACGCTCGAGGAGCTCTGCACGCTGTCGGAGCCGCAGAACCTCGGGGCGTTCTTCGAGCAGCAGGCCGGACCCGAGCGCCTACCGCCCACGGATCTCGCGGCCGCGGAGCGCGCCTTCTATCGCCAGTCGACGCTCTACTTGCACTTCCTGCTCGAGGGTGCGGGACGGCGCTACCGCCCCGGCTGTCTCGCTTTCCTGAAGCAGGTCTTCGCCGGGCATCCCGACTGGCAAAGCTGCGCGCAGAGCTTCCAGCTCGCGAGCGGACGCGAGATCGACGACGCCTTTCTCGCCTGGGCGTGGAAGGAAGCCCGCGCCAGCAAGGGCGAGATCGACCCCGACGTCGTGCAAAAGGCCCTCGGGCGTTCCCCGGCTCCCGGATCGCCGACCAATGCCAGCGCAGCCACGCCGAGTCCTCCCGCTCCCGAACCCCCGGCTCTGCCCACGGTTCCCGAACTTGCAATCGACCTCCTCGAGTGCGCCGAGGACGAGCGCCTCGCCATGGCCCTGTACCTGCTCGGTCGTGGCCGGGCACGAGAGGGGCTGGAGATTCTGGATGGACTGGCGCGCTCAGCGGAAGACGAGAGCATGCGCGCGCGAGCCGAGCGCGAGCAGCGGCGTGCCGCTGCCTGGGTCGAGCTGCGCGACTCGTTCCTGCGCGAGCGACTCGCGAGCAAGGCCGAGATCGAGTTCACGTACAAGGGGAACAAGCTGAAGTCTCTGGTGCTGGGCTTCACGGACGGCCGCCTGAGCCTCGAGAAACATGCTCCGTCCTCCCTGAGCCCAGATCAGATCGATCCGTTCGACCTTGCACGACAGATCGACAAATCGAGCGGCGGCAAGAAGAAGTGGGCACGGATCTATCCTTACGTCTTGCAGCAGAGGAAGAACGCGGCCGAGTTGCTCGAGAGCGATGGCGGGGAAGGCAGCGCCCTGCTGGCCGACCTGCGCAGCGACTATCCCGAACGGCTACGCCTCAGTGAGCTGATGGGGCGCCTGGACGAGTTCGCCAGGCTCGAGCTGCCCGCGAAAGCCAGCGAAGCGCGCGCGCGCATCGAGCTGCTCGCCACCTGGCGCCGCGAAGCCGACGGGCTGCCCCTGCTCGAGCAGAAACGCTCGGCCCTGAAGGACCACGTGCGCACCTTGGTGACCCGCGAGCAGGCGGGGCTCGAGCCCCAGAAGCTCTTGCGCGGCAAGCTCGCGACGCGCAAGAACGGCACCGCACTCCTCACCTACGAGTTCGACGACCCACGCGAGCTCGAGGATTTTTCGAGCGGGGGCTATCCCTCGCTGGCGCTCAAGTCGCTGGGCAAGGAGCAGAGCGAGGACATCCCCTTCCACGTGGAAGGGGGCCGATTGGTAGCCCGCGGTCAGGCCTCGCTGCGTAGCCGCATCGAGTTCGGAGCCCCGCTGAGCGTGCGCTACTCGCTCGAATACATGGAGACGGAAGGCGCCGGACCGCGCTTCACCTGCGCGCTCGGCATCTGCGACGACGGCCTGGAGCGCTTCCTGTGGGCCATCGGCCTGCAAGAGCTGGAGTGCTACGACCTGCACGAGGTGACCAGCACCGACATCCAGAAGGATCCCGTCTACATGGACAAGGTCTACGAGATGGAGCTGCGCCACGACGGCGCAATGGCCACGCTCTTCTGCGAAGGCGATTCGCAGTGCTCGCTGAACACCGGAACGCGCCAGGCCGGCAGGTTCTTCCTGTGCACGAGCACCGACAAACCCGTGCGCATCGAACGCCTGGAGGTGGAAGGCCATCTCCTGCCAAACTCCTTCGAGCGCCTGAAGGCTGCGCGAATCGAGCAAGAGCTGGCGCGCTTCTGACCCTTGGCGGCGTGATCACAGCGGCGCAGCGGCTGGAGCGGCACGGACGACGCGCAGCCAGAGCACGGATGGAAGGTTCAGGACAAACGCGTCAGGTCCGGACCAGACCCGCGGACAGCGGACCAGACCGCCAGAACGATCACCGTGTCCTCCTCGAGCCGATAGTACACGTGATTCCTTGTCGCACCGAGCAGGAGCCGACGCACATGCCGGACTCGCGGATGCGGATAGGGAGCACCGGCCTGGGGAACGCCCGCGAGCGTCTCGAGTGCACTGGATAGCTCTTCCGTGAAGAGTCCAGGAGCAAAGGGGCGACGCTCACGCCACCATGCATCGATCGTCCTGGCCGGTCTCGAGCTTCCGGAGTGAGGACAACGCGGCTGGCCACGCCCGGATCAGGAGCGGCCCCGGAGCTCTCGGATGACTTGGTCGGAAGGGATCAGGTTTCCGTTCTTGGCAGATGCCCAGGAGCGCTCGATCGCCGCATGCAGGGCCTCGCGTTCCTTGGGATCGAGATCGTCGCCCTCGTCGTCGATCACGAGGTCGAGAACGGTGCCTTCGGGCAGCGTGGTGGGCTCGTCTACGACGAGCCGACCGTTCGTGACCTTGGCGCGAATCCCTTTCATATCTCGAAGTCTAGGGCCAGTTCGATCGGTCGGCAATCGGCCTGGCAAGTGCCGACGAAGACGGGAGTCTCTCCAAGGATCTCCGGATCGGTGTGGATGACGCTGTCCTGGGTACTCATCGAGACATGCCCTCGGACTCAGAGCCTACCGCCGGTGCCGAGTTCCCGCCCGCGTACTGCCAGCCGAAGCGGCCCTTGATGCACAAGTGCCCTTCGGTGACGGTCGAATCGAGCGGCGAGGTGACCTTGACGATCGTGTTGTCCTGCACGTGCAGCGTGAGCGCGCAGCCGACGCCGCAGTAGGGGCAGACGGTCGTCGTCTGCGTCTGGCGGTTCTCGTCCCACTTGCCCGCCTGGCGCAGGTCGTACTCGCTCTGGAAGACGAGCGCGCCGGTCGGGCACACGCCGATGCAGTTGCCGCAGAAGACGCAGGCCGAGTCCGTGAGCGAGACGTCGAACTCGGTCGAGATGCGCGCCTCGAAGCCGCGTCCGGCGAGCGCGATGGCGAAGGTGTTCTGCGCGTCCGTGCCGCAGGCTTCGACGCACTTGTAGCACAGCACGCATTTGCCGTAGTCGCGCGCGAAGAGCGCGTTGTCGACCTTGGGCGGCTGCGCGACGGTGGCGGCGTGCGCGCCGTCCGGCGTCGCGTGCATGCCTGGGTGAGCGTGGTCGCGCTCGCCAGCCGCGGCTGCCGGCGCGAGCGGGCCGAAGCGCGCGGGATCGGCCTCGTAGTGCGCGTGCCATTTCTCGAGGCACGGCGTCGTCGAGAGATCGACAGACGAGCCGAGCAGCTCGAGCACCAGCTTGCGCGACGTGCGCACGCGCGGAGAATCGGTCTTCACGACCATGCCCGGCTCGCACTTGCGCGAGCAGGCCGGCACCAGCGTGCGCGCGCCCTCGAGCTCGACCACGCACACGCGGCAGACGTTGACCGGCGTCAGGTTCTCGGCGTAGCACAGGGTCGGCGTGTCGATGCCGAGCGCCTTGCAGGCGTCGAGCAGCGTCGCGCCCTCGGGCACCTTCACGCTGCGGCCGTCGACCGCGAGCTCGACCTCGCGGCCGGTGGCGGGCGGCGTGCGCTCGCGGAAGGCGGGCTCGATCGAGTGCGGGTTCACGGGCGCGCTCCCATCCCGAGCGCGCCGAGCTTGGCCACGGCGCTCTCAATCGCGGTCGAGGCGGTCTGGCCGAGCCCGCAGATCGAGGCGTCGCGCATGACCTGGCCGAGATCGCCGAGGAGCTCCTGCTCGGCCGCGCGCGAGCCGTGGCACTTTCCGCGCACGAGGCGCTGCACGAGCTCCTCCTGCCGTACCGTGCCGACGCGGCACGGCACGCACTGTCCGCAGCTCTCGTCGCGGAAGAAGCGCGCGATGCGCTCGAGCACGGGGCCGAGCTTCACAGACTCGTCGAAAACGAGCACCACGCCCGAGCCGAGCGTCGCGCCGGCCTTCTTCGTGTCCTCGAAGGTGAGCGCGAGGTCGAGCTCCTTCGGCGTGAGGAACGTCCCCGCCGCGCCGCCGAGCAGCACGGTCTGGATGCGCTTCGCGCCTGCGAGCTCGAGCAGCTCGCGCAAGCGCACCCCGAACGGCAGCTCGTACAACCCCGGATGCGCGACGTGCCCCGAGACGCAGAAGAGCCGCGTGCCCGGCGAGCCCGGCGTGCCGAGTTTCTTGTAGCTCTGCGCGCCCTCGACGAGGATCGGCAGCACGTTGACCAGCGTCTCGACGTTGTTCACCACCGTCGGCCGGCCGAACAACCCCGACTCGACCGGGAACGGCGGCTTCGAGCGCGGCTCTCCGCGAAAGCCCTCCAGCGAGGCAAACAGCGCCGTCTCCTCGCCGCAGATGTACGCGCCCGCGCCGCGGCGCAGCTCGATGTCGAAGCGCACGCCCTTCCCGAGCACGATCTCACCGAGGAATCCGCGCGCGCGCGCCGCCGCGATCGCGTTCGCGAGCCGCTCGTGCGCCAGCGGATACTCGCCACGGATGTAGAGGAAGCCGAGCTCCGCCCCCACCGTGATCCCGGCGATCGTCATGGCCTCGACCACCGCGAACGGATCCTCCTCCATCAGCACGCGATCCTTGAACGTCCCCGGCTCCGACTCATCCGCGTTGCACACCAGATACTTCGGCCGCACCGGCGCCTGCGCCACCGCCTGCCACTTGCGCCCGGTCGGAAACGCCGCGCCGCCGCGCCCGACGAGGCCGGAGTCGGTCACCTCGCGGATCACGTGCGCCGGACCGCGCTCGAGCGCGAGCCGCAGGGCCTGGTAGCCGCCATGCGCGCGGTACTCGTCGAGCGAGCTCGGATCGACGCGGCCGACGCGCGCCAGGAGACGCAGCGGGAATCGCCCGCCGTCGCGGCCGATCTGGGGCAGCTTCGTGCGCGGCGGCGGCGCAGCCTCACGCCGCTCGAGCGCGCCCCGCATCGCCTTCCCATCCGCCGAGATCAGCGCGCAGGTCCGAGGCGCCTCACCGGCAACCGTCAACAGCGCCGCCGGCGCGCGCTCGCACTGCCCGAGGCACGGACTGCGATGCCACGTGCGCCCCTGACGCGCTTCACCCTCGGGCCCGAGCGCTCGCTCGAGCTCCGCCGTGATCTTCGGCGCCCCGGCCAGATGACACGCCAGGTCATCACACACGTGCAACGCCACCCGCGGCTGCTCCGCGAGCGCGAACAACGCATAGAAGCTCGCCACCCCGTACGCCTCCGCCGGCGGCACGTGCAACCGCTCACACGCATACCCGAGCGCCCCCGGCGTCACCCACCCGAACCGCTCCTGGATCGCGTGCAACGCCGGCAACAGCAGATGCCGCAACCCGCGCGCCTCGCGCAGCCCGATCGGACGCTCCTCGCCGACCGGCCCGAGCAGCGCATCGATGGCCGCCCGCTCCTCGCCGCTCGCCGGGGTCGAGATGGGCTTGAGATCCACCCGCGGAGTCTAGCGCGCGGCCACCATGGTCGTCAGCGCGGGCTCCGGCGCCGATTCAGCGCCGCGGTCTCTTCCCGGGTCCCGGCCGGCGTGGCCGTCCGCGTCCGAGCGGCCGCACGGATAGGAGCTCGTCATCTCCTATGCGGCGCAGGTCGCGCTTCTTCAGGGTCACCAGCGCCTGCGTCTCGCCCGACCCGCGCACGAACTCGACTTCCAAGGCCTCGCTCGAGTAGATCTCCACCACGGCGCCGACATCCCCGCGCTTGAGCCCGAGATCGGGCAGGTCCTTGTTCAGGACCGCAGTATCCAGCAGCTTGAATCTCATGGCTTGGACCTCGGGTAGGCGGTCACGAATCGAGGTGGAGACTCCGGGGAGCTGACGATCCAGTAGGTGACGATCTTTGCGCTCCGTTTCCAGGGGCCGCGGATCGTACCCCAGACCTGAAACTTCTGTCCGTGAGGGCCGACCGGGAACGCCCACGCGGGCTCACGGGAGATGAGCTCCCTGAGTTCTTCTTCGAACAGCCTCCAGCGCCGCGGCCCGAAGCCGAGCCGAGCGAAGCAAATGGCCTTCGGCCGGCCGACCAGGTGGTTCGGATCCAGCAGGTAGTCACGCAGCTTGGCGACAGGGATGAGCACCTCCTCGTATCGCGGAAGTCGTGCGTGGAAGCCGACGCTTGCCATGCCGGCACAGACCGGCAGGGCAGACGATCGGTTTCAGTCCTTCCGGAAGACATGCCGCTGGCGCAACCCCGCTCCCGCTCATTCCTGCTCGAGCCGCCCTGAACCAATCTGGAGCTCCCTCCATTCGAGTTCCTGGAGCGGCTCTGGGGCGGCAAGAGCGCCGAGCAGGTTCATTGCGTCTGGAACCGAATGACTACGCGACCTCGGGCACGAAGCGGATCTCGACGCGCCGGTGGAGTGCATCCGCGATGCGCTGGAGCATCGACAACGAGTGCCCCTCGTAGTCCGCGTCCTCGAGCCGCGAGATCACGCTCTGCGTCGTGCCCACGAGTTCCGCGAGCTGAGCTTGTGAGAGACCCGCCGCCGCGCGCGCATCGTAGATCATCTGCGCCACGCGCATGCTCAGCCTGGCGGCCTCGGCCCGCCGGCGGAGCTTCGGATCATCGCCGATGAGGCGATCGAGGATCTCGACCGCGTTGCTGGTCTTCTGCTTGCGTCGGTTCTTGCGTCTGGCCATGGTCATTCCTCGTGCCTGTGTCGCTCCGGGCACTTCTCGAATGCGCACTTCCGCTGCAACGCTCGGTCGATGTCCCGATCCGGAACATCGCCTTCCTTCGTCAGTCCGTGGGCGAGCACCGCGACTCCCCGCTCGTGGAAGAAGTACAGGATCCGGTAGTGGACGCGGCCTTGCCGCAGGCGGAGTTCGTGGATCCCATTCCTCAGGGTGTCCGCGGCCGGGCGCCGGAGCTCGTGACCGAGTTCTCGCAGCCTCTCGATCCCTTTCGTGCACCTGACGAAGGCCTCCGGATCCCTGCACTTCTGTTCCTTCAGCCACTCCAGGACCGGAGCTCGACCGTCGAGCTCCTTGAAGAAGAGAACCTGGGTGGCGGGCATGGCATTGTATCGCAATAATGCGATTGGTCAAGGAGGCTGAGGCGGGCCTGAGGCGGAGGGGCTCCAGACGCAGGGTGTGTCGAGGCATGGACCGTCGAGGAAGAGGACGGG
>JANOGB010000726.1:0-34925 GCA_031413955.1 Planctomycetota bacterium | reverse complement strand
CCTCTGCCCGTACGTCGAGACCCGCGAGTGCTCCTCGGGTAACGGGCCCTTCCCCTTCCCGATTCCCCGACTCCCAGCAGGTACGACGATGGCTTTTCGCACGCTCCTGGCGCTCGCCCTGACCACCGCCCTCTCCCCCGGATGCACCGTGATCAGCGTGGGGAGCAAGGGCAGCCCGCCGCGCGTCGAGTCGGACGGGCTGCTCGAAGGCCACGCGGCCGTCGGCCTGCGGGCGGACGACGGGCTTTTTCGCCTGCGGGTGCTGGAGGGCGAGAGCGAGGGCGCGCTGGGCGAACTCGTGCTGTGGAAACTCTTCCGGCTCGAGGTCGGCGCGCTGGGGCTCGGAATCGGCCTCGGCCCCTTCGATCTGGCGCTCGGCACGCTGTTCTACGAGCCCGAGGTGCCGGAGATGCTGGGCGAGAAGCGCGCGGCCGAGGCCAGCTCGAGCGGAGCGGTGGAGGACTGCGAGATCTGCCGCCAGGCCCGGGCGGACGAAGAGCTGGATTGATCCTCGCGGCCTGCGGAGGCGGATTCGGAGGCCAGGCTGGAGCCTGGCGTTCCCAAAAGAGCTATTGCTTGGCGGAGGGCTCGAGCGGCTGGAGCGTCCGGCCCTTCAAAGCGGGGTGGTCGCCCGCCACGCGCGTGGCGCGGAAGAGTGCCTTGCCGTCGACGCCGTCCGCCTTCAGATCGCCGCCGATGGGGTTCCAGAACTCCCACACGATCTCCCCGGCGCTCGTGACCTCGAACACGCGCCCCTTCGGGCCCTCGCAGACCAGCGTGTTGCCGTTGGGCAGGCGCTGGCAACCCGAGATGAAGGGCGAATAGAAGCTGGCCTTGTCGCTCGCGTGGTAGCTCCAGATCGGTTCCTTGGGGCCGAAGGCGGGACCCTCGCGCGAGAAGCCCTTGCCCGGCTCGAGCGGCAGCACCAGCTCATCGATCGAGGAGTACTCGCCGTCCGGTCTTGCCTGGCCGTTGTTGAACACCAGCAGGTGGCCGGCGCCGGGATGTCCCGCGGGGATCCATTGCACGTTGTGCTGGTAGAAGAGGCGCCGCTCGGCCGCCGTACCCGCACCGTGATTCTTCGGATTGCCCCAGCGCCACAGGATGTCGCCGCCCTTCTTGTAGCGCCCGCCCGAGTGGCCCGCGGCCTGATCGGTGGTGGTCGAGTGGTCGAGGATCCAGACCTCGCTGAGGTGCGGGCTCGAGAGCGCGATCAGGTCGAGCTCGGGGTTGTAGTCGACCGCGTTGGTGTGCAGCCAGTCGGAGCCGACGCCGTCAGGCAGGCCGGGTCCGCCGACGACGGGCTGCGCTCCGGGGGCCGCGGGCTCTTCTTCTTCGCCACCCGCGTAGCCGAGCGCGCGCATCTCGGCCTCGAGCTCCGCCTGCTTCTGGCGTTCCTCGTCGCTCATGGGCGGCGCGTCACGGTGGTCGTAGTTGATGTCCAGGAGCTCCGGGTGGTCCGGGATCGAGCCGTAGTTGTCCGCCGCCGGGTCGATGTCCTGGATCAGGTGATCCCAGGCGTGCCACTCCCACACGATCTCGCCGCCCGCGGGCGGCGTCGGCTTCACCTCGAGCACGGCATCCGGCCACAGCCCTCTGTCGGTCGCGTGCGCCGGATCCCGCCCGGCGGCGAGGCAGTCCTCGCGGTAGCGGAACTCCCACGTGATCACGAGCACGTTGCCGTTCGGCATTGGCCGCGCGTCGTGGTGCGAGGTCTGGTCTTCGCTGGCGAGTTCATACTTCCACAGGAGCTCGCCATCCCAGCCGATGCGCTCGATGCGTCCGCAGATGCCGCCGCCGTTGAAGATCTTGTTGTCGTCGAGGCGCGCGCAGCGCAGGACCGAGCCGTCGTCCAGCAGGTACACGGCCGAGGGCGCGTGCTCGCTCGTCCAGCGGTGCACCTCGCGGCCCTCCATGTCGACGAGGCACGTGTGCTTCGAGGCGAGCGGCGCGAAGAACGTGTAGCCCGGGAAGGCCGCGCTCGTCGACAGGCGCAATCCGCGTGGCTGCGCGGGTGACTCGTTCGCGGGCGCTTGGCCAGCGGGTGCCGGGTTCGGGGGCTGTGGAGTCTGGAGCGCGAGGAGTCCGAGTGAGAGCAGGCAGGGGAGCATGGAAGGAAACGATAGCAGCGCGGTCAGTAGGGTGGACGTTCGAGCCTTGTCTCGCGCAAGCGGAGCGCGGACGATGGGCGCCATGCTGCAAGGGTTGCTCGCCGCGCTGTGTCTGTTCTCCTACCAGGAGCCTGTCCAGGCCGGCCCGGCAGTCCAGGGCTTCCGCTACGAGCCCGGACGCATCCCGATCGGGCGCGTGCAGCGCTACGAGAAGTCCAACCTGGACGGCTCGAGCCCGAGCGAGCTCGCGCTCTACCTCGCCAGCGAGACGCGCCTCGAGGCGCTCAAGTGGTACCCCGGCGAGCCTGCGGCCACGCTGGTCGTGGCCGAGCTGGACTGGGAGGTCTGCTCGGTGCGCGGGTTCCGCACCTTTCGGCTCGACGAGCACGGCACGCGCATGCTCGCGGCCGAGCTCGAGACCAGCGCCGACCGAAAACGTCTGGTGGCCAAGGTCGGGGGCCAGGAGTTCTCCTGCGCGCTGGAGCATTTTCCCTGGCACAGCTACGACTTCGACTTCTCCAGCCTGAACGTGGCCCTGCGTTTTCTCACCGAGCCCGCGGGCGAGACCGAGCTCGCGGTGGTCGATCCCGTGCACGGGCCAGGCGGAATCGAGCTCGTCGCCAAGGGGCCGGTGGTGCTGGCCTACCAGGGCGAGGAGGAGCGCGCCGGGCTCGTCTGTGGCCGCTACCTGATCGACGGCCCCGGGCTGGAGGACCGCGGCGGTTCCCTGTGGGTCGCCAAGGGTGACGATGTCTTCCTGGTGGCCTTCGAGATCGACCTCCCGGACGAACCGGGCATGAGCTCCGGCAAGCTCGAGTGGCTGCGCAACGAGACGAAGTCGGCCGAGGAGTGGGAGGCGTTCGTGCGCGCGCTAGGCAGCGGAGAACGCCGCTGAACCCAGCGCGACAGCGCTCGAACACGCCGGCGCGATCGCGCCAGCCGCGGACGCGTTAGGATTCCGGGTCCACGACCATGAAGCTCTACGCCGCAATCCTCGTCCTGCCGATCGCCGCCCTCATCCTGTCCGCGACCGCGGAGCGTCGCGACGAGGAAGAACAAGAGCTGCGCGAAGAGGCCTTCGCGGAGCTCTTGACCGGCGCGCGCCTCACCGGCTGGTTCAGCGACGACACGCGCCCCGACGCGCCGCCCGCGAAGGACAGCTACACCATCTCGCGCGTCGAGAAAGCCGACGGCGGCAAGTGGCTGTTCGAATCCGTGATCGGAGAGACGGGCGTGAAGGTGCCGCTCTACGTCCCGGTCGAGTGGGCCGGCGATACCCCGGTGATCACGCTCGACCAGTTCCCCGTGCCGCAGATGGGCACCTTCGACGCGCGCGTCCTGTTCCACGGCACGAGCTACGCCGGCACGTGGCGCGGCGAGAAGCACGGCGGCGAGATGATGGGGCGCATCGAGAAGCCCGCCGCGGCGAAGTAAGCGCGCTCGCTACGGGCAGCCGATCACGCCAAACACGGCGCGCGACAGGTCCACGAAGCCCCCGCCGACCACGATGTACTGGGCGGACCACGCGCGTCCGAGCAGCGCGGGGTTGTTCGGGATCAGGCGCGGAACGATCCCTCCGGACACGCCGTCGTGGGTGCCCGGGATCCTTCCGAGCACGGGTCCCGTGGTCAGGAACTCCATCGGGCGACCGCCGAACGGGGAGGGAAAACGCGGTCCGTTGAGCGTGCCGGTGCGGACCTCGAGCAGGACTGCTCCGGAGGTCCCGTGGGCGTGCCCGATCGTCAGGGGCACGCTCCACGGCGCGCCGAGTCTCGCCGCGACCGGGCTGACCATGTCCACGTTGACGCCGTCGCCGTCGAAGACGGCCACCGTCGCGGTAGCGTCGGGCAGCACGCCATCGAGGACGGTGTCGCCGCTGATCAGGACGCCCCGGTTGTCGTCCTGGCCCAGTCCGGAAGCGCAGCCGCCCGCGGGCGTGAAGAGGACATGGAAGGTCCCGGTCGGGACGATGACCGAGTAGGCGCCCGCGGCGTTCGAGTTGTCGCCGCACAGGAGCACGGCGAGGCCCGTCGTCGCGCTGCGCACGTCCACGTCGGCGTTCTGCGCCGGTGCGCCCGTGAAGTCCGTGATCGTGCCCGAGAGGCGCACGCCCTCCTGCATGGTCAGGGTGCCGACGTCCGTGTCGCTCGCGACGGCCACTCCGAAGACCTCCTGGGCCACGAGCAGGCTCGCCGCGCTCGCGCAGATCTCGAGGGAGTAAGTCGCAGCCGGGATCACCACGCTGAAGACGCCGTTCGCGTTGGTCCTGTTGGTCGGTGTGAAGAGATTCACCCGGCTCACGGAGTCGAATACGTCCAGCTTGGCTCCCGCGACCGGCAGGCCTCCCGACCGCTCCACGCTTCCGGTCAGGAAGAAGCCCGGCTGGAGCGTCAGGTCGCCCAGATCGGTGTCGGCCGTCAGGGTGAGCGTCAGGGCACGCGGAGCCATTGTGCTCGTCACGGCGTTCGTCTTGCAGAGGAGCTCGAGCGGAGTGGATGCCGGTACGGCGATGTTGAACAGCCCGTCCCTCCCCGTCCTGTCCGCCTGCAAGAGGACATCGGCTCCGGTGGAAAGAATCCTCACGTCGAGGTTCACGGCCTCGACGGGAACCCCGTTCACGTCGACGAGCCGGCCGTGGAGCGAGATCCCGGCCGGCAGGACGACGACCCCGAGATCCGTCGCGCCGACCACCACCACGTTCGCGAGCTCGAGGGCGACATGCGTCGTCGTGGGCGGCCGCGGCGGCTTGAACTGGATCCGGAAGAGCCCGGGCGGGATCGTGGTCGTGAAGAGCCCATTCGCGTTGGTCCCGTCGTTCAACAGCCCAACCGCTTGCCCGGTGAACACGTCGAAAGCATCGATGTTCACGCCCGGGACGGGCTGACCGTTCGCGTCGACGACCTGCCCGGAGATCGTGTCCGCCGCGGCGGCCGCGGCCAGGAGGAGTACGGTCACGACGACAGCAGCGCAGCGAGGGGCATGCATTCTCTTCGCGTCCTCGGGCGGGGAGCCAGCGTGGGCGTGAACTCCTGAGTCTCCTACAGGTGCTCGATTTCGGGAACCACCCGCGGCGGATTCGCGCTCCGATCCGTCCAGCTTGGACAGAGAGGCGTGCATCGTCGTTCTACCGATCGCGTTCGAACGCGCCGCCGCGGCCGTCAAATCTTTCCTTCCGCGATCCGCGGCCGCGACACGGCCAGCTCACACGCCGCGCCGGATGCGCCTGTCGGCCCAAGCCCAGAAGCGGCTCTCCTTCGTCTTCCAGTGGCTGCGCGCGCCGAGGAACTGGGCTGCGCCCTCGGCGTAGCTGTAGGGGATCGAGTAGAGGCGCCAGTAGCGTTTCTCTGCGGGCGTGAGCGGCTGAGCTTCGAGCAGCTCGCGGTAGAACTGTTGCTGGCCTCCTGCGCCGTGCCAGACGGCGCGCCAGTTGCGCACCTGGAAGAGCTCGAAGAGCTCGTGCAGGTTCTTGTGGTCGCAGTAGAGGCGCTTGAACTCGCGCAGGATGTCGATGCGGTGGCTGTGTTCGACGCGCGCGGTCGGCTCGTAGGCGATGGCGCCACCCGAGAGCAGCACCTGCTTGCCCCAGGCCACGTCCTCGCCGAAGGTGCGCGCGGGGAAGGGCAGCTTCTCCCAGCTCGAGCGGCGCACGGCCGAGGCCACGTTGTCGAAGATGCACGAGAAGTAGCGCTCGAGCGGCGGCAGCGCGTCGTAGAGCTTCCGCGAGGCCAGCGGGTCGCCCGGCACGAGCACCTGCAAGCTCGGCTCGTTGCGCGAGGCGCTCCAGCGTCGCAGGCGCTCGGCCAGCAAGGGGTCGCAGTCCGGGCGCGGGTACTGGCGCGCGTAGGCGCCGTCCACGCGCGGGTTGGCGAAGGGTTTCTGGATCGAGCTCAGGTACGCGCGTCCCATCGGTAGCGCGTCCTGGGTCAGGAGCGCCACGATCTCGCCGCGCGCCAGCGCGATCGCCCGGTTGCGCGTGGCGCCGTGGTTGAACTCGCGCTGCGGGATGAGCTCGACCCGCGCGCCGGCCGCGCGCGCGGCCTCGGCCGTGCCGTCGCGCGAGCCCGAGTCGATCACCACCAGCTCGTGCTCGAGGTCCTGGGAGGCGAGCGCGACCAGCAGCTCGCGAAAACGCGCCCCGCCGTTCCAGGTGGGCACCACCACCGCGAGCGGGCGCGGCTCGCGCACGATCGCGCTCGCTCTCGGTTCCACCAAGGTCAGCCGACCTGCGCGCGCGCGAGCAAGCTCTCGGCCACCTCGCGCGCCGCGATCACACACTGGTCCGAGTTGAAGTAGTCGTAGCGGCCGAAGCGCCCGAGCGGCACGAGCGCGTTCGCCGCGCACCAGGAGAGAGCCGCCTTGCGGCGCGCGAGGAGCTGGTGGTCGTAGACGATGTAGGCGTAGCGACAGGTACTACGGTCCGTGAACAGCACTTCGTCACGCCGCAGGAGCCCGGCGGCTTCCACGCCCGCCAGGGCCTCGCGCTCGAGCGCTTCTCCCGGCAGTGCCGCACCGCCGGGGAAGGTGACTTCGAACAGGAACGAAGTCTTGCCCTCGGGCGCGTTCCCGGGTGAGTAGTTCGACATGTAGGTCACGCGGTTGACCGGACCTTGCTCGTGGTGCGGCAGGTAGATCCACGAGAGATCAGGATGCGTCGGGCGATCGAGGGCCACCAGCAGGGTCACGATCGAGTTGTAGGCGAGGCCGCGCATGCCCTCGGCCGCGCCGGCCGGCATGTCGCGCACAACGTCCGGCAGCTCGTTCAGCGGGAGCGTGCTCACCACGACGTCGAAGGGCTCGCCGTTGACGCGCCAGCCGCCGTCCTGCGCGCGCACGAGGTCTTGCACCGGGGTGGAGAGGCGGATCCGCGCGCGCAGCGTGCTCGCCATGCCGTCGGTGATGGCCTGGAAGCCGCCCGACTTCGGATAGTAGAAGAGCGCCTGGTGCGTGTAGCCCTCGGTGCGCACGCCGATGGCCGCCTTCAGCACGTCGTCGATGGGCGCGTCGGGCACGCGGCCCGCCACCCACTCGGAGCCGAGCTCCTCCAGCGGTCGCTTCCAGAGCTTCTCGTTGTAGGGATCCATGAAGTGGCGCGCGATGCCCTCGCCGAAACGCCAGTGGATCCAGCCCTTGAAGTCGGCTGGCGCACGCGTCTGGTGCTTGTCGCGCGCGTGCCAGGCCTCGACGTAGCCCATCAGGCACTCGAACTTGGGCTGCTCCGGCAGGTCCCCGAGGCCGTTCTCGAAGGGGTAGTGCACGAAGCGGTTGCCGAAGCGGATCTTGGTGTGCCGGTCGCGGCGCACGAAGGCCTCGTCGCCGCCGGCGCAATCCTTCATCCACTGCATCACCTGGCGGTCCTTGCTGAACAGGATGTGCCCGCCGGCGACGTCGTAGGTGAAGCCGTCGACCGTCTTCGAGCGGCACAGGCCGCCCACCACCCCGTCCGCCTCGAACAGCGTGAGGTCCGCGAGCGGAAAACCGTGCTCGCCGAGAGTGCGCGCGAGGGCGAGGCCCGAGACGCCGGCGCCGAGGATGGCGATCTTCAAGGGAGGGCCGGCTACCTTAGGGCCGTCGCCTGGCTCTGGCCAGCGAGCACTGCGGCGCCGTAGCCGAGCTGCTCGAGTTCGCGCTCGATGTCCGCGCTGAAACGGAGCGTTGCCGCCCCGTGCTGGAGCGCGCGCGCGTCGGGCCGTCCGCGCTCGAGCAGGACGTCGAGCAGGGCCGAGAACTCCTCCGCGGCGACCGGCACGGCGCTGAGCGCCTCGGGGTCCTCGTGCAGGGCGTAGAAGCTCGCCTGCGCGCGGGCGCTGTCCTGGATCAATTGCCAGCGTCCGGGGCGCAGGAGCGAGCGCTTGACCGGGTTCGAGCGCAGCTCGGGCGGCTCCTCGAACGAACTCTGGGCGACCAGGTAGTCGCGTCCGCGCACGCCGCGCAAGAGCGGCAAGAGCGAGCGGCCGTCCAGGTCCTTCGCGGCCTGGATGCCGCTCAGCGCGAACAGCGTCGGCAGCAGGTCGACCAGCTCCACGGATTCCGTGACCGCGAGCGGCTGCAGGTTCCAGGCCTGGGGGAACTTCAGGATCAGCGGCACGAGGAGCTGTTCGAGGTACAGACCGCCGTGCCCGACCACGCCGCGCTCGCCCAGGCTTTCCCCGTGGGCCGAGGTGAGCACGATCAGGGCGCGCTCGTAGAGCCCGCGCGCGCGCAACTCGTCGAAGAAGTGTCCCAGGTGCTCGTCGGCGCTGGCCAGCGCGCCGTCGTAGTGGGCGCAGAGCGCGTCCAGGTCGGCGCTCGCGAGTTCGACGGCCGCGCGTGCCTGCTCGCAGCGTTCGTCCAGGGCGGCGTGCGCCGTATGGTCGGGACAGAAGGCCCGATCGAAGGGTTCGCGCGCGGAGTAGGGACAGGCGAGGTCGCCGCCGCGCACGAACACGAAGGCGGGCTCGGCCGCGGTGTTCTCGAGCCAGGCCAGGGCCCGCGGCAGGATGGCGCCGAGTCCGCCGCCTTCGTCGTCGAAGACGCCGAAGCCGTGCTCGAAGCCGGCCGCGCGGCTGGTCCAGGCGCCATCGGTGAAAGCGGCCGTGCGGAAACCGTGCTCCCGGAAGCCGGCCGCGAGCCGCCCCTCGACGCGCGCGAACGTGCTCACCAGGTACGCGCTCGGATCCGGCAGGCTGGAGAGTTCGAGCGCATCCGCCCCGGTCTGCTCGAGCATCAGCGTGGCCGGGTACTTGCCCGTGAGGAGCGACTTGTGCGAGGTCAGGGGCTGCGAGGACTGGGCACAGACCGTGCGAAACACGACGCCCTCTTCCCCGAGGCTGCGCAAGCGCGGCGCGGTCTCGCGCTCGTAGCCGTACAGCTCGAGGTGATCGGCGCGCAGCGAGTCCAGCGCCAGGAGGATCACGAGGTCGGGCCGCGGCTCCGCAGCGGAGAACCTACCGGGGGCGCGCGGCTTGCGCGGCAAGGATCCCGGAGTGTCGAGCTGGAGTTCCACCAGGACGCGCGAGTAGTCGCTCGAACGCCGGAGTAGAGCCATCGAGGCGAGGATGACGATCGCGCACAGGCCGAGCGCGAGCAGCGACTCGACCCCGGTCGAAACCGTTGTCGAAGTCGACTGGCTCTCCGGCGGGCTCGCGGGGACGCCCTCGCCGCGCGGACGGATCGCGCGGAACATCGCGAGTTGTTTCGGCTCTCCCCGGTCGGGGGACTGAGACAGCGAAGGCCCGCGTGCGGCTCTTGCGCTATCCTTGCTTCTCACAGCGCCATGGGAATCGTTTTCCGCCCGGCCCGATTGGTTGACGCCGAGCGACTCGTAGGCTTGGTCGAGGAGCTCGGCTATCCGACGCCGCTCGAAGGAGTGCGGGCGCGGCTCGCGCGCCTGCTGGCGCGGCAGGACCAGGCCGTGTTCGTGGCCGAAGAGGAGGACGGCGGCGTGCTGCTGGGCTGGGTCCACGTGCAGGAGTTCCTGTCGCTGGCCAGCGACCCGACTGGGCTCGTCACGGGCATGGTGGTCGACCCCGCCGCCCGCCGCCAGGGCATCGGCCGCAGCCTGATGGGCCGCGCCGAGGACTGGGCGCGCGCGCGCGGGCTCGTTGCGCTGCGCTTGCGTTCGCGCGTGGCCCGCAGTTCGGCCCACGACTTCTACGTGCGCCTGGGCTTCCGGTGCGCCAAGCAGCAGCTCCAGTTCCACAAGGAACTGTGAACGTCCCCGGAATCAGCGCGTGCGCACCAGGAGCTCGCGCGTGAGCCCGCTCTTCAGGAGCGCGACCTCTGCCTCCGCCAGCCAGCGCGCGCCGTCGCTGCGGTAACCGGCGGTGGGCGCGAGCTCGGGCTGGAAGCGCGCGAAGTAGGCGTTGAAGGCGTGCATCTCCAGCTCGCGCGCGTACTTCGCGCAGCACGAGGCCAGCGCGGTGGCGAAGACCTTGCGGTCGCCTTGCACCAGGAACTCGAGCTCCATCACGCCGCTCCCGTCCTGGGCGGCGAGGGCGTACGCCGAGCGCCCGGCGCTCTCGCCGACGAGTTCGACGCGCGCCTCGGGGAAAGCGCGGCCGAGCAAGGAGCCGTAGCGCCGCCGCCCGCCGAGCATGTCGACCGTGGCGCGTAGCGGGCCGAGCCCGCGCTGTGCCCAGACGTGCCGCAGGACCTCGAGCACCTTGACCCACACCGAGGCGGCCTTGTTGTGGGTCTCGGCGAAGGAGGCGTTCAGCTCGCTGGCCGGGACCAGACGAACGCCGGCGTCGACCAGCTCGAGCTCGGCGCGCGCGAGGGCGCGCGCGAGCAGCGCGCTCGAGAGCTCGAGCGCGTCCGGCTCCACGAAGCAGGGGAGCCGTGGGAGCTCGGCGCGCCAGGGCAGGGCCCGCCAGGCGGGCGCGGGGGCCAGCGCGCCGAACAGGAAGCGTTCGGGGTCGCGCTCGAGCGCCAGGCCGTTTTTCTGCGCCAGGAAGGCCTTCTGGGCCAGGAAAGAGAGCACGGTGGTCTCGAGCCGGCGCTCGCCCTTCTCGTTGCGGGTGAAGACCAGCTTCGAATCGGCCACGACCAGGCGCGCCTTCGCGCGCGGAGACCTGGCCACGCTGCCGCGCAGGCGCTTCCACGGCTCGGGCTCGGCCGCCGGCGCAGAGAGGAGCGCGTAGCCGATGGCGAGCGAGCCGAGCAGCGGCCCGAGACCCGCTTCGTCGATGCCCGCGAGCACGACGCGCGTCATGGAATCAGGCCTGGACGACCGCAGGCGTCGCGCGCCGCCTGACGAGCAGCCACAGACCCAGCGCGAAGATCACCACCGAGACGAGCTGCGAGGTCGAGACCTTGCCGCCAAACCACACGCCGCGCACCTCGTCGCCGCGAAAGGCCTCGATCGTGAAGCGGCACACGGCGTACTGCAGCAGCATGAGCGCGCCCGGCACGCCGTGGTGGCGCCGGAACTTCAGCCACAGGAGACCAGCGAGCGCGATGAGCAGCGCGTTGAGGCTCATCCAGGGTTGCGTGGCCCACAGCACCTTGCCGGCCAGATCGTGGTCGAACAGGCTCTCGGAGTTCTGGTTCAACCACGCGAGGCTCGGCACGCGGATGGTCAGCGGACCGATCTCGCCGCCGTTCGGGAGCTGGAGCGGGCGCCAGGACTGCTCCCAGGCCGCGGGCACGACGCGGCCGTAATCGTCGCCGACGAACAGGCACCCGAAGCGGCCGAGCACCATCCCGAAGAAACCGCACACGAGCGCCGTGTCGAATGCGTTCCACGGCTTCAGGCCGTGCTTCTTGGAGGCGTACAGGCCAAACAAGATCCCACCGATCATCCCGCCGTACATCACCAGGCCGCCCTGCCAGATCAGCAAGATCTTGAACGGGTCGTGCAGGAAGTCGTGTCCGACGGAGACCTTGCGCGCGGCCTCCAGCTCTTCCGGCGTGAGCCCCGCCGCTCCCGCTCCACGCTCGCCCTCGTCCAGGAACGCGCGCATCGGCGCGCTCAGGTCGGCCGT
This sequence comes from Planctomycetota bacterium, assembly GCA_031413955.1. Classification (GTDB taxonomy): domain Bacteria; phylum Planctomycetota; class UBA1135; order UBA1135; genus JABFRZ01. The sequence continues at coordinate 23,353 of JANOGB010000726.1, read as the reverse complement.
CAGGTAGCGCGTGCTCTCGACCGCGACGTAGAAGAGGCGCGCACCCACGAGAATCCCGATCACGAGCCACAGCGCGACCTGGGCACCACGCTGCGGATCCTCGCGCCGATCGTCGCCGTAGCGCGCGAGCAAGCGGCCCCAGACCCAGATGCCGAGCAGGATCCCGCAGGCCACCAGGGCGCCGAAGGTGCGTACGGGGAAGTCGAGCCCTGGGATCCGGAAGAGGACGGGGTGCATCGCGGGTGGCCAAAGTTAGGGATCGGGGCCGGAATTCCGAGCGAATTCCGCGTCCACGCTCGCCGGCCTTCCCGTCCCTGGCCCTTGACGCTATCTTTCCCGCCCCTTCGTCCGCGCCCGCGCGCGGGGGGTACCGCGAACGTTCGACTCGTTCCGGGAGCGAGGGCTCCCGAGTTCTCCCGATGAATCGTCCCCCCAAGACCAAGGTCTTCCTCGAAGGGCGCTACCGCAAGCTCGCGCGCGACCTGCCGCAGACGGTGTTCTTCTGCCCCGTGTGCAAGGGGCACCCGCGCCGGCGCAAGAAGTGTGAGCGCTGCGAGGGCTTCGGGAAACTGACCAAGGACTCGGTCCAGGAGCTGATCGGCTGGGTCGCCGGCAAAGCCTTCGGGACGCGCAAGCACGTCTTCCACGGCGCGGGTCGCGAGGACGTGGACGTGCGCATGCTCGGCAACGGGCGGCCCTTCGTGCTCGAGCTGGTCGAACCCAAGGTCTTCGAGGTGGATCTGGCCGCGCTCGAGGCCGAGATCAACCGCCGCAACGAGGGACGCCTGGAGATCCAGGGCCTGCACTGGACCGAGAAGAGCCGCATCGCGATCCTCAAGGAAACGCCCCACGCCAAGGAGTACGAGGCCCTGGTCGAGCTCGAGGGCGAGGTCGAGCCTGAGAAGCTCGCCGCGCTCTCCGGCCGGCGGCTGGAGATCACGCAACACACGCCCGATCGCGTGGCCCACCGCCGGGCCGACAAGGACCGCCTGCGCTGGATCGAGTTCCGCACGCTCGAGCCCCTGGAGACTCCCGCGCGCTTGCGCGTGCGCCTCTCGACCCAGCACGGGACCTACGTCAAGGAGGTCCTGAGCGGCGAGGGCGGCAACACCCAGCCCTCGCTCGCGAGCTTGCTGGGCGTCCCTTGCCGTTGCCTCGAGCTCGACGTGCTGGCGATCCTGGACGCCGAGGGCCACGAAGAGCCCGAGTACAGCGCGCCGCCGTCATTCGGTTCGGGGTTGGGATAGCCGGGAGCGCCGGGCTCCAGCCCGGCTCTGTCTCCGTGCTTTTTCCTCTCTTCCGGGCTCGTCGCGAAAGAAGAAGAATCCGAGCCGGGCTGGAGCCCGGCGCTCCCAGTTGAACTCAGAGCTGCATGCCCGAGATCTCGGCCTCGTACACGATCTTGCCGTCGACCACGCCCTGGAACGCGTAGACGAACATCACCTTGCCGCCGTGCACGCGGTTCTTGGTGGCCTTGCCGACGAAGTACAGGCGGCACGGCGGCTCGACCGTGGCGCGAAAACGCGCGCCGTCGATGCCCGTGAAGGCGATGAAGGTGAGCGGAATTTCGGGGTGGCGGTGGAAGAAGTCGAAGCTGCCGAGCTGGGCCGAAGCCTCGACCATCAGCACGCCGGGGAAGATCGGGCGCCCGGGCACGTGGTCCTTGGCCCACCACTCGTCGGCGCGCACGTCGTGGTAGCCGACCACGATGTCGCTCTTCGGATCGAGGTGCAGGATCCCGTGGATCAGCGAGAAGGTCCCGCGCTGCTGCAGCACCTTCTGCATGTCCGCCACGCTGAAGATCGTGCGTGAGAGGTCCAGGCGCTCGAGCTCGGCGAGGGGGGCGGGCATGGCGGGGGAGTGTACGGCCGGGCCGGATCGATTCAATGCGAGCGCCGCGGCTGGCCCGGGCTCTGGGCTGAGCTTGCCGCGACCATGCTCAGGGCATGAAGTGGGCCGCGGAGGAATCCATGCAGAAGAGCGATCAAGACAAGCGCGCCCTGCGACCCGCCACGCTGTGCGTGCACGCCGACGCGGGCGGCCCGGGCGCTCCGCTCACGCCGCCGATTGTGCGCAGCAGCATTTTTCGTCTCGACGACCGGACGTATGCCGCGCGCGCCGCAGGCCGCGCCGATCGCACCCTGTGCTACACGCGCGAGACCAACCCCACCCTCGAAGCCGTCGAGCAGCGCATCGCGCGCCTGGAGGGCGCCGATCGCACCCTGGTGTTCGCCTCCGGACAGGCGGCGCTGCACGCGCTGCTGATGGCGACCCTCGAGCGCGGCCAGCGCGTCGTGCTCTTCCGCCAGATCTACGGCGGCACGGTCGACCTCGTGAAGCTCCTGTGTCCACGCCTCGGCGTCGAGTTCGTGCGCATCGACTCGAACGACTTCGGCGCGCTGGAGCGGTTGTGCGACTCCGCGCTGCGGCTCGTCCTGTGCGAGAGCCTCTCGAATCCACTCAACCACGTGGCCGACCTGCCGCGGCTCGCGGCCCTCTTGCGCGCGCGCGCGCCCGCGGCGCAGCTCGCCGTCGATGCGACCCTGGCCTCGCCCCTCGGCCAGCGTCCGCTCGCGCTCGGAGCCCAGTTCGTCTACCACTCGGCCACCAAGTACCTGGGCGGACACTCCGACCTGATCGGCGGCGCGCTCTCCGGCTCGGACGAGCTCCTGCGCGCGGTGTGGTTGTGGCGTACCAAGGCGGGCGGCTGCATGGATCCGGAGCCGGCCTACCTGCTCGATCGCGGCATCCGCACGCTGGCCCTGCGCCTGGCCGCGCAGAGCGCGAGCGCGCTCTCCCTGGCGCGTTTCCTCGAGCGCCACCCGCGCGTCCTGCGCGTGCACCACTGCGGTCTCGAGTCGCATCCGCAGCACGCGCTCGCGCGCGAACTCCTGGCGCACACGGGCGGGCTGTTCTCGTTCGTCGTGCCCGGCGGCGACGAGGCGGCCCTGTGCGTCATCCGCCGGCTCGAGCTCTTCGCCGAGGCGGCCAGCCTGGGCGGAGTCGAGAGTCTCGCCAGCCGCCCGCGCGACCTCTCGCAGGTCGGCCTGAGCGAGGAGGAGCGCCAGCTGGCGGGGCTCGAGCCGGGCTTGATCCGGCTTTCGGTCGGGATCGAGGATCCCGCCGACCTGCAGGAAGACCTGGCACGCGCGCTGGAGTGATTCACCCGGGAGCGCCGGGCTCCAGCCCGGCTCTGCTCTGTTTCTTTCCTCAGTGCTCTCGGAGACGGAGAAGAAAAGAAAGAACCGGAGCCGGGCTGGAGCCCGGCGCTCCCAGGGTGAAAAAGCCTACGGCCCGAGGCGCACGGGAGCTTCGGCCACCTGACCGGCCACGACATCGACGGCGACGCGGCGCTCGTACTCCGGCGCGAACGAAGGGTGCGCGAGGCGCAGGCGAAAGTGACCGGCCGGCAGGTGTCGCACCACCAGGCGTCCGTCGAAGTCGGTGCGGCCCTCGACCAGGCCGCCGTTCGTGCCGCTGCCGCGCACCTCCACGCCCTCGAGCGGGCGCGCGAGCGAATCGACCACGCGCACGTGGATCTCGCCCAGGGCCGGCAGCTCGATGTCGGGGAAGGTGAGGCGCGGCGCCTGGAAGCGCACGGGGCGGCGCTCCGGCAGGAGCGGAGCCGTGGCCTTGCCCACCAGGAGCTCGTAGGCGCCGTCGGCCACCCGCTCGAAGCGGAAGAGGCCGTTCGCGTCGGTCCAGGCCTCGCTCGCGGCGTTGTCGGCCAGCGCGAAGAGCGTCACCGGAATACCCTCGGCGGGGTTCCGGCGCGCGTCGAGGATGCGCCCCTCGAGCAGACCGGCCGGCACCATGCGCAGGTTCACGAAGGGATGCTCGTTGCCCGGTTCCAGGAGGACCGGGTGGATCTGACCGCTGAACCCGGCCGCTTCGCCGCACACGTCATAGCCGCCGAGCGGCACGTCCGGAACCTCGAAGTCGGCTCGTCCGTCGCTGAAATCGAGCGTGCGCGGGGCGGCGTGCTCGCGCGCGGGGAGCGTCTTGCTCGCGCGCAGCACGAGCCGCCAGTTCCTCGGAAACGGTTCCTCGCCCGAGACCTCGATGTGGCCGCGCAACGAGCCCAGCTTGCCCGCGAAGAGTGCCGGCGTCGTGCGCGCCGAGGCGAACGGCTCCAGCTCGCCGGTGCCGGCCTCCGTGGGGGTCGGCTGCGCGGCGGGTGGCGGGACCGGGGCGAGCTCGGCAGGCGCGCGAGGATCCGCAGGCGGAGTCTGCGGAGCGGAGGCGAGCCTGCGCTCCGTCTGCCGTTCGCTGCCCCCGAGCCAGAACCACAGCAGGCCCGCCACGAACACGAGCGCCAGCAGGATGAGCATGGCGCGACCCCGCTCCGCGGGCTTCGCGTTTGACATGCTCCGGCGCCGAGCCTTAGCTAGCCGCGCGGATCGTCCGCTCCTCATTCTCGCTCGACCCCCACGGACGCCGGGATCCTGCCAGGCTCCCTGCTCACTCTGCTCACGGCCTGTCGTCCTGCACGTCGCATCCGCTCGGGGATCCTATCCCGCCGCTCACGGGCGGCCACAGTCCTCCTCATGAACCGACCCCGGATCCTCTCCGCTCTCGTTTCCGCAGTCCTGCTCGCCCTGCTGGTCCCGTTCCCCGCCGCGCGCGCGGGGACGGCGGATCCGGTCCCGGGCGAGGGCCGCGTCGTGATCCTGGGCTTCGACGGGGCCGACGCGAACCGGGTGAAGGAGCTGATGAAGCGGGACCCGGAGCGCTATCCGACCTTTCGCAAGCTGGCCGAGAGCGGCACCTTCGCACCCCTCGAAGTGGTCGTGCCGGCCGAGTCGCCGGTTTCCTGGGCCTCGCTGAACAGCGGCCAGAACCCGGCCAAGACCGGCGTGCCCGGCTTCATCCGCCGCGACCTGTCCAGCGGCAGGGTGAGCCCGGGCTTCGGTCACATCGAGAAGAAGAGCGCGCCGCTCGAGGACTTCGAGCACACCCCGATCCCGATCTGGAGCCCGGCCACTTTCGCCGCGGTCGCGGGCGGCGGGACGTTTCTGGCGGTGCTCCTCCTGGCGCTGGTCGTCTTCCGGCGCCTCGTCCTGGCGGCCGTGCTGGGCCTCCTGGTCGGCGGCGGTGCGGCTTTCGCCGGCTTCCAGGTCCGGCTACTCCTGCCCGCGAGCTACCCGCGCACGGCCAACGTCAACCAGGTGGAAAGCTTCTGGGACCACGCCGCGCGCGCCGGCGTGGCGTGCGTCGTGCTGGACGCGGCCCAGTCCTTCGACGGCCCGACCACGTCCGGCGCCAAGGTGCTGCACGGCCTGGGCCTGCCGGACGCGCGCGGCGACCTCGGGCAGTGGTTCCTCTACACCACCGATCCGGCCGAGTTCAGCCGCGAGGGCAAGGGCACGACCACGGCCGGCACGATCTTCCGCGTGGACGACGAGGGTGGGGTGATCCGCTCCAAGATCTACGGGCCGAAGAACTTCGCGCTCCAGGAAAAACTCCAGGCGGAGTACGACGCGCTGGATGCCAAGGCCAAGGCGTCGCCGTCGCTCGAGCTCGCGACCCGCAAGGACCAGCTCAAGGACCTTCTCGGCAAGCAGCGGAGTTCGAGCAGCAACGACGGCCGCGTGACCCTGGATCTCGAGATTCGCCCCGAGGGCGAGCAGGCGCACGTGAAGATCGGCGCCCAGGAGCAGAGCCTGGGAGTGGGGGACTGGTCCGAGTTCTACGACCTCACCTTCGAGCTCAACTGGCTGATCGAGGTGCACGCCGTCACGCGCGTGAAGCTGGTGAAGCTCCAGCCGCACATCGAGCTGCTGGTCAACGTGCTCGACATCGACCCGCGCCAGCCGCCCTTCTGGCAACCGATCTCGAGCCCCTTCGAGTTCGCGGCCGAGCTGGCCGCCGAGTGCGGCCCCTACGAGACCTACGGCTGGCCGACCCTGACCATGCCCTTCAAGGACGAGAAGATCCAGCCCGAGGTGCTGCTCGAGGACGTGGAGTTCACCGAGAAGTGGCGCGAGCTCCTGACGCACGAGCGTCTTGCCAAGGACGACTGGCGCTGCCTGATGAGCGTCTTCAGCACGACCGACCGCGTGCAGCACATGACCTACCAGTTCTACGACGCCAAGCATCCGCTGCACGACCCCGCCGCGGCCGCGCGCGAGATGACCTTCTTCGGCGAGCGCACCAAGCTCTCGGAAGCCATCCCCGCCATCTACCGCCAGATGGACCGCATCATCGGCGACGTGCTGGCCAAGCTCGCGCCCGAGGACACCTTGCTGGTGATCTCGGACCACGGCTTCCAGTCCTTCCGGCGCCAGGTGCACGTCAACAACTGGCTGGCGGAGCAGGGCTACCTCGCGCTGAAGCCGCTGACCAAGGAGAACCGCAACGCGCTCCTGTACGTCGACTGGTCCAAGACCAAGGCGTACGCGTGCGGTCTGGGCTTCATCTACCTGAACCTCCAGGGCCGCGAGCCGAACGGCATCGTCTCACGCGACGAGGCGCGCGACCTCCTGGACGAGATCAAGAAGAAGCTCCTGAAGGCCGAGGATCCCGAGGGCGGCGAGCGCATCTGCAGCGAGGTCTACATCCCGCGCGACATCCACTCGGGCGCGCACCTCGGGCTCGAGGCGGACCTGATCCCCGGCTTCAAGGCGCCCTACCGTGTGGGCTGGTCGACCTCCTCGGGCGGGCTGTCCACGCTGAACCAGGATGGCGTCTACACGCTCGGGCCGATCTGCTCCGACAACGACTCGAACTGGTCGGGCGACCACGTCTCGATGGCGCTCTCCGACGTGCCGGGGGTGTTCTTCTCGAACAAGAAGATCGCGCTGCCCGAGGAAGGCGTGCGCGCGCTGCAGATCGCGCCCACGGTGCTGAAGCTGCTCGGCGTGCCGGTGCCGGCGGAAATGGATCTGCCGCCGCTGGAGCTGGCGAACTGAGGCTCGAACGCACCGCGGAGACGCGGAGGACGTGGAGCTGCACGGCGTGACGGTGAACCGGATCGCGAAATGGAACGGAGGAAGGAGAATGGGCCTCCGGATCGTGGACTATCGGAAGGCCGAAGCCCCGCAGGCCCCTGGTTCTGTTCTTCCCTTCCTCGGCAGTTCTCCGCGCTCTCCGCGTCTCCGCGGTGCGGCCTGGATCAGGGTGCCGACGCGATCGGCTTCCAGCGTGCCTGGCGCACGCCCGCGAGCCCGGCCACGTGCTCGGTGATGCGCGGAGCCTGACCCAGGTTGCGCAGCGAGAGGAAGAAGACCAGCTCCTGCTGGCCGCTGTCGTTGTCATGGCCACTCACGACGTCCATCACGGCGATCTTCTCGTTCTTGAGGATGGTGCGCACCTCGGCCACCAGCGGCTCCAGCTCCGGCCGGCGCGCGACCACGATCAGGCGCCGGTAGATGGTGGGCGTGATCACGCTCGCCAGGCGGTTCACGACGGTCAGGACGAGCAGGACGATGGCCGTGCACAAGGTTCCCAGGGCATAGTGCTGGTCGCCGAGCACGATCCCCAGGCCGGCCACGAACCAGATGCACGCCGCGGTGGTCAGGCCGCGCAGGAAGTCGCCACTGCGCAGCACCGTCGAGGCCCCCAGGAAGCCGATGCCCGTCACGATCCCGGCCCCCATGCGATTGGGGTCGAAGACCGTGCGCCCCCCCAGATCCTCGCGCCCGAGCTGGCGCGCGATCATGATCAGCATGGTCGAGGACAGGCACACCAGGATGTGGGTGCGCAGGCCGGCCGGCCGGCCGTGGTACTCGCGCTCGAGTCCCACGGCGCCCCCCAGGAGCAGGGCGAAGACGAGGGGCAGGAAGTCGCGCGCAGGCTCCATCGCGTGCGTGGCCTATCGACAGAATCGCACCCGGGGCGTACCCCGCCCGGGGTCGCCGGTGGCCGCGATCCTCCTGCCTCCTGTTCAAGGCTGCCCGCAAACAGGACACTAGGGACTAGAATCGCGCCCTCTCGGGGGGTACTTCCTTGGACTTCTCACGGGGACGATTCCTCGAACCCGCCCGCCGAACACCCTATCGAACCTTCTTTGCCGATGACCGATTCCGCGTTGATCGAGCGCATCACGCGTTCGCTCGCTTTCATGCTCCGCCACCAGCCGGAGACCTTCGACCTCGAGCTGGATGCCCATGGATTCGCTGACCTCGAGGACGTCGTGCATGCGCTCAACGAGCGCCTCGGCGAACCCGTAGAGGAAGAGGACGTGCGCGAGGCCGTCACGGCCGGCGACCGGCCGCGCTACGACATCCAGGACGAGCGCATCCGCGCGCTCTACGGCCATTCGATCCCGGTCGAGCCCGGGCCCTCGTCCAAGCCGCCCGAATACTTGTTCGTGGCGGTGCCCGAGCAGGAGCTCGAACGCGCGCGTCGCTTCGGACTGCGCGGCGGACGGCGGCGTTTCCTGCACCTCGCCATCACCCAGGATGACGCGGCTGAGTCCGGCCGGCGTGCTTCGCGCGACTACACCGTGCTGGTCGTGCACGCGCTCGACGCATGGGAGGAGGGCATCAGCTTCTACGACCGCAAGGCCCTGTGGCTGGCGGAAGAGGTTCCCACTCACCTGCTCGACGTCGAGGGCACCTATCACGACGGCACCGATCCGGAGCCGCGCCGCTTCGACGCGCCGCGCGAGCACGGCGGCCGGGAGCGCGAGCGCGGTCACCAGCAACATGGACGCGGCTCGGGGCGCGGCCGCGGTCGCGGGCGTGGCCGAGGCGGCGAGCGCCACCAGGAGTCCCGCGAAGCGCGCGGCGGCGCGGAGCGCGGCGCGGCGGAACGACCTGCGGAGCGTGCCAGTCCGGAACGTAGCAGTCCGGAACGCAGCAGTCCGGAGTTCTCCGGCGAGCCCGCTCGCGGCGGACCCGCGCGGGAACCCGAGCGTTCCGGCTCCTACTCGGCCCCGCACGGCGAGCGCGGGCGCAGACCCGGCGGCGGCTCAGACCGCGAGGGTGGACGCGACAACGAGCGCGGATCGCGTGAGCGCGAAACGCGCGGCACGGATCAGCCCGCCATGGCCCGGGAGCGTGCTCCCGAGCGCAACGAGGCTCGCCCCGAGGTCCGGCGCGACGAACGTCGCCCCGAGCGCCAGGAGCGCCCCGAGCGCCAGGAGCAACGTGAACCCCGCCGTGACGACGTGCGTCGCGAGGTCCGCGACGAGCCCCGCGTTGAGCAGCGCGTTGAGCAGCGCGAGGTCCGCGAGGTGCGTCGGGACGCACCTGCCTCCACGCCGCGCGCCCCTTCTTCCGGCGGAGGCTTCGGGGCCGGGATCGCCGGCGAGGAGCGCCGGGAGCGCGAGGAGCGCCGTCCGCCGCCGCCCCCGCCCCGGCCTGCGCCGCGGGACGAGGCTCCACCGGCCAACGGGCCGGGTTTCGGCGCCGGGTTGTAAGGGAGCGATGCGGCTCCGGGCCGTGCTCGCTTCTCTGCCCGAGGGCTACGAGCTCTTGCGCGGGCGCCGCGGGTGGCTCGTGTGCGAGCGCAGCGCGCGTGAGACGCTCCTTTCCGCAGGCTTCGGCCCGGACGGGGGCGAAGTGCTGCAGCCGAGCGACCTCTCCGGGCGCGGGCCGCTCTTCTCGATCGCGGCCGGGAGCGAGCGCTGGATCGTGCGCCGCTTCCACCACGGCGGCGTCCTGCGCCTCCTCGGAGAGCGTCTGTTCCTCGATCCCTCCCGTCCCTTCCATGAGCTCGCTCTCGCGCACGCCTTGCGCGCGGCGGGCCTGCCGAGCGCACGCGTGGTGGCCGCCCGCAGCGTCCGCGCCCTGCCCTTCGGCTGGCGCCTTGCGCTCGTCAGTGCGCGCATCGAGGAGGGCACCACCGCGGCCGCGGTGCTCGCGCGCCTGCGACGCGGCGAGCTCGCGCTGGACGCGCGGCGCCGTTTCCTGGCGACGCTGGGCGAGCTCGTCGGCCGGCTGCACGCGGCGCGTTTCCTGCACGCCGACCTGACTCCGTGCAACCTGCTCCTGTCCAGCGACCTCGCTTCCGGCTGGGTCCTCGACCTGGATCGCGGGCGTCGTCTGGCGGCGCTCTCCGACTCTGTCCGGCGCGACAACTTGCGGCGCCTGTATCGCTTCGTGAGCCGGCGCGAGGCGCGCACGCGGCCCTGTCTGACGCGCGCTGACCACGTGCGCTTCCTGGCCGCCTACGGCCGGGGCCTGGGACAGGAGACGGACTGGCGCGCGGACTGGCGCGCGATCCTGCGGCGGGATCGCCTGCACGGTCCGGTGCACCGCCTGGGCTGGTGGCTCGAGGAGCGCTTCGGAGCCGGCCTCGAGCAGCGCGAGCGCGCGGTCGTCCCGCGCTGATCCACCGGATGGCTGCGACTCTTTCACGGGCGAAAAAGCGCCTGCTCGTGTTCGTGGCTTCCCTCGCAACGTGCCTGGTGCTCGCGGAGCTCGCCGTGCGCGCGACCCACGGTGTTCCCCTGGTCGAGCGCCTGCCCCTGATGCGGATGCGCGCCCATCCGCTGCGCGGCTGGGAGATGGTGCCGGGCGGGACGCACTACACCTATCAGCATGCCGTGCAGGTCAACTCGCTCGGGCTGCGCGGGCCGGAGCTGGCCGAGAAGCAGCCGCAGGAACGACGCGTCCTGTACCTCGGCGACAGCCTGGTCTACGGCCAAGGAGTCGCGGACCAGGAGACCCAGCCGGCGGCGCTCGAGCGTGCGCTCTGCGCGCGCGATCCGCAGCGCACCTGGACCGTGGTCAACGCCGGGTATCGCTCCTACGGCACGGCCCAGGAACTCGCGCTGCTGGAAGAGCTCGGCGCGCGCATCCAGCCCGACGTGGTGCTGCTCGGCTGGTACTGGAACGACGTGGACGAGCGCGACGTCCCGGGCACCTACGCGCGCTTGAAGGACAAGGGCGAGCTCTTCTTCGACACGGGCAACGGCCTCGAGGGTTCGGAGCGCTGGAGGTGGTACGCGCAGCAGCTCTTCCGGCGCAGCGCATTGCTCATGCTCGTCCACGACCTCTCGAGCTCGGCAGGGGCGCCCTACACCGCGGAGTACCTCGCCAAGGTCTGGCTGCGCTCGGAGCGCCACCTCGAGCGCCTGCGCGCGGTGTGCGCGCGGCTCGACGCGCAGCCGATCCTGGTGCTGATCCCGGATGCGCACCGCATCGAGGGCGGCAGCGCGACGCGTGCCTTCGAGGAGGGCATCCTGGAGCTGGCGCGCGCCCAGGCTCTGCCGGCGATCGAGCTCCTCCCGGCGCTCGAAGCGTCGTACGCGCGCACACTGCGCTTGCCGGTCCTGCCCTTCGACGGGCACTACGACGCCGAGGGCAACCGGGTCATGGCCGAGTACCTGGCCGAGCGTCTGCTCGCCCTGGATCTCCCGCGCACGGAGTGAGCCCCGCTCCTCTGCTCGGGCTCACTCGGCGCGTGCTGCCAGGTCCGCCGTCCCTGCGCGCCGGCCGCGCCGGAGGAGCCCGATCCCTGCCGCCACGGATACGCCGGCCAGACCCGCGATCTGCGGGTTCACGGTGTGGCGATAGCGCACCGTTCCGCAGAAGAGCAGCGTCAGCAGCACGAGGCCGCCGAAGTGCGCGCTCACGATCCAGGAGGCGCGCCGGTTGCGCTTCCACGCCAGCGCCCAGCCTGCCAGGAAGAACGGCGCGGTGACGAGCCAACCGAGCGCCCAGGTGCGGCGCAGGAGCGCGTTGTCCGTGCCCGCTATGGGAGAGACCAGACGGCGAAACTTGTGATAGACGAGCCCCGGCAGGAGCTCGGGCCGCGCGCGCACGAACTCCAGGCCCGCCTGCCAGCAACGCCGGTCGTAGGCGACTTCGTTCGCTTCCGTGGGCCAGTCGCTCGTCGTCAGGGCGTCGGGCCGCATCCACGTGCCGCGCTGGGGGCTGTTCGCGATGACCTCGTTGTGCACGCCGAAGAAGAGGCAGCCTGACAGGGTGGACAGCGTGGGCGAACCCAGCTGGACGGCATTGCGCACGATCCACGGCGCCAGGCACGCCAGGAAGACGCCCGTCTGGAGGGCGATCTGCGGCCAGAGGCGCCGCCGTTCGCGAGCGAGGAGTCCGCCCAGGAAGACCAGGCCGACGACGAACACGAACTGCGGTCGAGCCAGGGTCGCGAGGCCGGCGAGGATCCCCGTGGCGATATCCCAGCGCTTGCGCGCTCGTCCCTCGGCGCCGGCCGTGAACGCGCACCAGGCCGTGCCCGTCGCCAGCGTCGCCAGCAGGCAGTAGGGGATCTCGCTGACGAAGTGCTGTGCGTAGTAGAAGTGCCCCGGGTCCAACGCCAGGAGCGCCGCGGCGCACAGCGCCGCGAGGCTCCCGAAGGCGCGCCGCGTGAACCAGGCCAGGGCCAGCACGGTCGCGGCCGAGAGCAGGCACACCCAGACGCGCAGCGCCGTGTAGTTCCGCCCCAGGACGAGGTACACGGGCAGCAGGGAGAGCGACGTGCCCGGCGTGCGGAAGGCGGTCGGGCGGCCGTCGGCCTCCGTGTAGCCCAGACCCTGGCTCAGTCGGTGGGCGAGGTTGTCGTAGACGACCTGGTCCGGGTAGCCGCCCGCGTCCGGCGGGCTCCCGAGACCCTGGAAGCGGGCCGTGACCGCGAGCCGGAGCACGAGCGCGAGCACGAAGAGCGCGCCCAGGAGCCAGCGATAGCGGAACGTCGAGATCTCCATCGGACCGGCTCCCCGCGGCGGGTCCGGGGCGGCCATCATCCGCGCCTGCCGCAGGCTTGGGAAGGGCGCGCACGGGGAGAGGGGGGGTTGACATTGAGACGCAGTCTCAATTAGAATCAGGGCCGGATGCTCGCAGGCGCCTTGTTCCCGGCCCAGCTGGCCGCCCTCCTCTGGCTGGCCGGCCCCCCCCAGGATCCGCTGGCCAGCGCTGCTCGTGCTGAGCCAGCCAGGGTCGAGCGGCGCCTCTCCGCCATGGGCACCTGGCTCGAGCTCACGCTCGAGGCTCCCGAGCGCGCACTCGCGCTGGCGGCCAGCGAGCGCGCCGTGCGCGCCATCGAGGCCTGCGAGACGCGGCTCTCGACCTGGCAGGAGGACTCGGAGCTCGCGCGCCTGAATCGCGCCAGGGTGGGCGAGGCGGTGACGCTGTCGAGCGAGCTGGCCGCCGATCTCGCGCGCGCACGCTGTTTCTGGCGCGCGACCGAGGGCGCCTTCGATCCGGGGCTGGCCGCCCTGGTGGTCGCGTGGGGCTTGCGCTCGGGCGGACGCTCACCGGCACCCGAGGAGCTCACGAGCGCGCTCGCGGCCGGCGGCTGGGCGGGCTTCGAGCTCGAGGATCGCCGCGCCGTGCGTCGCCACCCGCTGGCCGGCATCGAGGAGGGCGGCTTCGGGAAGGGCGTGGGTCTCGACGCCGCCCTGGCCGTGCTCGCGGCCGCGGGCATCACGCAGGCGCGCCTCGACCTGGGCGGGCAGCTCGCACTGCTCGGCTCGCCCTGGACGACGACCCTGGCCGATCCGCGCGACCGCGCGCGCGCCGTGCTCGAGCTGTGCTTCGACAGAGGCTCGCTCTCCACCTCGGCCAACAGCGAGCGCGGGATCTTGGTGGACGGAGTGCGACGCGGGCACCTGCTCGATCCGCGCAGCGGCCAGCCGGTCGAGGACTTCGGCAGCCTCAGCGTGTGGGCCGCCGACGCCACGGCCGCCGATTGCCTCTCGACCGGACTCTACGTGCTCGGACCCGAGCGCGCCTTTCGCTGGCGTGCCGCGCAGCGCGCGACCGAGCCCGTCGAGCTGCTCGTGCTCCTGCCGCAGGGCGAGCGCCTGCTCGCGCTGGCTTCCGAGGGCTGGCGCGGGCGCCTGCGGCCGCTCGTGCCCGAGCTCGAGCTCTCCTTCGTGAGCGACGCGGTGGCGCGCTCAGCAGTCCCGCTGCTCCCCCTTGCCATTCCGCGATGATGCGCAGCTCGCTCCTTGCCCTCGTGGCCGCCCTCGCCTCCCGAACGCTGCCGCATGCGCAGGAGGAACTGGTCCAGCGCGTGGATGCGCTGGAGCAGAAGAACAGCGAGCTCGAGGCCAAGCTCGCGGCCCTGGCCGACGCGCAGGAGAGCTTCTCGCTCGCCGGGCTCGTGCCGCCGGTCGGCGACTCTCGCTACGGCCTCGGCCCCTCCGCCTCGAAGGTCTACGCGGCCGAGGAGGGGCTCTCGCTCGGCGGTTACGGCGAGGCGCTGTACGAACGTCGCAACGGTGACGCAACCGACGAGTTCGACTTCCTGCGCGCGGTGCTCTATCTCGGGTACCGCTTCGACGAGCACTGGGTCTTCAACTCCGAGCTCGAGTTCGAGCACGGCGGCGAGGAGGTCGGGGTCGAGTTCGCCTACCTCGACTACCTGTGGCAGGAGAGCGTGAACTTTCGCATGGGCCTCGTCTTGATCCCGATGGGCTTCGTCAACGAGCAGCACGAGCCGCCGACCTTCTTGACCGCCCGGCGCTCCGAGACCGAACGGCGCATCCTGCCCTCGACCTGGCGCGAGAACGGCGTGGGTGTCTTCGGCGATGTCGGACCGTTGAGCTACCGCGCCTACCTGGTCAACGGCTTCGACGCGGCCGGCTACACCGCGGAGGGCCTGCGCGGCGGCCGCCAGAATGGAAGCGAGGCGCTGGCCGAGGACCTGGCCTTCGTCGGGCGCGTGGACTGGACGGACACGCCGGGCCTGCTGGCGGGGGGCTCGCTCTACTTCGGCGACTCGGGCCAGGAGCAGACCTTACCTGCTGGGCCGATGGGCAATCCGCCTGGCGGCCCGCTGGGAGACACGCGCACCACCATCGCCGAGCTGCACGCCGAGTGGCGCGCGCACGGCCTGTGGCTGCGCGGCCTCGCGGCCATGGCCGTGGTCGACGACATCGCCGAGCTGAACGCCGCCACCGGCTTCGTGGGCGCGGACTCGGTGGGGGAGGAGCTGGCGGGCTACTACGTCGAGGCGGGTTACGACGTGTGCGCCCAGCTCTGCCCGGGAAGCGCGCACTCGCTCTCGCCCTACGCGCGCTTCGAGGCGGTGGACACGCAGAAGGACGTGCCGGCGGGCTTCGCCTCCGACCCGGCCAACGATTTCGAGATCGCCACGCTGGGCCTCAACTGGCGTCCGCGCTCGAACCTGGTCTTCAAGCTCGAGTACCAGGACTTCGACCAGAGCGCGGACGGCTGGAACGTTGCCATGGGGTTCTCGTTCTGATGCTCGCGCTCGCACTCACGCTCCTCGCGCTGTCCATGCCCGCCGGCGGCGGCTCGGGCAAGGTCTTCCTGACCGTCGAGGAGGCGCTCGCGCTGGCTTTTCCCGAGTGCCAGGTCGAGCGCACGACCGAATACCTGAGCGCGGCCGAGGAGGAACGCGTGGAGGAGCTCGCGCACGGCGCGCTCTCCGGCCGCGTGGTGCGCCCCTACGTCGCGCGCCGCGCCGGAGCCGTGGTCGGCACCGCCTACTTCGACGCGCACCGCGTGCGCACCAAGAACGAGGTGCTCATGCTCGTGGTCGGACCCGATTCCACCCTGCGGCGCGTCGAGGTCCTGTCCTTCGCCGAGCCGCTCGAGTACCTGCCGAAGGGCGCCTTCTACGCCCAGTTCGCCGGCCAGCGCCTGGACGACGAGCTCGACCTCGAGCGCGACATCCGCGGCGTCTCCGGCGCGACGCTCTCCGCCGAAGCCGCGACCCTTGCCGCGCGCCGCACGCTGGCGATCCACCGCGTGCTCGGCGAGCGCCGCACGCCCGCCCCACCGCCGGCGCGATGAGACGCCTCGCAGCCTGGAGCATTCACCTCGCCGCGCTCCTCGTCGGGGGCACGGGTCTCGTCTACGGCTGGATGCGCTACTGCCTCGAGCCCGCGGACGAGCTCGCGCTGGTCCACCACCCGCTCGAGCCACGCTTTCAGCACCTGCACGTGCTGTTCGCCCCGCTGCTCGTCTTCGCCTGCGCCGCCATCTGGAACGAGCATGTCTGGCAGCGCGTGCGCTCGGGCCACCGCCCGCGGCGAGCGACCGGGCTCGTCCTGTTCACGCTGTTCTTCCCCATGGTCCTGTCCGGCGCCTGGGTGCAGATCGCCGCGGGCGAGCTCGCGCGCGAGCTGGCGACCTGGCTCCATGCGGGCTCCGGAACGGCGTGGTGCGCGGCCTACCTCGTGCACCTCCTCGCGCGCCGGGAACCCGCGCGTCACGAGCCGCGCGGGAACACCGGCCCGTCGCCCGACAGCACCGCACCGAGCAAGGCCTCCGCGTAGGCCTTCTGGGCCGCACGCAGCTCGGCGGCCCGAATCCGCCGTCCACTGGCGCGCGTGCGCTTCTGTAGCTGCGCCAGGACGCGCTCGGCTTCCGCCGCGCGGCCGCGGGCGCGCAAGAGGAACGCGCGCGTGGCGGCGATCACGATGCGGTCGGTGAGCTCGGCGCCGTGGCGCTCGCAGAGCAGCAGCGCCTGGGCCGAGTCGCGCTCGGCGCCGGCCGCATCGCCACGCGCGTGGCGCAGGCGCGCGGTGAGCGCGAGGCCCAGGGCTTCGGCGCGGTAGAAGGCGATCTCGCGTGCCAGCTCGACCGCGCGCTCGAGCCTGGCGCGCGCCT
Organism: Planctomycetota bacterium; assembly: GCA_031413955.1. Lineage (GTDB taxonomy): Bacteria > Planctomycetota > UBA1135 > UBA1135 > JABFRZ01. Next base: position 6,863 of record JANOGB010000726.1, on the reverse strand, counting down.
GCGGGTCGTCCTGTTCGGCCTCCAGCAGGCCGAGCAGGAGCGTCGAGAGCACCTGTCCGCGGCGGTCTTCGATCTCGTCCGAGAGCAAGAGCGCGGCGCGCAGCTCGGCCTTGGCGGCCTCGGGCCGGTCCAGGTCCAGCAGCAGACCGCCGCGTCGCGCCAGGGCCTCGGCCTCGAGACGTCGCTCGCCCGCCCGCCGCGCCAGGACCAGCGCGCGCTGGATCGAACCCAGGGCGGTCTTGGGACGACCGGCCGAGCGCCAGATGCGCCCGCGCAGGAGCTCCGCATAGGCGCGCACGCCGGCGCGCGGTTCGTCGGTCTTCTTGAGCACCGCGAAGGCGGCCTCGACCTCGGCCAGCGCGCCTTCGATCTCGTCCTCGAGCACGTCGACGTGCGCGAGCGCGAGGTGCGCGAGCGCGAGCTGGTTCTCGCCGCGCGCCGTGCGCAGCGCCTTCTTGGCCAGGGCGCGCGCTTCGCGGAACTCCCCGATCTGCGCCTGGACCTGCGCCATGCGCCGCAGGGCCTGGGACTCGAGCCAGCGGTCCTTCGAGCGCGCGGCCAGGGTGGTAGCCGTCTTGAGCCAACCGCGTGCCAGGCCGTACTGTCCGGTGCCGGCCGCGTAGCGCGCATGGAGGAGATAGAGGCGCGCGGCCTCGGCCGGCTGCTTGTCGGGATCGAGCTCGAAGTTCGCGAGGTGATCGAGCAGGGTGCGCTGGTCCTCGCGCCGGCCGAGACGATCGGCCGCGTCGGCCGCGTCCTCCAGGAACTCCAGGCGCAGTCGTTCGCGCCCCTCCAGCGTGCGCAGCTCCTCGAGCGCTTCGAGCGCCCAGCGCGCGAGCGTGGAGAGGCGTTGCGCCGAGGCGCGCCGCCGCAAGGGTTCGAGCACGGCGCGCACGGTGTCGAGCAGCTCGGCGTACTCGCGGGCCGCGTGCAGGTGGAAGGCGCGCTGGTAGGCCTCTTCGATGTCCTGCGGATCGGCCCCCAGCGCGCGCGCGGCGGCGGCGTGCAGGCGCCGCCGGCGGGGCTCGGACAGCGCGCGATAGAGCGCCTCGCGCAGCGCCGGGCGCTCGAAGCGGTAGCGATCGGCGTCGCTGACCAGCCAGCCCTTCTTGGTGAGGCGCGCCAGTACCTCGTCGATCTCGCCGCGCTTGGTCGGCGGGAAGGCGGCCAGCAAGAGCTCCGGTTGCAGCCGGCCGCCCACCACGCTCAGGCGCTCGAGCCAGGTGCGTTCGTCCGGTTCCAGGGCGTTCAGGCGTTCCTGGATCAGCTTCTCGAGCGAGCGCGGCGTGGGCAGCTGTTCGGGCGAGACCGTGAGCACGTACAGCGGATCCTCGTCGCTCACCGGACGCATGCCGCCGTGCGCCTCCAGCTCGCGCAGGATCTCGACCAGGAAGCCCGGGTTGCCGTGGCTCTTCTTCCACAGCGCCTCGGCCAAACGCGCGCGCGGAGCGGAGTCGTGGAACAGGCGCGTGACGAGCTCCAGCGCGGCCGCCGGCTCGAGGGGCGCGAGCTCCAGGCGCACGTTCTGGGCGCCGCCCTCGGCCGCCGCGCGCTCGAGGCGCTCGTGCAGGCGCGCGAGCAGCGCGGGCTCGCTGGCCGGCTGGTCCTCGCGCAGCGAGAGCACGAACAGGACCTGCGCGCCGCGCAACTGCTCGAGCACGAAGGACAGCGCACCCAGGGTCACCGCTCCGGCCTGGTGCAGGTCGTCGAGGAACACGAGCACCGGGCGCTCCTCGGCCAGGCGCGCGAGCCAGCGCGCCAGCTCGGTCGAGATCGAGCGATCGACGCTGCCGCTCTGGCGGGGGTCGAGGGCCCCCAGCAGTGGCCGAGCGCTGGCGGCACCCAGCAGCTCGGAGAGCCGCGCCGCCTCGCGTTCGCGCGGTGCGCGGCCGCTGGGCAAGCCCAGCCAGCGATTGAGCAGCATCAGCACCGCGCCCGCCGGGCGGCCCTCGTCGGCTTCGCTCCAGCGCGCATCCAGGAGCAGCGGCGGGCGGCTCGTCTTGCGCATGGCTTCCGCGAAGGCCGTCATCAGGCGCCACTTGCCGCTGCCCTCCGGCCCCACGAGCCACACCACCGCCGCGCGCCGTGCGGCGGCGAGCCCCGCGTGCAGCTCGGAGAGGACGGCCAGCTCGGCGTCGCGTCCGACCAGCGGCCAGGCGTAGGGCTCGTCGTTGTGGTCGCCGGCTCCCGGATCGATGCGCGCGCTCCACCACTCGCCGCGCTCTCCCTGCCTCAGGCGCTCGCCGAGCTCGCTCGCGCTGGGACGCTCGGCGCTCGCACGCGCGAGCGTCTGGGCCAGCAACCGATCCAGGAAGGGCGAGAGCGAGGGCGCGAGGCGCGAGGGCGGGACGAAGCGTGCCGCGTCGATGGCCGAGAGCAGCTCGTCGGCGCCCGGCAGCTCGATCGAGCTCTTGAGGATCGCGCGGCTGCTCGAGATGTGCCCGAGCAGCCGGGCCTTCGCGCGCGCGTGGCCGAAGGGATGCAGGCCGGTGGCGAGCTCGTAGAGCACGAGGCCCAGGGCGAAGACGTCGGAGGCGGGGGTCGCCGCCTCGCCGCGCACGCGCTCGGGCGAGAGGTAGGCCAGCGATCCGGCGTCGCCGCGTGGCGCGCTGGTCGAGTCCGCGCGCGCGCGGCGCGCGAAGCCGAGGTCGAGCAGCACCGCCCGCCCCTCCTCGTCCAGGCGCACGTTCTCGGGCTTGACGTCGCCGTGCACCAGCCCGCGCGCGTGCAGCGCCGCCAGCGCCGCGGCGAGGTCGACTCCCAGGGCGCGCAGGCGCGGCTCGGCCAGCGGCCCGTCCTCTTCGAGCACCGCGCGCAGCGTGCGCCCGGGCACGTACTGCAGCAGGAGGTAGGGCCGTCCCGCGCTCTCGCCCTGATGCAGGACGCGCACCAGCGAGGGCGCGCTCACTTCGGCCGCCGCCGCCGCCTCGGCGCGAAACGCGGCGCGCGCCGCGTCCTCGTGCTCGGGCGCGGTGGCCAGCGTCTTGCAGGCCAGCTCTGCCCCGAGCGGCAGGCCGGCGAAGGGCTCGAGCAGACGCACCAGCTCGACCCGCGCCGTGGCGCCGGCGCCGAGCTGCCGCAGGACCTCGAAACGGGGCTCGGTGCGCACCATCGGGCGGACATCATCCCCGCCGCGGGCCCGCGCGTCACCCTCTCAAATGCTGTTCGCCCTCGCCGATCCAGCCGGAATGCATGCTTCCGTCCTCTTCCAAGATCGCGTACCGAGGATGGCACGCGCGCCCGAGCGCCCCGCGCAAGAGCTCGACCCGCGCCAGCTCCGCACTCGGGCGCTCGAGGACGCTGTCAGCGCGAGGTCGAGGAGGCACGCCTCCGCGCCGAGCTCTGCGCTCCGCGCAGCGCGGCCGCGAGGGACCCGACTTCGCCTGCCAGGGCGTCGGCGTGCGCCCGGCGCGCAGTCTCGATCCGTGAGGGAGCGGGGCTCGGTGCGGCCCCCACGGATCGACTATCATCCCGCCCCGAACCCTCGCGTCACCCGCGTCCGCGCCCATGGTCTTCCACGTCTTCGACTCGCTCACCAAGGAGAAGCGCGTCTTCGAGCCGCTCGAGCCAGGGCTCGTGCGCATGTACAACTGTGGCCCGACGGTCTACGGGCGCGCGCACATCGGCAACCTGCGCTCGTTCCTGCTAGCGGACACGCTGCGGCGCTGGCTGGAGCTCGGCGGCTACGAGGTGCGCCAGGTGATGAACGTGACCGACGTCGGCCACATCCAGGGCGACGCCGACGAGGGCGAGGACAAGCTCGAGGCCCAGGCCAGGAAGGAGAAGAGGGATCCCTGGGAGATCAGCCGGCACTTCACGCAGCTCTTCTTCCAGGATCTCGAGGAGCTCGGCTTCAAGAAAGCCCTGGTCAACCCGCGCGCGAGCGAGCACATCCCCGAGATGCTGGCGATCATCGAGGGCCTGATCGAGAAGGGATTTGCCTACCGTACGGACGGCAACGTCTACTTCGAGGTCGCGAAGTTCCCGCGCTACGGGCGCCTGTCCGGCAACACGGTCGAGGAGCTCGAGGCAGGCGCGCGCATCGAGGTGCGCGAGGAGAAGCGCCACCCGGCCGACTTCGCGCTGTGGAAGAGCGACCCGAAGCACGTCATGAAGTGGGCGAGCCGCTTCGGACCGGACGGCTTTCCGGGCTGGCACATCGAGTGCTCGGCCATGGCCCGCAAGCACCTCGGCGACCAGCTCGACATCCACACCGGGGGCGAGGACAACGTCTTCCCACACCACGAGTGCGAGATCGCCCAGAGCGAGGCCTTCACCGGCAAGCCCTTCGCGCGCTACTGGCTGCACGCCAAGTTCCTGCAGGTCGACGGCGGCAAGATGTCGAAGAGCCTCGGCAACGTCTGGAACCTCGACGACGTGAAGGCGCGCGGTTGCACGGCGCGGGCCCTGAGGTTCGCCCTCATCCGCGGGCACTACCGTGGACCGCTCAACTTCACCTGGGGCATCCTGGAGGAGGCGAAGAGCGCGCTCGAGAAGCTCGACGAGCTGTGCGCCGACGTGCGCGCGGCCGCGCGCGGCGAGCGCGCCGCCGCCGATCTCCGCGCCGGGAACGACGAGCTCGCGGCGGCGCGAGCGCGCTTCCAGCAGGGCATGGACGACGATCTCAACGTGCCCCAGGCGCTGGCGGCACTGTTCGAGCTACGTGCGGGCCTGCACGAGGTGGGCTGCGGCCGCGCCACCGCCGGCGAGGCGCTGGATTTCCTGGGCCATGCGCACGGCGCGCTCGGCGTGTTGCAGCTCGAGGAGGCCACGCTCGACGCGCGCATGCAGCAGCTGCTCGCCGCTCGCGCCGAGGCCCGTGGCAGCAAGGACTGGGCCGCCTCCGACCGCATCCGCGACGAGATCGCGGCGCTCGGCGTGGTACTGCAGGACACCCCGCAGGGCGTGGTGTGGCGCAAGAAGGGGTGATCACCCGCGAGCGCCGCGCTCCGGCGCGGCGCTTCCTCTTGCTTCGTGTTCCGTGTTCTTTCGTTGCGGGCACGCGGCCGGGGAAAGCCGGAGAGGAACGGAGCCGGGCTGGAGCGCGGCGCTCGCGGATGAGAATCAGCCCTTTTTCTCCTCGTCTTCCTGCGCTTGCAGGAAGTCGAGGTACTCGCGTTCGGGCTCGGCGGGTTTAGGCTCCGGCGGCGGCAGCTCGGTGTGCGCGGCCGGATTGATCGCGCGGTCCTTCTCCAGGGCTTCCTGGATCGTGTCGTGCATCTTGGCTGCGAGCTCGATCGAATCGTCGTAGATCCAGCGCAGGGCCGGGAGGCGGCGCATCTCGAGCACGCGTCCGACCTGCTTGCGCACGAAGCCGGAGGCGTCCTCCAGCATGTGCACGGTGCGCGTCTTGTCGCCCTCGGTGCCGTAGACGGAGTAGAAGATCTTGGCCAAGGAGAGGTCGTCCGAGACCTCCACGCGCGTGATGGTGAGGAAGGTCGCGCGCGGATCCTTGAGCTCGAACTGGACGCAGTGGGCGACGCGCTCCTGGATGCGCGCCTCGATGCGCGCCTTGACGCGGGGTTTGGTCATGGCTTCACCCTGGGAGCGCCGGGCTCCAGCCCGGCTCTTTCTCTTGGCTTGTTTCCGTGCTCCGGGAGAAAGAGAAGAAGAAAGAGCCAGGCTGGAGCCTGGCGCTCCCGGATGAAGCTACAGCGTCCGCTTGAACTCGACGACCTTGAAGGCCTCGACCACGTCGTTCTCGCGCACGTCGTCGAAATCTTTGAGCGTGATGCCGCACTCGAAGCCCTCGCGCACCTCGCGCGCGTCGTCCTTCTCCCGTCGCAGGGAGCTGATCGCGCCCGTGTAGACGACCTTCGAGTCACGCAGGAGTCGCGCCTGGCTGGAGCGGAAGATGCTGCCATCCAGCACGAAGCAGCCGCTGATGTTGCCGAACTTCGACGACTTGAAGACGCGCCGTACCTCGGCATGGCCGCTGATCTCTTCGCGCTGCTCGGGCACCAGCTCGCCCTCCATCAGGCGCTTGATGTCCTCGAGCAGGTCGTAGAGCACGTCGTAGATCTTGATCTCGACGTTGCCGCGCTCGGCCATCTGGCGCACGCGTGTATTGGCGCTGGTGTGGAAGGCCAGGATGCGCGAGTTGGAAGTGGTGGCCAGGTCCACGTCGCTCTCGGACACGGCGCCGACGCCGGCGTGCAGCAGGTTGATCTGCATCTCGTCGTGCGCGAACAAGCCGACCTGGTGCTTGAGCACCTCGACCGAGCCCTGCTTGTCGGCCTTGACGATCAGGTTGATGGTCGGCTTCTCGGCATCGGCCACGACTTGCAGGATGTTCTCGTGGCTCACCGCGCGGCGCTCGACCTGCGAGATCTGGCGCGTGTGACGGGCGCGCTCGGTCGCGACTTCCTGCGCCTTCTCGAGGCTGTCGACCACGTAGAAGCGGTCGCCCACCGTGGGCAGCTCGTTCAACCCCGTGACCTCGACCGGCATCGATGGCCCGGCCGCCTGGAGCTGGTTGCCGCGGTCGTCGTGGATCGAGCGCACGCGGCCGTAGCCCTCGCCCGCCAGGATCACGTCGCCCTTGTTGAGGCAGCCGTCCTGGATCAGCAGGTGCGCGACCTTGCCCTTGCCTTGCTGGATCTCGGCCTCGAGCACGAGGCCGGACGACGGACCCTCGTGGTGGCACTTGAGTTCGAGCACCTCGCTCTCGAGGAACACGCGCTCGAGGAGCTCCTGGATCCCGGTGCCCTTCACCGCGCTGACCTCGACGATCGCGGTGTCGCCGCCCCAGGCCTCGGAGACGAGGCCCAGGCGCCCGAGCGCCTCGATCGCGCGCTTCGGATTCGCGTCGGACTTGTCCATCTTCGTCAGGGCGACGATCACCGGGGTCTTGGCCACCTTCG
>JANOGB010000725.1:0-3784 GCA_031413955.1 Planctomycetota bacterium | reverse complement strand
GCTCGACAAGGCGGCCACGAGCGCGAGCTACGCCGAGCTCGCGAAGGACGAGTTCCTGCAGCGCTTCACCGAGTTCGCCGAGGTGCCGGTGATCAACCTGGAATCGAATCGCTGGCACCCATTGCAGGGGCTGGCGGACGCCATGACGATCCAGGAAAAGCTCGGCGACCCGCGCGGCCAGAAGTACGTGCTCACCTGGACCTGGCATCCGAAAGCGCTGCCGGTGGCGACGCCCCACAGCCAGCTCCTCGCCGCCGCGGACCTCGGCATGGAGGTGACGCTGCTGCGGCCCGAGGGTTTCGGCCTCGAGCCCGAGGTCGTGCGCCGCGCGCGCGCGCGCGCCGAGGCCCAGGGCGGCAGCCTGCGCGAGACCGACGACGTCGCGCAGGCCATGAAGGGCGCGCGCATCGTGTGCGCCAAGGAGTGGGGCTCGCTCGACTACTACGGGCGCTTCGAGGAGGAGCAGCGCCTCAAGGAGCCGCTGCGCAAGCGCTGGATGGTCGACAGCGAGCACCTGGCTGCGACCGACGATGCCTTCTTCCTGCACTGCTTGCCGGTGCGGCGCAACGTGGTGGTGAGCGACGCGGTGCTGAACTCCAAGCGCTCGGCCGTGGTGGAGCAGGCCGAGAACCGGCTGTGGACGGCGGCCGCGGTCTTCGGCGCGCTGGCGCCGCGCTGACGGAGCTCACGGCGGATCCTCGAGCGTCTCGAGCGGCCGGTGTGCGAGGCCGCCCGCGGGCCGCAGGCCGATCACGCGCAGGAGCAGGGCGGGCTTGCCGGTGTGCGGGCCGCCCGCGGGCGGTGGCACCAGACTGGGCACGGCCAGCGCCAGCAGGAGCCGCGTCGCCAGCGAGAGCGCGAACAGGGCTCGCAGATCGCCGACCTGCGCCAGCACGAAGGCGCCGGCCAGGCCGCCCAGCAGTTGCGCGGCGCCATGCACCAGGCTCTGCACGGCGAAGACGTGCGGGCGCGTGCCCTTGTAGCTCGAGTCGAGCAGCAGAGTGAAGTGCGCGACCTCGTACCCGGCCCACGAGAAACCCGAGAAGCTCTGCGCGAGCAACGCCCAGCCGAGGCCGCCCGTCCACAGCCACGGCAGCGGCACGAGCGAGGTCAGGAGCGCTGCCAGCGCGAAGGTCGGGTACGCGCCGTGGCTGTCGATCACGCGGCCCCAGGCGGGCACGGCCAGGACCTTGAACACCACGATCGCGAGCGAGGCCAGGGTGAACTCCCAGTAGTGGAAGGAGAGCTCGTCCAGCATGAAGGGCGCGAAGTAGGGGCTGGCCACGTAGACCGAGAAGTACAGCGTGCCCGAGAAGAACAGCAGCCGTGCGGCGCGCCGGCCACGCTCGGTGCGCACGAACTGCGTGGCGCGCATGGGCGGCGACAGGCCCGCGAAGCGCGGCTCGTTCGTCAGGAACAGGAAGACGCTCGAGATGCTGCGCGCCAGCGCGGCGAGCAGGAACAGGGCCGCGAAGCCGTGGCCACCCAGGAACTCGGCCTGCTCGCGGACGGGCTCGAGCAGCTCGAGCAGCCCGCCGCCGGCCAAGAGGCCGAGACAGGTCGAGACGTAGATCCAGCGGTTGCGACGCCCGAAGAAGCGCCCGCGCAGGCGGCGCGGGACGACGTCGCCGAACCAGGAGGTCCAGCCCGCGCCCGTGAGCTGCCCGAAGACCTGGTGCACCGAAGCCAGCGCGATCAGCACCACCGGGTCGTTGCCGCCCAGGAAGTCGAGGGCTGCGAGCGCCAGCCAGTTGGCGGCCTGCAACCAGGCTCCGGCCAGGACCAGCGACCGCCGCAGCGGCACGCGCGCGAGGACGCGCAGCGCGATCAGCGGCCCGAGCGCGCCCAACAGGAGCGGCAGGGTCACCACCAGCCCCAGCTCGAAGGTCGACGCCCCCAGGCGCAGCGCGTCGGCCACCAGGAAGTTCTCGCCGATCCCGACCATGAACGCGAAGCAGACTCCGTCGCCGACCGAGAGCGCGAGCGTGTGGCGCAGGGGCGACGCGCGCGAGGGACCGGGACGAGCCATGGCGAAGGGGCCTATATCGGAGGCGCGTGGCCTCCAGCACGCCGGCTCTCCCGCTGGCGACGCACTTCTCAGCCGTACGACGCCCGCGCGTTTCCATCGTTGCGCGCACTTCGCTAACGTGAACTTCCTTCGATGTCCGCGGAACCCTCGCTCGCACCCGCCTTTCCGGCCGAGATGCGCGTGCGCCTCGCGCGCCGCGAGCCGGCAGCCCTGGCGCTGTTCTTCGACACCTACTTCGGGCGCGTCCATGCCTACCTGCGCAGGCTGGTGGGTGACGAGCACCTGGCCGAGGACCTGACCCAGGATGTGTTCCTGCAGGCGCAGCGCGCCTTCCCGACCTACGACCCCGCGCGCGACCCGCGGCCCTGGCTCTTCACGATCGCGACCAACAAGCTGCGCGACCACTGGCGCACGCGCGCGGCCCACGGGACGGACCGCGAGACGAGCCTCGACCACGAAGAGCTGGGCGCGCGCGTGCTGGCGGTCCAGCGGCCGCCGGACGTGCTCTCGAGCGAGGAGGAACTGGCCACGCGCGTGCGTGCGGCCATCGACGCACTGCCGGCCGGCCTGCGCGCAACCGTGCTGCTGCGCGTCTACGAGGAGCTCTCCTTCGAGGACATCGGGCGCATTCTGGAGCGCAACGAGGTGGCCGCGCGCAAGCGTTACTCGCGCGCCCTGGGGGCCCTGCGCGAGTCCTTGGGGGAGCTCTGGAAGCTCTCCGAGGGCGCGCGATGAGCGCGCCGGATCCCGAGCGCGTCGAGCGCGAGCTCGAGGAGCTCCTGCGGCGCGTGGCGCCCGAGCTTCCCGACCCCGCCCGCCAGGCGCAGGCGCGCCGGGCTTTCTTGGGCGGTGCTCCAGCGGGGACGAGCGAACCGTCACGCGCGCCCGGCCCCGCTCGTAGGGGAGGCGTCATGGCAAGAGGCGCTCACGACGGGGAGCAGGAAGAGCAAGCCGAGCAGGACGGCTTCGTGGCCTGGCTCGCCGCGCGCGCTCCGGCCGTGCCGCCCTCCGCCGAGGTCCGCCGCCGGGCACGCCTGGCGTTCCTCTCGGCCGTCGCTTCCGCCGCGCCGCCCCTGCGCGCCCGACGCACGTTCCGCCGCCTGGTCCTGGGCGCGTCCGCGGCCGCGATCCTGGCGGTCACCTTCTTCCTGCCCGACCCCGAGCGCTGGAGCGTGCAGCTGGATGGGCGGCTGAGCTTCGACGCCACCGAGTTCCTGCCCGGCGAGGAGGCTCGCCTGGCGGCGGCCCTCGAGGGTTCCGGAATGGTCGAGACCGCGCTGGCCCGCGCGCACTTCGCGCTCGGCGGCGAGCTCGCGCTCGAGCTCCAGGCCGACTCCGCGCTCTTCTTTCCGCTCCAGACGGAGCTCGACGGTGTCGCGCCGCTCGAGTTCGAGCTCACACGTGGCGAGACCTACGTGCGCACGGGCCCCTCGTACCCCGGCAACCCCATCGTGGTCCGTACCAAGCTGGCCAACGTCGCCCTGCACGGCACGACGGTCGGCGTGCTGGTGGACGGGCAGGGGACCTGCGTATGCGTGGCCGAGGGCACGGCGCGCGTGACCAGCTCGAGCGGTTCCCAGGACGTCGGCCCGCGTACCACGTTGCGGGTGTTCTTCGATCCGGGCATGAGCCCGAAGCTCGAGGCGTTTCCGCTGCAGGAGGGCGGAGCGGAGGCGGCTCACACGGCCGACCTGGTCGCGTTCCAGCGCGGACCCTGATCTTCTATCGCCGAACCGCTTGTTGGCTGAGCAAGAA
>JANOGB010000724.1:0-22868 GCA_031413955.1 Planctomycetota bacterium | reverse complement strand
GGCCTTTCTTGCGGATATACTACCCGCAAGAAAGACGCCTCAACAACCGCGAAGTCTTCCCGCACCACTCTCGTGACGTGCGCCCCGCTCGTTCCCGACGCTTGCCCGGGCGCCCTGCGCCTTCTAGGCTCGCCCGAACGGATCCCGAACGCTGGGATCCGGGAGCCCCGCATGACGAGCCCCGGCAAGGACAGCGCGCATCGCCTGGCGGATCCACGCTTGGGCGGCGAGCGTCGCGCGCGCGCGGTGCTCGCGGCCGAGGGCGACACGTTCAAGGGAGTCAAGGGAGACGCCGTCGAGGGCTCGATCGACGCGCTGGTCGCGCGCCTGCGTGGCGCGACCGAGTTGCGCGGCTCGTTCACGGCCTGGCACGAGACGCCGGCGCGGCCGGCGCGCACGGCCGCGTTCCCCACGCGGCTCGCACCCGAGCTCGTGGCGCTGCTCCGGCGCCGCGGCTGGAACGAGCTCTACGAGCACCAAGCGCGCGCGATCGAGCTTGCGCTCGACGGCCGCGACGTGCTGGTGGCGACGCCGACGGCTTCGGGCAAGACGATGGCCTACAGCGCGCCGGTGCTGCAGGCGCTGCTCGACAGCGAGGGTGCCGCGCGCTCGCTGTGGCTCTTTCCGACCAAGGCCCTGTCGCAGGACCAGTCGCACGGGCTCAACGGCTTGATCGAAGAGCTCGGGCGCGCGATTCCGGGCTGCGCGGGCTGGCATTCCTTCACCTATGACGGCGACACGCCGCCCTCGGTGCGCCGGACGCTGCGCGAGCGCGGGCACGTGGTGATCACCAATCCCTGGATGCTGCACCAGGGCATCCTGCCCAACCACGCCAAGTGGTCGGAGCTCTTCGCCCAGCTGCGCTTCGTGGTGATCGACGAGGTGCACACGCTGGCGGGTGTGTACGGCTCGAGTGTGGCCGGCGTCCTGCGCCGCCTGGTGCGCATCGCGCGTCACTACGGCAGCGAGCCGCGTTTCCTGCTGTCCTCGGCCACGTTGCGCGATCCGGCCGCGCACGCGCGCGAACTGCTCGGGCGCGAGGTGAGCGTGGTGGGGGAGGACGCTTCCCCCAGCGGCCGCCGGCTTTTCGCGGTCTACGACCCGCCGCTGGTGGACGCCGTCGCGGGCCTGCGCGCCAATGCGCTCGAGGAGGTCCGGCGGCTCGCGCCCTACCTGTGCGGCCCGGCGCACCAGACGATTTTTTTCTGCAACCGGCGCACCTCGGTCGAGGTGCTGACGCGCTACTTGAAGGAGGCGGCCGGGACGCTGGGGCTCGAGGAGCGCGAGATCCGCGGCTACCGCGGCGGCTATCTGCCCGACCTGCGGCGCGCCATCGAGGCCGGGCTGAAGGACGGCGAGGTGAAGGTCGTGGTCTCGACCAACGCGCTCGAGCTCGGGATCGACATCGGCCGGCTCGACGTGGCCGTGCTGGTCGGCTATCCGGGCACGCAGGCCTCTTTCTGGCAGCGCGTCGGGCGCGTGGGACGGCGCGGGCGCACTTCGCTGGCGCTGCTGGTCGCGCGCTCGGAGCCCGTCGACCAGTACCTGGCGCACCATCCCGACTACCTCTTCGGGGAAGCGCGCGAGCGCCTGGCGCTGGACCCCGACAACCTCGTCTTGCTCTCGGAGCAGCTCAAGTGCGCGGCTTTCGAGCTGCCCTTCCATGCCGGAGAGGGCGGCGCCGTGGCTGGTTTCGGAGCCTCGCCGCACGTGGCCGGAATCCTCGACTACTTCGCGGAGGAATCGAAGCTGCTCGTGCGTCGTCCCGCGCCCGGGGGCAACGTGTGGTACTGGGCGGCGGATGCCTATCCGGCCCAGGACGTGTCGCTGGCGGGTTCCGAGCCCGACAACGTGCTCGTCTTCGACGAGGAGGAGCAGGCCATCGGCGAGGTCGACCGTGCCGCCGCCCTGACCACGGTGCACGAGGGCGCGATCTACCTGGTCGAGGGCGAGACCTACAAGGTCGAGCGCTTCGACTACACCAATCGCCGTGCCTACGCGCGAAAACTCGCCAGCGATTACTTCACCGAGGCCGAGACCGACACCGAGGTGCGTGTGCTGCGGCTCGAGGAGAAGGCCGAGCGCCGGCGCGCCGACGGAGGCGCGGAAGTGGAGCTCTGGCGCGGCGAGGTGCACGTCACCACCGTCGCGACGATGTACAAGAAGATCCGCTTCTACTCGCGCGAGAACGTGGGCGCGGGCGACATCCACCTGCCACCTGAGGAACTCGACACCGAGGCCTTCGTGCTCACGCTCGCGCCCGAGGCGGCGGCCGAGCTCGCCCTCCTCTCCGGTTCCCGTGCCGCGGCATGGGCGGGCGTGGGGCGACTCCTGCGCCGCACCGCGCCGCTCTTCATCCGCTGCGGCGTCTCCGACCTCGGGCTCGCATGCGAGATCCGCTCGGGGCACTTCGAGCGCCCGGCGCTGTACCTGTACGACCGCATCCCGGGCGGCGTCGGGCTGGCGGTGGCGCTCTTTCGCGCTGAGCGCGAGCTCGTGCAGGCGGCGCGTGAGGTGCTCGTGGGTTGCGCCTGCGAGCTGGGCTGCCCGGCCTGCATCGGGCCGCTCGAGGAGGTCGGTCCGCTGGGCAAGGCGACGGCGCTGGCGGTGCTCGCGTTCCTCGACCGGGGTCCGGCCCTCGTGCCCGCGGCGTTGCCGGAGTTCCCGGCGGCCAGCGCGCGATGAGCACGGAGCTCTTCGCGAAGCTCGCGCGGCTGCGGCGTGAGGAACGCACTGGCGGCGCGCCCGCGCCGAGTGTGCTCCCGGAGTGGTTCACGGCGCGCGGCGCCGAGCACGTGCCCGCCCTGGACGAAGAAGGCGACGAAGGCGACGAAGCCGCCGGCCCCTGCACGCGCACGTTCGGCACGCCGCTGCAGCTCTGCGAGCACGCGAACGAGCGCGGCGTCTTCGCCGCGCGCGAGCTCGTCTATCCGCGCGAGCACGGCCACGGTGAGTGGCAGCTCACCGAGGTACTGGCGGCGCGCGCCGGCGAGTTCGCCTGGCTGGCCAAGGATCCGCTGCTCGAAACGCTGGAGCCGGCGCGCTGCGTCTACCTCGACATCGAGACCACCGGCCTCGCGGGCGGCGCGGGCACGATCCCGTTCCTGGTCGCGCTGGGGAGCTTCCAGAACGGCGCGTTCCGTCTGTGGCAAGCCTTCCTGCGCGACCCCGGCGAGGAGGCGGCGGCGCTGCTCGAGGTCGCCGCGCGCATTCGCGCCGCCAGCGGTGTGGTCAGCTTCTTCGGCAAGGCATTCGACCGCCATCGGCTGGAGGACAAGATGCGGCTCCATCGCATCGCAGCGCCGTTCGCCGCGCAGCCCCATCTCGATCTCTACCATCCGCTGCGGCGCCTCTACCGCGGCGCGTTTCAGGACACACGGCTGGCGACCCTCGAGCACGAGCTGTGCGGCGTCACGCGCGCCGACGACCTGCCCGGGGCACTCGCGCCGGCCGCCTGGTTCGACTACTTGGCCGGGCGCGCGCACCGGCTCGAGGCCGTCTTGCGGCACAACGAGCTCGACGTGCTCTCCCTGGTCGTGCTGGCCGCGCACCTCGAGCGCGTGCGCAGCGAGGCCCGCGCCGATGGCCGCAAGCTGTCGGGCTGCGGTCGCGCGCGCGCGCGGGCCCTGGCGGAGCTGCACGGCGCGCGGCGCGAGCACGGCCAGGCGCGAACATGGCTCGAGCGCGGCCTGACCCGCGCCGGCAGCGAGCGCTCCGCCAGCGCTGCAGGCGAGCTCTGGTTCCGGCACGCCGAGTGCCTGCGCAGGCTCGGCGAACGCGAGCAGGCGCTGGCGGAGTTCCTGCTGCTCGCGCGCGAGCGCCGCGACGCGCTCGGAGCGCGTGCCTGGATCGAAGTCCTGCGTCTGGCGCGGCGCCTGAAGCGCGCCGAGCTCGAGCAGGAAGCACGCGCTGCAGGGCGCAGCGCGGTCGAACGCAGCCTGGCCGGCCGCGCGCGGGCCCGTGCCATGGCCGTGCTCGACCGTCCGCCCACGCGCGCAGCCCGGGCTTTGGATTGAGGGCGGCGGCTGGTATCGTCCGCGCCCACGTTTCTCTCCACACAGCGACAACCATGGGCGTTCGAGCGACCGAGATCCGCAAGGGCCAGGTGATCGTGCTCAACGGCGACCTCCTGATCGTCACCGAGTACGAGCACAAGACGCCAGGTAACCTGCGCGCGATCATCAACCTCAAGACCAAGTCCCTGACCACCGGCTCGGCCTCCGCCATGCGCCTCGGCTCGGGCGACATCCTGGAGGTGGCCTACCTCGACAAGAAGCGCGCCGAGTACCTCTACCGCGACGGCGCGGGCGGCAACTTCGTGTTCATGGACGTCGAGAGCTACGAGCAGTTCGAGCTCAGCCAGGAGTTCGTGGGCGACAAGATGCTCTTCGTGCGCGAGAACACGCAGGTCGAGGTCAGCTTCCACGGCGCGACCGCGGTGGGCGTCGTGCTGCCGCCGCAGGTCACGCTGGTCGTCAAGGAGGCCGAGAACGCGGTCAAGGGCAACACCACCTCGGGCGTGAAGAAGGACGCCGTGCTCGAGACCGGCCTCAAGATCAAGGTCCCGCTGCACATCACGGTCGGGGACGTGGTCAAGGTCGCGACCGAGACCGGCGAGTTCCAGGGCCGCGCGAACTAGACCAGAGAGGAGAAAACGCACCGCGGAGTCGCGGTGGACGCTGAGGAGAGAAGAAAAGTCGGGCCTCCGGAGCCTCGACGTCCGGGAACTCGACGATCCGGAGGTCTTGCCCCCCGGCTCTTCCTCCTCTCCGAGATTCGCCGCGTCCTCCGTGACTCCGCGGTGCGCTTTCTTCTTCTCGGGCTTGCGCTCAGAACACCCGGCGCTGGTTCGACGAAGCGATCCCGAGCGCCTTGCGGTACTTGGTGATCGTGCGGCGCGCGATGGTGATGCCGTCCTTTTCCTTCAGGAGGTCGGCCAGCTTGTCGTCCGAGAGCGGGTCGTTGGTGTCCTCTTTCTCGACCAGCTCCTTGATGCGCTGCTTGATCGAGGCCTGGCTGGTCTGCTCGCCGGAGGCTTTGGTGGTGCCGCCCGAGAAGAAGAAGCGCAGCGGCAGGATGCCGTGCGGCGTCTGGGCGTACTTGCCGGCCACGGCGCGGCTGACGGTAGAGATGTGCACGCCGGTCAGGTCGGCGACTTCCAGCATGCGCAGCGGCGTCATGGCCTTGACGCCCTGGTCGAGAAAACCCTGCTGGCGCTCGAACACGGCGTTGGCGATGCGCAGCAACGTATTCTGGCGCTGGTGCACGGCCTCGATGAACCAGCGCGCGGACTCCAGGCGCTGCTTGACCCACTTGCGCACGGCCTCGCTGCCGCCCGGGCCGGCGCGGCGCAGGAGCTCGCGGTAGGCCGGGCTGACGGTCAGGTCCGGCACGCCCTGGCGCGTGAGGCGCACCTCGAACTTCCCGTCGATCTCCTCGACCACCACGTCGGGGTGGATCGTCTCGGCCGGTGACTCGCCGTAGTCCCGCCCGGGATTCGGGTCGAGCATGCGGATGGTCTCGATGCCCTGCTTGATGTCGTCCAGGGGATGCCCGGTCGCGCGCGCCACGTGCGGCAGGCGGTTGGTGGTGATGTCCTCGAGGTGCGCGGTGATCAGCGTGCGCAGGAAGGGCGTGTCGAGGCCCATCGGCTCGAGCTGCAGCAGCAGGCACTCCTTGAGATCGCGCGCACCCAGGGCCGGATGCGTGGCCACGCGCAGGTCGGCCAGGACCTGCCCCAGCTCCTCGACGGTCAGGCCCGGGATCTCGCTCCCCTCCACCAGCTTGTCGAAGGGGTCGGGCAGGTAACCGCGCGCATCCAGCGAGTAGACCAGGTACTCGGCGATCGCGTGGCGGCGCTCGTCGAAGCCGGAGAGCGCGATCTGCTCGAGCAAGGAGTCGCCCAGGCTGTGGTACTGGGCGGGCGTGTTGTTCATCGCCTCGAGCTTCTTGTCGCCGTCCTCGCCCGAGGGGCGATTGCGGGGCGGCGCGTCGCGCTCGTAGCGCTCGAGGTCCTCCAGCATGCTCTCCAGCGAAGGGCCGCTCTCCTCGGCCGCCGACTTCACGTCCTCCTCGCTCTGGCCGGCTTCCTGGACCTCCAGGAAGGGGTTCTCGGTCAGCTCCTGCTCGACGCGTTCTTCCAGCTCGAGCGCCGAGAGCTGCAGGATCTGCATGGCCTGGATCATCTGCGGCGACTGCATCAGTCGCTGCTCCATCCGGGCCGTCTGCGAGAGTCCTATGCGCATGCGCTGGTTCGAGAGTGGGGGGGCCGTCGTGTGACGGACGCCCGCGAACATCATAGTTGTCCTCTGCGATCCGTGCTCGCGCCGGCCGGCCGGGCGGTTCCGCGGGGCCGCACTCGACTCCGGCCGCAGCGCGGCGTACCTTGCCGGTCTCGAAGGGCTCCGTCCGCGAAGCAGAGGTCCCGTTCCAATGTCCGAGTACTCCTCCGACCCGGGCGCCGGGGTGTTCTCGCTGTCCCAGATCCGCCACCTGATGCGGGTCGAGTTCGGACGCGCCCAGCGCTACGGGTATCCGCTCTCCTGTCTGGTGATCGGCGTCGACCGCCTGGAGTCGTTGCGCGACCTCTACGGTTACGAGTTTCGCGAGTCGTTGCTGCAAGCGATCATCGAGCTCTTGCAGGAGGAGACGCGCACCTGCGACTACCTCGGGCGCCTGATGGACGATCGCCTGATGGCCATCCTGCCGCACACCACGGCCGAGGGCGCCCAGGCCGGCGCACGGCGCATCCTGGCGGCGGCGCGCAGGCTGTCCTTCCAGCCCCAGGGAGCGTCGATCGGGGTCTCGCTCTCGATCGGGATCTCGCACTACGAGGACGACAACACGCTCTTCTTCGATAGCCTGGTCGAGGCCGCCGAGACGGCCCTGGCCGAGGCCGCCAAGAGCGGCGGCGATCGCTTCGTGCACCGCGTGCCCGGTCCCCGGGAGGCGCGCTCGTCGCGCTAGCCAGACGTCGTGAAGGTCCTGCTGGCCGAAGACGAGGAGACCATCGCCGTCACCTTGCGCCACGCGCTCGAGGACGCGGGCCACCAGGTGCTGCACGCGCCCGACACGCGCGCGGCCCTGCAGCAGCTCGAGCAGAATCCGGACGTGATCCTGACCGACATCCGCATGCCCGGCGGCGGCGGCATGGAGCTGCTCAAGCGCTCGGTCGAGCTGGACGCGCGCCGCCCGGTGGTGCTGATGACCGGCTACGGCACGGTCGAGCAGGCGGTCGAGGCCATGCGCATCGGCGCGGCGCACTACATCCAGAAGCCCTTTCGCAACGAGGCGGTGGTGCAGCTCGTCGAGCGCTTCGGGCGTGAGCGTGCGCTCGAGGCCGAGAACGAGCGCCTGCGCGCCGAGCTGCGCGAGGTCGCGCCCGAGCGCATGGGCGAGATGGTCGGACGCTCGCTGGCCATGCAGGCGGTCTTCAAGCGCATCGCCACGGTGGCGCCCACGGACGCCTCGGTCCTGATCGAGGGCGAGAGCGGCACGGGCAAGGAGCGCGTCGCGCGTGCCCTGCACGAGCACTCTGCGCGCGCGCGCGGCCCGTTCGTGGCGCTGTCCTGCGCGGCCCTGCCCGAGAGCCTGCTGGAGGCCGAGCTGTTCGGGCACGACAAGGGCGCGTTCACCGACGCGCACCGCGAGCGCCGGGGGCGCTTCGAGCTGGCCCAGGGCGGCACGTTCTTCCTGGACGACATCGACGACATGCCGCTCTCGGTGCAGGTCAAGCTGCTGCGTGTCCTGCAGGAGCGCGCTTTCGAGCGCCTGGGCAGCGAGGAGACGAAGAAGCTCGACATCCGTGTGGTGGCGGCCACCAAGAAGCCGCTGCGCGAGCTGGTGCGCGAGGGCAAGTTCCGCGAGGACCTCTTCTATCGCTTGCACGTCGTGCCCGTGAGGCTGCCGCCCCTGCGCGAGCGCTCCGGCGACGTGCCGTTGCTGCTGACGCACATGATCGCGCGCTTCGGCCAGGGCCGCGCCTACCGCGTCAGCACGCCCACGCTCAACCTGCTGGAGCGCTACCCCTGGCCGGGCAACGTGCGCGAGCTCGAGAACGCCGTGCAGCGCGCCATCGCCCTGGCGGGCGACTCGCTCGAGCTCGGACGCGAGTTCCTGCTGCCGCTCGACTCGCGCTGGCGCGGCGCGACCGAGCCCTCCGAGCCGGTGCGCGACCTGCGCGAGGTCTTGCGCGAGGCCGAGATCGCGCACATCAAGCGCGCCATCGAGTCGACCGGCGGCCACCGCACGCAGACGGCCGAGCTGCTCGGCATCTCGCGCAAGGTCCTGTGGGAGAAGCTGCGCGACTTCGGCATCGAGGTGGGGGAGCCTGCTCGACGAGACGATCCAGGCGAGACCGAGCAGAGCGAGCACGAGACCGAGGACAAGATCTCCGAGGACAAGAGCAGGCGGTGAACCCCGCCGCGGGATTGCCCGAGATCGCGCTCCCGGCCGGGACGCGCGTGATCGCGGACCTGCACCTGGATCCGCTCAGGCCGGCGCCGTGGCAGGCCTTCGAGAGCTGGCTGGCGACGCTCACGGGCGTGCCGGCGCTGCTCGTGCTCGGGGATCTGTTCGAGTACTGGGTCGGGCCCGGCCAGGCGCGCGATCCGGCCTACGCGGGGCTGCTCGCCGGGCTGCGCGCGCGCGCGCGCCGGGACGGCCCTGCACTTCCTGTGCGGCAACCGCGACTTCCTGCTCGGGTCCGCCTTCGCGCGCGCGGTCGAGGGCTGGGTGCATCCCGGCGGCCTGATCGGTCGGACCTCCGCGGGCGCGCGCGTCCTGTTCCTGCACGGCGACGAGCTGGCCACGCGCGACAAGAGCTACCAGCGCCTGCGCCGCGTGCTGCGCTCGCGCGCCGTTCGGGCCCTGTCGAACGCCGCCCCCACCGCGCTGGCCAGGGTCGCGGCGCGCGCCCTGCGCCGGAAGTCCGCGCGTTCCGTGGCGGCGAAGAGCGCCGCCTACGTCGAGTTGCAGGCCACCGCCGCCGCCGCGTGGTGTGCCGCCAGCGGCGCGAGCCACGTCGTGTGCGGCCACGCCCATCGTTTTCGCGCCGAGAACCTGGAGCGGGGTGCGCGCTGGATCGTGCTGGATGCCTTCGGCGGCGCGCGCGACCTCCTGCGGGTCACGGACGAGGGCGAGCTCGTGAGCGACGGCTCCGGCGTGGTCCACACGAACACAGCCCCGTTGCAGGGGCGGGGGAGCGCCCTATCTTCTGCCCCGATGATCATCGCCGTGGACGGACCGGCCGGCGTGGGCAAGAGCACCCTCGCACGCGCCCTTGCGCGCGAGCTGGGGCTGTTCTTCCTCGATACCGGCGCCATGTACCGGGCCGTGACCCTGGCGGTGCTCGAGCGCGGCCTCGCGCCCGCGGACGAGGCGGCTTGCGGCAGGGTCGCCCGCGCGCTGACGCTGGCCTTCGATCGAGATGGCAACGTCCTGCTCGAAGGCTGCCCGGGCGAGCCTGCCATCCGTGGACCGGAGGTGACGCGCGCCGTGTCGCTGGTCGCGGCGCACGCGAGCGTGCGCACCGCGGTCGTCGCGCGCCAGCGCGAGCTGGCCGAGGAGCAGGGCGGCGTGGTGGCCGAGGGGCGCGACACGACCACGGTCGTGTTCCCGCACGCGACCCACAAGTTCTACCTGACGGCCAGCCTCGAGGAACGCGCGCGCCGCCGCGCGCGGCAGGAGAACGCGCTCGAGCGCCTGGCGGAGATCCGCGCCGACATCCAGCGCCGCGATCAGCTCGATTCCTCGCGCGCGCACTCGCCGCTCGTGGCCGCGCCGGACGCGCTCTGCATCCAGACCGACGGCCTGGGGGTGGGGGAAGTCGTGGCGCAGATCCTGATGCACGTGCGCGGGAGCCAGCGGTGAGCACCGCCGAGCGTCGCATCGGTGCGCCTTTGATCGTGGGCTCGCGCCCGGCCTACATCGCGGGCCGCACCTTCCTGGTGGGGTACCTGGGGCTGTGGCACCGCTTCCAGGCCGAAGGCGTGGAGAACCTGCCGCGCACGGGCGGCGTCCTGATCGTCTCGAACCACCAGTCCATGCTGGACATCCCCGCGGTGGCCGTGGCCGCGCCGCGCCACGTGGCCTTCGTGGCGCGCGCGAGCCTGGCCCGCTCGCGCTTCCTCGACTGGCTCATGCGCGAGTCGGGTTGCGTGCTCGTCAAACCCAACACGCCCGACCGTGCGGCCCTGGAGGGCATGATCGGACACCTCCAGCAGGGCGACTGCGTGGCCGTGTTCCCCGAGGGCACGCGCACCCATGACGGGACGCTCGGGGTGTTCCGCGCGGGTGCGATCGTGGCCGCGCGCCGGGCCGGGGTGCCGATCGTGCCGGCCGCGATCCGTGGCGCCTTCGAGGCCCTGCCACGCGGCCGGATCCTGCCCCGCCCGGCCCGCATCCGCGTGCGTTTCGGCGCGCCTATCCCGCCCGGCACCGAGAATGCCCTCGAGCTCGCCCGGCGCGCGATCGGCGAGATGATCGGAGACGGGCGTGCCGCCGCTCGCTAAGCTTTTCGCGTTCTTGCTCTACGGAAGTCCTTCCAACCCTCTTCGTCCGCATCCCTGACAACCCATGTCCCAGGCCACGCAACGCGTCAAGAAGTTCGAGCTCGACGCCTCCGAGCTCGACCGCCGGGTGGAGGCCGCCCTGGGCGGCATCGACCGGGCAACTCTCTCCGAGCGCCTCTCGGCCGCCATCGCGCCCGTCACGCCGGGCTCCATCGTCAAAGCGCGCGTCGACTCGGTCGACCAGCGCAGCGGGATGGTGGTGCTCGACATCGGCGGCAAGTCCGAGGGCTCGATCCCCATCTCCGAGTTCGGCGACAAACTGCCGGAGACCGGCGAGACCTACGACGTCTACTACGACGGCCTGGGCGAGGACGACACGGCCAACCTCTCCAAGCGCCGTGCCGACCGCCTGCGCGCCTGGGAACGCATGGCCACCAAGTACAAGGAAGGCGACGAAGTGCAGGGCATCTGCGGGCGCAAGATCAAGGGCGGCCTGCTGGTCGACGTGGAGGGCGTGAACGTCTTCCTGCCGGCCTCGCAGGTCAACCTGCGGCGCACGCACGACATCGCCGACTTCATCGGCGAGCCGATCCGCGCACGCATCATCAAGATCGACCCCGAGCGCATGAACGTGGTCATCTCGCGCCGGAAACTCCTGGAGGAGGAGCGCCAGCGCCAGAAGGAAGAGCTGCTCAAGGACATCCAGGACGGCCAGATTCGCAAGGGCACCATCAAGAACATCGCCGACTTCGGCGTGTTCGTTGACCTGGGCGGCATCGATGGGCTGCTGCACATCACCGACATGTCCTGGGGCCGCGTGCGGCACCCCAGCGAGATGGTGCAGATCGGTCAGGAGATCGAGGTCAAGGTGCTGCGCGTGGATCTCGAGCGCGAGCGCATCGCGCTTGGACTCAAGCAGAAGCAGGCTTCGCCCTGGGACGGCATCGATGCGCGTTACCCGGTCAACTCGCGCCACGTGGGCGAGGTGGTCAACATCATGTCCTACGGCGCGTTCGTGAAGCTCGAGGACGGCGTCGAGGGCCTGGTACACATCTCCGAGATGTCCTGGACCAAGCGCGTGAACCACCCCAGCGAACTCGTCAAGCCGGGCGACAAGGTCGAGGTGCTGGTGCTCGAGATCGACCTCGAAAAGCAGGAGATCTCGCTCGGCATGAAGCAGGCCGAGACCAACCCCTGGGACCTGGTCGAGAGCCACTACCCGCCGGGCACGATCATCGAGGGCACGGTGCGCAACCTCACGACCTACGGCGCGTTCGTGGAGATCGAGGAGGGCATCGACGGCCTCTTGCACGTCTCCGACATGAGCTGGACCAAGAAGGTCACGCACCCGAGCGAGGTCGTGCGCAAGGGCGACCGCCTGCGCTGCGTGGTGCTCTCGGTCGACACCAACAAGAAGCGCATCGCGCTCGGCCTGAAGCAGCTCGCCAACGACCCCTGGGTCGAGACGATCCCCAACAACTATCACGTCGGCGACCTGCTCTCGGGCTACGTCACCAAGATCACCAACTTCGGCGTGTTCGTGAAGCTCGAGGAGGACCTCGAGGGCCTGCTGCACATCTCCGAGCTGTCCGACCAGAAGCTCTCCTCGCCGGAGGAGATCGTGAAGCCGGGCATGAAGATCGAGGTGCGCGTGATTCGCGTCGACACCGAGGACCGCAAGATCGGGCTGTCGTTCGTGCACTCCGACTTCGAGGAGAACGACAAGCTGGTGGCGGAGTTCGAGAAGCAGAAGGCCGCACAGGAGCGGGCCGAGCGCGGCCCGGTCGAAGCCAAGGGCGAGGCCGCCGCTGCGGAGGCGGGCGATGCTCCGGCCGAAGAATCGCCGCCGGCCTAGCCCGCGTCGGGCCAGCCTGCTGGGCGGGCTCGTGCTGCTCGCCGCCTGCCAGGCGGCGGGCGGCGAACGCGCGCCGGGCCGGGTCGTCGAGCCGACCGCGGCGGGCGGAGTGACGCTCTCCGATCCGGCCGCCGAAGCGCTGTTCCAGGCGCTGGCGGCGGCCCTCGAGGAGGGCGAGGACGAGCTCGCCCGCAGCCTCCTGGTGGGCCTGAGCGCGCGTCCGCTCGGGACGCGCGAGCGCGAACTCGTGGCCTCGGCCGAGCGCGTCCTGCGCGGACGCGAACTCGTGCGTGGGCTCGAGCTCGCGCTGGCGAGCGAGCCCGTGCCGGGTGAGGAGGCGCGCTTCCGGCTGATCCTCGTGGCGCGCTCGCGTGACACCGAGGAAGTGCACCTGCGGCTTCCACCCAGCGATCTCAAGCGTCTGCGTGCCAGCATGGACGCGCGCGGGTTCGAGGGCCTGGAGTTCGAATCGAAGGCCTCCCATGCGCTGGCCGAGCTCCGCCTCCGGCCCGGGGTCCAGGAACGCTTCACGCTCCTCACCTACGAGCTGCCGCTCGGGCGGGCGCTCGGCGTGCGTGAGCGCTGGCGTATGGAGACGCGCTCGGGCGAGATCGAATGCGCCGGCGAAGTCTTGCCCGCGGGACACGTCAAGGTCCAGGGCTGCGAGCGCGAGCGCCTCTCGCCGCTCGTGGCCCCGGAACCGGCGCCCGCGGAGGCGCTGGCCGAGCGCCTCGGCCAGGAGGGCGTGCCCTCCACGCGCGAGCTGCTCGAGCTCGCCTTGCGCATCGAGCCTGCCGGGCGCGAGTCGGCCCTGCGCGCGCTCGCGCCTGTCGTCGCGGGGCTCGCGCATACGCGCCCCGGGCACGTGGCTCTGGCCGAACCCGCGTTGCGTTGGTTGACCCAGAACCGCGACATCGGCCCGGACCCCGCGGGCTGGGCGCGCTACCTCGAGGCGCGCCTCGCGGCTGGAACGGCGGAGTCGACGCCCGGCGGGCTCGACCTGCCAGCGCGCTCGCGCAACGAGCAACCAGCGACGGGCGAAGCGCGATGAGCAGCGTGTGGGTGCGGGACAGCCTGAGCGCGTTCCAGCGCGGGGCCGTCGACGTGATCGACGAGCGCGAACTCACGGCGAAGCTCGCGCGCGCGCCGAGCGCGCAGGGCGGCTTGCGCGTCAAGCTGGGCCTGGACCCGTCTTCCCCCGATCTGCACTTCGGGCACGCCGTGCTGCTCACCAAGCTGCGCGACCTGCAGCAGCTCGGGCACACGATCGTCTTGATCGTGGGCGACGCGACGGCCATGGTCGGCGACCCCTCGGGGCGCAACAAGCTGCGCCCGCAGCTCACGCGCGAGGAGGTGAACGCGAACCTCGTCACCTACAAGGAGCAAGCGGGCCTGCTGCTCGACATGCCGCGCGTGGAGGTGCGCCACAACTCGGAGTGGTTCGACGCCATGCGTTTCGAGGATCTGCTGCGCCTGCTCGGCCGGCGCACCGTGGCCCAGACGCTGGCGCGCGAGGACTTCCAGAAGCGCCTCGCCAGCGAGGCTCCGATCGGCCTGCACGAGCTCGTCTATCCCGTCATGCAGGGCTGGGATTCGGTGCAGGTGCGGGCCGACGTCGAGCTGGGCGGCACCGATCAGCTCTTCAACCTGCTGGTGGGCCGCGAGCTGCAGGTCCAGTGCGCCCAGGAGGCGCAAGTCGTACTGACGACGCCGCTGATCAACGGCCTCGACGGGCGCAAGATGTCGAAGTCCTACGGCAACGCCATCGGCTTGACGGACTCGCCGCAGGAGATCTTCGGCAAGACGATGAGCCTCGTGGACGAGGCCATGCCGGTCTGGTTCGAGCTGCTCACGCGCATGCCCGAGGTGGAACGAGCCAGCCTGCTTGCCGGTCACCCGCGCGAAGCGAAGGCGCGCCTAGGCCGGGAGCTGGTCGCGCTGTTGCACGGTCGCGAAAAGGCAGACCATGCGCGTGCGGAGTTCGACCGTCTCTTCGTGGCCAAAGAGAAGCCCGCAGACATCGACATCCCCATTCATGAATGGCCGCCCCACTCGGAGGTCGAAGGCTCAGGCAAGGTGGCCGCGGCTTCGTTGCCCCTGGCCGTGCTGCTGCGGGGGCTTCGGCTGACGTCCTCCAGCTCGGAGGCGCAGCGCTTGATCCAGCAGGGTGGAGTGAGAGTGAACGATCGAGTCGTTGCCGACCCGAAGGAGATGATCGCTGCGCCGGGACCCGAAGGGCTCCTGATCCAGGTAGGCAAGCGACGCTTTGCGCGCGTCAAGCCCGCCAAGTGAGGCTTCAGCGCAGGTGCACCACGTACTCGAGCTCGTGGCTCGGGTGCTGGGGATCGTCGAGATTCAGGAGGAGCTTGCCGGTCAGCATCTCCTGCGCGGGCAACGGGGGCAGCGTCTCGAGCGTGATGCGCCAGCGCAGGCTGGTGCCGCCGTCGTCCGGGTCGAGGGCTTCGTAACGCGCGCCCAGGAGTGCGCGCTGGTCCTCGGGCAGCTCCAGCCCCGTGACGCGCAAGCGCTGGCCGGCCAGCAGCGAGAAGAACTCGCAGCTCGCGCGCTGCGCCGCGTCACGCGGCGCGGAAAAAACGAGCCGCTCGGGCTCGGTCGCCAGGTCGCCCACGATGGTCGCCGTGAGCGGCACCTCGATCTCCCTGCCGGGCACGCCCGGGCTCTGTTCGGTGGCGATGCGCAGCGTGGCCGAGCGTGGACCGCGCGTGAGCGGCGCCTCCAGTCCAGCTTCCAGCACCCATACCGGGCGCTCGAAGCGGATCTCCTTGGTGAGCGCGGCGAACACGCCCGCGGGTGGCGCCAGGACTTCCTTCAGCTCGTGGGCGAGGCTCCCGGCCTGCACGATCTCGATCCTGCCGCGTCCGCCGCCGCTCTCGGGTACACGGCCCAGTGCGAGCGTGCCCGGCACCAGCGCGAAGGGCTTTTCGACGAAGACGTGCACCTCGAGCGTCAGGAAGTAGCCGTTCGGCGAGTCGGTCAGGATGCGCATCGTCACCAGCTTGTGGTTGTTCTTGGTGGCGACGTCGCGCGTGGCGATCTGCACCTCGAGCTCGGCCACCTCGCCTGGCCCTACGCTCAGGAGCTCGGGTTCCTTGGAGCGGATCGGCTTGCCCGCCTCGAGCGTTCCGTCGCCGCGCAGCACGCGCAGCGCGGCCACGGTGCAGCCGCAGCCCGGGTCGACGCGCTGGATGGCGACCGGGCGCGGGTCGCTGTTCCGCATGCGGAAGACGTGCGTGACCGTGTCGCCGTCGGGCACGAACCCGAAGTCGTGGAAGTTGAGGCGCGGGTCGCGTTGCTCGACCCCGCGCGCCAGGGGCCCATCGTCGGGCAGGAGCACCAGGCCCTGGCCGTCGGGCACGGCCTCGGACGGCGCCGAGTCGCAAGCGACGAGACAGACCACGGCCAGGAGCCATGGGCGGAGCAGGCGGGCGGCGGTCGAGCAGGGCATGGCAGAGAGGATCAGGGAGAACGCGCCCGGGATGCAACCCCTGTGCCGGATTGAGCGGGCCAGGATCGTGCCCTTGGCCCGGGGCGCGCGCACAATGTCTCACCTCCGGGTCTCACCCCGGCCCGGTCCCATTGTTCTTGCGCCGCAAGCGGCCTCTCCATCCATGCAACGATTCGCGAGCGACGATCCCGTCTGGCAGGCCATTCACCAGGAGGAGCGGCGCCAGGAGGAGCACCTGGAGCTGATCGCCTCCGAGAACCACACCTCGGCCGAGGTGCTCGCGGCGATGGGCACGGTGCTGACCGACAAGTACGCCGAAGGCTACCCCGGCAAGCGTTACTACGGCGGTTGCGAGAACGTGGACCAGGTCGAGGAGCTGTGTCTGGCGCGCGCCCGGAAGCTCTTCGGAGCCGAGGCCGCCAACGTGCAGCCCCACAGCGGTACGCAGGCCAACGTGGCCGCGCTGATGGCCATGCTCGAGCCCAAGGACCGGATCCTGGCCATGTCGCTCGACCACGGCGGGCACCTCTCGCACGGCCACCCCAAGAACTTCTCTGGGCTGTACTTCGAGATCCACTTCTATGGCGTGGAGCGCGGGAGCGAGCGCATCGACATGGATCAGGTGCGTGCGCAGGCGCTCGCCGTGCGCCCGAAGCTGCTGCTGGCCGGAGCCTCGGCCTACTCGCGCACGCTCGACTTCCCGGCCTTTGCCGCCATCGCGCGCGAGGTCGGGGCCCTGCTCCTGGTCGACCAGGCGCACATCGCCGGGCTGGTCGCGGCGGGCGTGCATCCCTCGCCCGTGCCACACGCCGACGTGGTCACCATGACCACGCACAAGACCCTGCGCGGCCCGCGCGGCGGCCTGATCGTGTGCAAGGAGGCCTGGCTCAAGAAGATCAACAGCGCCGTCTTTCCCGGGGGACAGGGCGGCCCGTTCCTGCACATGATCGCGGCCAAGGCGATCGCGCTGCGCGAGGCCGGAGCGCCGGCTTTCCAGCACTACGCGCGCGCGGTGGTGGAGAACGCTGCCACGCTGGCGCACGCGCTGGCCGAGCGTGGCCTGCGCATCGTCTCGGGCGGCACCGACAACCACCTGATGCTGGTGGACGTCTCGGGCCTCGGCTTGACCGGCGTGCAGGCCGAAAGCGCGCTCGGCGCGGTGCACGTCACCTGCAACAAGAACCTCATCCCGTACGACCCGCAGCCGCCCATGAAGGCCTCCGGAATTCGCCTGGGAACCGCGGCCGTCACCTCGCGCGGCCTGGGACGGGCCGAGATCCTGCGCCTGGCCGGCACGATCGCGGAGGTCCTGCACACGCCGCACGCCGAGGACGTGCAGCGCCGCGCGCGCGCCAGCGTGCGCGAGCTGAGTGCGGCCTTTCCGATCCGCGGCGCTGGCCGTCAGGCCGCGCTGCGCGGTTCCTGACGCTGGTAGCCGAGCTCCAGCAGCAGCTGGAAGACCTCGCTCCAGGTCGGGAACAGGCGTCCGTGCTCGGTGCGGTAGCGCAGGCGTGCCGCGGCGTACTCGGCCAGCTCGGCCTCGCTCGGCTCGCCAGCCGCGCGCCGCAGTCCGTATCCCAGGGTGCGCAGGACGTTGAGCACTTCGCGGTCGGACAGGAACGAGCGCATGTGCTTGCGCTTGTACTCGTCGATGGCGGCGATGAACTCGAAGGTCTCGCGCGACAGCTCGTCCGGCCGCGGGGTGTGCGTGCGGACCCAGGGTTTCTGGGCGCCCCCGGAGTCCGGGGGCGTGGAGCGTTGGTTGGGGCGCATGCCTGAAAGAAGTTCGCCGCGGAGGTGGGGAGCGGACGCGCACAGGATCGACTGCGCACGGCGCCGAACTGAAACCGCTCCGTGCGGAGCGCCTACGTGGAGGTCCATTCCCGCAGGCGTTCCGCGTTCGGGCCGTGCAGCACGCCGCGCTCGCTCACCAGCGCAGTGACGAGCTCGGCCGGCGTCACGTCGAAGGCGGGATTGAAGGCGCGTACGTTCAGGGGTGCGGCTGGCAGGCCGAGCGGGTGGGTGACCTCGCTGGCCGCGCGCTCCTCGATCGGGATCGCGGCGCCGTCGGGGCATTCTGGATCGAGGGTCGAGAGCGGAGCCACGACGTAGAAGGGCACCTCGTGCCGGCGTGCCAGCACCGCCAGCGGATAGGTGCCGATCTTGTTGGCCACGTCGCCGTTCCGTGCGATGCGGTCGGCGCCGACGAGCACGGCCTGGACCCAGCCCCGGCGCAGGACGGTCGCGGCGGCGCTGTCGATGATCACGGTCACGTCCAGACCGGCGCGGGCGAGCTCCCAGGCCGTCAGGCGCGAGCCCTGGAAGAGTGGCCGGGTCTCGTCGGCGAAGATGCGCAGGCGTTTTCCCTGGCGCGCGGCCACGTAGAGCGGGGCCAGGGCGGTGCCGATCCCGACCGTGCACAGGGCGCCGGCGTTGCAATGCGTCAGGACGCCCGCGCCGTCCGCGAGCAGCGCCGCGCCGAACTCGCCCATGCGCTCGCAGGCCGCGCGCTCGGCGGCCTCCAGCGCGCGCGCTTCGTCGAGCAGCGCCCGCAGGATCCCGTCCGCCGTCTTCCCGGCCGCGGTTTCGCGTTCCGCGCGGCGCACGCTGCGCGCGAGCGCCGCCGGCAGGTTGACGGCCGTGGGTCGGGCTGCGGCCAGGCGCGCGGCCGCGGTTCGCGTCCGCGCGAGGAAATCGGGGCCATCGGTCGTGCGCGCGCCCTGCAGACCGAGCACCAGTCCATAGGCTCCGGCCACACCCAGCGCCGGCGCGCCCCGCACCGCCAGACAGGCGATGGCACGGACCATTTCTTCCAGGGTGCGCACCTCCAGCCAGACCGCCTCGCGCGGCAGCCGCGTCTGATCGAGGAGCACGACGAGCCCGCGCTGCTCGTCCCCCTCCCAGCGAATGGTCTTGCAGTCCACGGCCCGAGTCTGGCGGCCCGGATCACCCTCCCGAAGTGGAAAAGCAGGAAAGGCCCGGGCCGGCGCCGGAGCTTCGCGTTCCTGCCAGGAGACAGGCCCACTCATGCCCACTCCGATGCACGCACTGATCAGCACGCTCTGCGCTCTTCCGTTCTCGTTTTCGGCCGCGGCTTCCGGCGTCGAGGGCGGGGCGAAAACCTGGACCCTGCGGGTCCAGCCCGAGGAAGCGGGCGGCTACGCCGCCAATCCGTCGACCCTGAAGCTGCCCCTGCGCCAGGACCTGACCACCCTGCGCATCGAGCTCCTGGAGAACGGCCGGTACACGCTGAGCCTCCAGGGAGGCGCGGCTTCCCTGACCCTGTCCGAGATCGACCTCGGCCTGCTCTTGCCGCGCGTCCCGGCCTACGCGCGCGGCAACGAGGACCTGTTGCGCTTCGCGCTCTTGCAGCGCGAGTTCAACCGCAACGAGGTCAAGTTCGGTCCGGTGGGGGAGGTGGCCGACTTCAAGCTCGCCAACAACTGCCTGCGCACCAGCCTGTGGGAGATCATGCTCGACGTGCCGGTCGAGAAGGGCAACGCGATGGCGTTCCACGGCTGGTTCGACTTCCCCGCCGACGAGCACGCACGCCTGTTCGAGCAGCTCAACCAGAAGACCTTCGCCGAGTGCGAGCGCCTGATCGCCCAGTACCCGGTCATCGACGGCATGGCGGCACCGCTCGACAAGCTGCGCAAGGTCGGCTCCGAGCGCAAGTTGCCCGTGACGAGCTTCCCCGCGGAAACACCGATCCGCTTCGGCGAGCAGAAGCGCAAGGCCAAGCTGATCTTGACCTCTGGCATCGAGACCTACGCCGACTTCACCGACCCCGCCAAGCAACCGTTCCAGACGGCAAGCTTCAGCGAGCCGGGCTTCTACGATCCCAACAAGCCGGTCTCCTTCGACCTCGCCTGGCTGGCCAAGCCGCAGACGGCGGTGCGCCGCGAGGTGACCGTCGCGGGCCAGCCCGCCACCGAGATCGAGCTCGTCTTCGCGAACGGGCGGCGCATGCTCATCGGAGACCGTGACCTCGCCAAGCTGCCGCCGCTCGCGCAGGCGCCCGAGAACGACAAGGACGTGCTGCGCCTCACCTTCGGCATCGGCACCCCGGACATCTATGCCACGCTCGCCGAGCGCGCAGCCGAACAGACGGGCGAGCGCCCGAACTGGCTCTTCCTGCTGGGCCCGGACGGCAAGCACGTCGACAACCACCAGGCCGGCGTCGACCGCGTCTTCTGCTGGAACGAGCAGGGCCGGACGCTGCATCTCTATCTGGTCGGCTACGAGCGCATCGCCGTGGTGTCGCACCTGGCCGTGCCCCTCGCGACCGAGTAGCCGCGCATCCTCCGTGCACTCCGCCCGGCTTGGCTGAGCCGGCCCCGAGCGCTTCGCCATGGGGGCGAAGCGCTCGCCTTCTTTTACTGCGCGAGCCTGGCCTGCAGCGCCGCGTCCTTCTTGGCGACCTTGGCCGTCTCCTCCTCGCGCCAGGCGGCGTAGCGCAGCGCCAGCTCCGGATCGGAGAGCGCCAGGATGCGGGCGGCGAAGAGGGCCGCGTTGATCGGGCCGCCCGCGCCGGCACCGACCGCGGCCACGGGCACGCCGCCCGGCATCTGGGCGGTCGAGAGCAGCGCGTCCAGGCCACCGAGCGGCGGGTTGTCCATCGGGATGCCGATCACCGGCAGGTCGGTGTGCGCCGCGACCACACCCGCCAGGTGCGCGGCGCCGCCGGCCGCGCACAGGAACACGCGGATGCCGCGCTTCGGCGCCTCCTCGACGAACTGCACGACGGCTTTCGGGGTGCGGTGGGCCGAGAGTACGCGCGCCTCGAAGGGGATCCGGAGCTTGCGCAGCACGGCCACGCCCGGCTCGAGACGCGCAAAATCGGAGTCCGAGCCCATCAGCAGCGCGACCTTCATGCGCGCACCCCGGCCGGCGAGCGGCCGGTGATCTTCTCGCAGATCTCGAGGTAGCGCTCGGACACCTTGTTCACGAGCGCGGCGGGGAGTTCCGGGCCGGGCGGCTCCTTCTTCCAGTCCAGCGTCTCGAGGTAGTCGCGCAGGACCTGCTTGTCGTAGCTGGGCGGGTTCTCGCCCACCCGGTGGCCCATCGCGGGCCAGAAGCGCGAACTGTCGGGCGTCAGCGCCTCGTCGATCAAGAGCAGCTTGCCGGCGCAGAGACCGAACTCGAACTTCGTGTCCGCCAGCAGGATGCCGAGGCGCGCAAGCTCCAGCGTGCCGCGCTCGAACAGAGCCAGGGCCGCGCGCTGGGCGGGATCGAACACGCTCGCGCCCACGCGCACGCGCGCCTCGGCCGGCGTGAGCGGCAGGTCGTGGGTCGCTTCCTTGGTGGTCGGCGTGAGCAGCGGCCGCGGCAGTTGCTGGCAGAAGCCCAGCCCCTTCGGCAGCGCGATGCCGCACACCGTGCCGGACTTCTGGTACTCCTTCCAGCCCGAGCCGGCCAGGTAACCGCGCACGACCCATTCCACCGAGGTGGGTTCGGCGCGCTGCACCAGCATGATGCGTCCGCGCAGGAGCTCGTGCTCCTTTGCGCCCAGTCCAGGCACGTCCTCGACGCGCGTCGAGATCAGGTGGTTGGCGATGACGTCGCGCGTGCGCTCGAACCAGTGCGCGGCGATCGCGGTCAAGACCTGCCCCTTGTGCGGGATCGCCTGGGGCATCACCACGTCGAAGGCCGAGACGCGGTCGCTGGTGACGAACAGGAGGTGCTGGGCATCCACCGCGTAGATGTCGCGCACCTTGCCGGAGGCCTCGAGGGCGAGGTGGCCGAGGCGCGGCGCGCGGCCGAAGTAGACGTCGGAGTGGCTCACGGAGAGGTTCGCGGAGGGGGTCGCGGAGGGCGTGTGGAAGTGAGGAGCGGGAGTATGGCAAGCCTGCCCGGAGCCTACAATCCGCGCCCGATGGCGGACGGCGTGCGCACGGCAGCGATCGGGTTCGGGCCCGAGACGTGCGTGCGCGGGCGCTTTCGCCCGGCCGGCTCGAAGTCGCTGGCGCAGCGAGCGCTGCTCGCGGCCGCCTTTGCGCACGGCGCGACCGAGCTCGATGGCCTGTCCGACGCGCAGGACGTGCGCGCGGCGCTGGGACTCGTGCAGGCAACGGGTGTCGTGGTCACACCGGCTGACGACGTCACACCGGCTGACGACGCGCAGCGGTTGCGCGTGAGCGGCGTGCCGCCCGGGCCAGGAGTCGGTCTGGCGGCCGAGGGCCGCGTGTGCGTCGGGGAGTCCGGCACCTTGGCGCGCCTGGCCACGGCGGCGCTCGCCCTGTCCAGCCGGCCCGGTACGCGCTGGACGATTGCGGCCACGGGCTCGCTGCTCTTCCGCAAGAGCCTGCCGCTGTTCGATGCGCTGCGGGCCGCGGGCGTGGAGCTCGCCCGCCAGAACCTGCCCGGCACCTGGCCCGTGGAGCTCGTCTCGGTGGCGCCGCCCGAGGAATTGTCGCTGCGCGGCCCGGTCTCCAGTCAGGAAGTGAGCGGGCTCCTCCTGGCTCTCGCGGCTCATGCGGGAGAACGCGCCCTGCTGGTGCACGGGCCGATCCCGAGTGCGCCGTATTTGCGCATGACCGTCGGGTTGCTCGAAGCTTTCGGTGCGTCGGTAGTGGGGGACGCTGCGCGAGGCGGCGCGCAGCGCTTCCGCGTGCGCGGCCCGCTCACGGCTCCGCGCGCGAGGCTGGTGATCGAACCCGACGCCTCGTCCGCGGCCGTGGCCCTGGCGGCCGCTTGTCTCTCGGGCGGAGAGCTGCTCGTGCCGGACCTCGCGCGCGACTCGGCCCAGGGCGACGTGCGCATGGTCGAGCACCTGGCTGCCTTCGGCTGCGAGGCGCGTTTCGAAGCTCGTGGACTCGCGGCGCGCGGATTCCCGGCGCGTGGGGTCGAGCTCGACCTCGCCGGCACCCCGGACCTCGCGCCCGTGCTGTGCGCCGTGGCTGCTGGGGCCGCGCTGCGCGCCGGGGCGACCAGCATATTGCGCGGCCTCGCGACCCTGCCGGGCAAGGAGAGCGATCGCCTGAGCGTGCTCGCCGGTGGCCTGCGGCAGCTCGGCTTCGCGGTCGAGACGGGCATG
>JANOGB010000723.1:0-2184 GCA_031413955.1 Planctomycetota bacterium | reverse complement strand
AGTCGGAGCAACTTTTCAACGATCCGGCGGGCGCCCTGGAGAACGCCGAGCCGCAGTGAGGATCGTTGAAAAGTTGCTCCGACTCCGTACTCCCGCCCATCGCGGGACACCCGGCCGAGGGCTATCCTCTCCCGCGTGATGCAAATCCAGATCTTCGCGCAAGGGATCGACGTGCCGGACCCGCTGCGGGCCTACGTCGAGCGGAACCTGACCGAGGTCCTCCAGCACCACGCCGAGCGCTTGACGCGCGTCGAGGTGCACCTGAAGGACCTGAACTCGTCCAAAAAGAACGGGGTCGACAAGCACTGCCTGCTCGAGGCCAAGCCGCGCGGCATGGACTCGATCGCGGCCGAGCACGACGCGCCACAATTCAAGGAAGCCGTCCACAAGGCGGCCTTGAAGCTCGAGCGTGCGCTCCAGCACCGGATCGACAAGCTGAAGAACCACTGAGCGGCCTCTGGGCCGCTCGCTCGGTTCCAGGCTAGGTCATCCGGGAAGCCACGCGCTCGACGAGTTCGTCGTCGGGGTGGGCTTCCTCGTGCGACGCACGCTGGAAGTCCTTGAAGGCGCGGCGGCTGGCGAGGCGCGCGAGGTCGAGCTCGCCGTCGTCCAGGGCGCCGCGCGCGTGGCTCGCACTGGCGCGCGAGAGCGCGGCGGCGGAGACGAACAGGGCCGCCGCCATGTCCGCCAGGCGGTGCAGCGTGAACTGCGCCTCGCGCACGCGCTCGCCATGGCGCTCCAGGGCCACCCGGCAGCGCGCGCCGAAGTGCGGCACCAGCGCGGCGAGCTCCTCGCGCTCGGCTGCGAGAGCGCTCGGCACGCCCTCGAGCTTCGCCGGGCCGCTCGCGGACGCGATCTCGCCGCGCGCGAGCGAGCGCAGGCCCTGGAAGGCGAGCATCATGCGCAGCACCTGGTTGGTGCCCTCGAAGATCATGTTGATGCGCGCGTCGCGCAGGATGCGCTCGTAGGGGTACTCGCGCATGAAGCCGGTCCCGCCCGTGACCTGCAGCGCGTCGTTCGCGATCTGCCACAGGCGCTCGGTCGCGTGCAGCTTGCAGCAGGCGGCTTCCAGCATGGTCTCGCGCTTCGCGTCCATCAGGCCTGCGGTGAGGTAGGTCGTGGCCTCCATCGCGTAGAGGTCGGCCTGCATGCCGGCGAGCAGCTCCTGCACCATCCCGAATTGCGCGATCGGACGGCCGAACTGGACGCGCTCGCGCGCATGCTTCACGGCCAGATCGCGCGCCAGCTTCGCCTGACCGATGCAACAGGCCGCCAGGCCGTGGCGGCCCGAATTGAGCACGTTCAGCGCCACTTTGAAGCCCTCGCCGCGCGGCCCGATCAGGGCCTCGGCCGGCACGATCACGTCCTCGAGCGCGACCTCGGTCGTGGAGGAACCGCACAGACCCATCTTGTCCTCGGGTTTGCCGGTCGTGAGCCCCTTACGCTCGCGCTCGACCCAGAAGGTGGAGATCGGCCACTCCGGGAACTTCGCTGTGGGCCGGGCCGGGTCCGGCGTGCGCGCGAACACTGTGAAACCGTTGGCGATGCCGCCGTTCGTGATCCAGATCTTGCGCCCGTTCAGCCGCCACGAACCATCCGGCAAGGGCTCGGCGCGCGTGGCCAGAGCGGCCGCGTCCGAGCCTGCCCCGGACTCGGTCAGCGCGAAGGCGGCGATGCGCTCGCCGCTTGCGAGCTTCGGCAGCCAGTGTGCCTTCTGCGCGGGCGTGCCGTAGAGCACGAGCGCCTTCATGCCGATGCCGAGCTGCGCGCCCAGCACGGTCACGGTCGAGGCGCAACGGTGCGCGACGGTCTCCATCACGCGCGCATAGGTCACCTGGCCCTGGCCCGCGCCGCCGTACTCCTCCGGGATCGTCAGGCCGAAGAGTCCGAGCGCGCACAAGCCGTCGACGACTTCCTTGGGGATGCGCTTCTCGTGGTCGATCTTCTCCGGATCGAGCGCTTGCGCGGCCCACTCGGCCACGCTGGCGACGATGGCCTCGGTCGTCTCGGCCGTCTCGCGATCCTGTTCCGGGTAGGGGAAGAGTGCCGCGGACTCGAGCCGGCCCGCGAAGAGAGCGCGCACGAAGCTCGTGCTAGCCAGCATGATTCACCAGCCTTCGGCTGCAACGCAGGAGTACGGAGTCGGAGCAACTTTTCAACGATCCTCGCTGCGGCTCGGCGTTT
>JANOGB010000722.1:0-9597 GCA_031413955.1 Planctomycetota bacterium | reverse complement strand
AGCGCTCGAAGGAGAGGTTGCGGTTGAAGGCCTCGATCGCCCAGTCGCGCCAGCGCCACACGCTGCGTCGGTCGTCCTTCTCGTAGCCGTCGGAATCGGCGTAGCGCGCGAGATCGAGCCAGGCGCGCGCCTGGTGCTCGCCGTAGTGCGGCGAGGCGAGCAGGCGCTCGAGCAACTCCTCGTAGGCGCGCGGCGAGCGGTCGCTCGCGAAGCGCTCGACTTCCTCGGGAGTCGGCGGCAACCCGGTGAGATCGAGGCTCGCGCGCCGGATCAGGGTGGCGCGATCCGCTTCCGCGGAGGGAGCCAGGCCCTGCTCGCTCAGACGCTGCGCCACGAACCTGTCGATGGGATTCCGCGCCCAGTCACCGAACGGATCGGGCGGGAGCTCGGCACGCGACGACAGCACGTAGGCCCAGTGCAGGCCGGCGTCTCCGTGCTCGTTGCGCTCGTCCGCGGGCCAGCTCGCGCCTTCCTCGATCCAGCGTCGCAGGACGTCGATCTCCTGCGCGCCGAGCGGCTCGCCCTCGGCCGGCATGCGCTCCTCGGGGTCGCTGTTCGTGACGCGCTGGAAGAGCGGGCTCGCGAGCGCATCTCCCGCGACCACCACGCCTGGCAGCGGCGGGCGCCGGTCCAGCCGCAGCTTCCCGCGCTGGCGTTTCGGGCCGTGACATCCGTAGCAGCGCGCCTCGAGCAGCGGATGGACGTCGCGCGCGAAGTCGACGCGCTGCTGAGACCGGCCTGAAGCACCGATCTCCGGACACCACCCCACGCTCAGCGCGAGGAGTGCGACGAGGAACGATCTCGGACAACGCGACGGCAAGCGCTCGCCATTGTAGGCGGGCAGCTCAGCGCGGGCTTCGCCCGCAACCAAAACGCACCGCGGAGGCGCGGAGAACGCGGAGCCTCGCAGAAAAGGAAGAATGGGCCTCCGGATCGTCGACTCTCGGAGAGCCGAAGCCCCGGAGGCCCCAACCTCACCGACCCTTCTCCGCGCTCTCCGCGACTCCGCGGTGCGCCTTCTTCCTTTCCGCTAATCCTCGCGCCGGGCGACGACTCTCCGGAAGATCAGGACCGCGCGCCCATGTGACTGCGCTCGATGGCCAGGCCCGCCAGATAAGCCATCGATTCGATGAAGCGCTCCTCGAAGGGCTCGGGTGCGCGCGGTTCGGAGTAGTACATGGCGAACGTGCCCAGGATCTCGCCGTCGGTGGCGCGGATCGGTTCGGACCAGCAGGCGCGGATGTCCGTGCGGCGCGCGAGCTCGCGGTAGGCAGCCCAGTTGGGGTGTTGCATGACGTCCTGGACGATGACCCGCTGGCCCAGGTGCGCCGCAGCACCACAGGAGCCCACCAGTGGACCGATCTCCAGGCCGTCGATGGCGTGCGTGTATTCCTCGGGGAGACTCGGGGCCAAGCCGTGGACCAGGTGGCGGTGGTCGGGCCCCATGAAGAGCACGGAGCAGCGCAGCCCGGGCACGAGCCTTTCCGCCGTCTCGATCGCGTGCCGCAGCACTTCTTCGGGCGGTGCTCCGCGCGCGAGCTCGCCGAGGAGGTCGTTCTGGCCACGGGCGATGTCCTCCGCATGCCGGCGCTCGGTGACGTCCGTGGCCACGTGCAGCAGCGCCGGACCGCCGCGCGCGCGGCAGGGGATCTTGACCAGGTGCAGGACGCGCCGGCGACCCTGGCCATCGACGAAGGGACGGGCAGGGAGGATCACGGACTTGTTTCCGCTCATCAGGAGCCGGTCTTCCTTCACCTCCGCGCTGGGCGTGCCCACATCGGCATTGAAATCCACCTCGGCCGGCATGGTCAGGTCCTCGACCGTCGTGCCGTAGGCGTCAGCCGTGGCCTGGTTGGCCATGAGCATGCGTGCGTGACGATCCGTGACGTAGATCTGGTTGGGAACCAGGTCCAGGATCTGGCGCAGTTGCTCCTGGGATTCCTTGGCCTCGCGCGTGGCTTGCAGGCGCTCTTCGGCCTCGGAGGCCAAGGCGGCGTAGGATTGGAGTACCTCGCCGCTGCGGCGCTCGACCAGCGCCTTGGCGCGCTTCCGGCTCCTCGCCATGAGCACGGTGACGACCGCCGATCCGGTGACCAGGAGCCCCAGCAGGAAAGCGAACAGGGGCCACCCGCTCGCCGGGGAGGCGAACAAGGACGTCGTCGTGCAGGTGATCCTCCAGCGACGGCCGCCGAGTTCCTCGGCGTCCAGCGCATAGCTCATGGAGCCTTCGGCGGGACCACCCGCCAGAAGGATGGGCGTGGGGCCGGTGACGTCCTCGACCTGGAGCGAGACCTCGGGCGCGTCCGGCGGCAAGAGCATCCCCACGTCGAGCAGCAAGCCCACGTGCCCGTGTAGCTCGCCCTTGTGCGCGCCCTCGTGGTAGCGGACGGGTAGCGCGGCGAACACGCGCAGTTCACCGGGTCCGGACAGCCACAGCGGTTCGGACAAGGACAGTGCGCCGCTCTCTGAGGCACGCACGAGGGCCGCGCTCACCTCGGGGAAGCGCCCGAGTTTCGAGCCCACGGCAAGGCTCGTGTGCTCCGGTCCTTGTGCGAAGGTGACCTGATCCGTGGACCTGCCTGGGTGCGTGACGCTCTCGATCCACAGCAGCGCGCGCAGGGCCTCGTTACGTTCCAGGGAATTCGCCGTGAAGGTGCGAAACTCCTCGGCCTCGACCGTCATCGAGCTGTCGAACAGTGCGACGACAGAATGCAGCTGCTCGAACGTGGCCGTGCGCTCACGCTGCACCCGGGCGGCGTGCTGGGACGCACGCAGCTCGAAGTCCGCGCGCGCTTTCTGCAGCTCGCCCTGCTGCAAGCTGCGCCACATCAGCAAGGACCCCAGGCCACCGACCAGCGCGATCAGAGCCGGCGCCGACGCCAGCAGCCTCTCCTGGCGCCGTTCGAGCTTTTGCTCGTCGCTGGCTGGCCGTTCAGGCATGCGCATCGCTCCCTTCCGCGTGGCGGTGACGCCCACAGGCGCCGCCAGCGGTCCCTAGAGACTAGCACCTTCCCGGCTGCGTGGTTCCTCCTCGGTCCTGCCGATGTCCATTCCTGGGCCAGAAGAGGCCCCACTTGGCCAGGCCTGCCCGTGCAAGCCCGGGCTCGGCGACCTACGGCAGCGCCTCGGCCGGTTGCCAGATCCAGCGCGCATGCGTATCAGTGGCTTTGCGCCTTTCCGGCTGCGCGCAGACCGGCAGGCCAGAAAACCGTGAGCAAGACGCTTCGAACGAGCCCTCCTCCCGAGCGCGACTGTGGGCGCAGCGCGCGGGCCGCGCCCGTGATGCGTGCGTCGAAGAACGGTCGCTGGCGCGCGCTCGCGCTCGTCCTCGTGCACGTGCTCGTCGCGGTGCACATCGCGCACTGGATGAGCACCGGCTCCACGCTCTCGCCGCTCGAGCCCTCGGAGGCGATGGAGTTCGCCAAGCACGATCTCGTGAACGCGGGCTTCGTGTTCTTCGGCCTGACGGTGCTGTCGACGCTCGTGCTCGGGCGCTGGTTCTGCGGGTGGGCGTGCCACCTGGTCGCGTTGCAGGACCTGTGTCTGTGGCTCTTGAAGCGCGCCGGGATCCGGCCGCGGCCGTTGCGCTCGCGGATGCTCGCGTTCGTGCCGGCCCTTGCGGCGCTCTACATGTTCGTCTATCCGCTGGCTTTTCGGCTGTGGAGCGGAGACGAGCCTGGTCCCTATCGCGTCGCGCTCACCAAGAGCGACTTCTGGGAGACGTTTCCGCCCTGGCCGGTGGCGCTCGTGACCTTCGCGGTGTGCGGCTTCGTGATCGTGTACTTCCTCGGCGCCAAGGGTTTCTGCACCTACGCCTGCCCGTACGGCGCGCTGTTCGGCCTGGCCGATCGCTTCGCGGTCGGACGCATCCGCGTGACGGACGCGTGCGAGGGTTGCGGTCACTGCACGGCCACTTGCAGCTCGAACGTGCTCGTGCACGAGGAGGTCCGCAAGCACGGGATGGTGGTCGACCCGGGCTGCATGAAGTGTCTCGACTGCGTCTCGGTGTGTCCGAAGAACGCGCTCTACTTCGGCTTCGGTCCGCCGGCCTTCGCCACGCGCGTCAAGGCGGCGTGGCGCGCGAAGGCGGGTCTGTCCTTGGAAGAAGAACTCCTGCTGGCCGCGGCCTTCCTGGCGGCGTTCTTCATCTATCGCGGCCTCTATGGCGTGATCCCCTTCCTGCTGGCCCTGGGACTGGCCGGGATCCTGGCTTTCTGCTTCGTCAAGCTCGGCACGATCCCGCGGCGCGCGAGCGTCTCGTTCCTGGGCCGCGTCCTCAAGCAGGAAGGGCGGCTGACTCGCAGCGGGCGCGTGTTCGTCGCGAGCATGTTCGCCGTCACGGCCGCGAGCGCGCACAGCGCCCTCGTCCAGTTCCATTCCCAGCGCAGTGCGCGCGCCTTCGAGGACGTGCGCGCGCAGCGCGAAGCGTTCCTCGTCGATCCGACGCGCGTCCTGGACGGCGCAGCGCACGCGCGCGTCGTGCGGGCCCTTTCGAGCGCGCGCTTCGTGCGCCGCTTCGGACTCCTGTCCGTGCCGCACAGCTCGATCCAGCTCGCCTGGTTCCAGCTCTTCGCTGGCTCGCCGGCGGGGTTCGAGGAGGAGCTGCGCGCCGCGCTCGCCGTGGCCGAGGATCCTGCCCCGCTCCACTTCGACCTGGGGCGCTTCCACGAGGCTCGCGGGCGGAGCGCGGAGGCCGCGCGCGCGTACGAGGCAGCGCTTGCCGCGCGGCCGAGCGCCGCCGTGTTCGACCGGCTGGCGCGGCTCCATTTCGAGGCCGGACGGAGCGAGGAGACGCTGGCGGTCTTCGCCCGGGCGCTCCAGGCCTTCCCCGCGAGCACCGACCTCCACTTCAATCAGGGGGTCGTCCTGGCGCTCCTCGAGCGGCCCGAGGAGGCGATCTCTGCCTTCCGCAAGGTGACGGAGCTCGATCCGGCCCGGCTGGACGCGCTCGAGAACCTGGCCGGACTCCTGTCGGCGACGGGCCGGGAGGAGGAAGCGCGCGCGCTCGGGCGCCAGGCGGCGGCACTGAGGGCCTCCGCTCCGGATGGCGGGCGCTGATCCAGCTCCCAGGCATCCGGGCAGCGAGTCCAGGTCGGAGTAGCGCAAGAAGGCCTTTCCTGGTTCGGCGAACGTGCATACACTCCGCGCTCCTGGATTCCGCATCCGAATGCCCGGCCCCCGCGGAGTCCTGCCCCCCCCAGTGAATCAATAGGGAACAACGGAGGAACGACGGATGTCCAGAGTGATCGTGAACGGTTGGGCCTGTGCTCTTGGCTGCTTGTCCCTGCTCGCCCTGGCGGGCCCGGCGAGCGCCTCTCCCCAAGTGCCTGACGTCACCGTTTACGACGTCGGCGTCGACGGGAGCGACACGAACAACATCCACTACTGGGGCCAGAGCGGCGGCATCGCGGCCTACTCGATCGCGACCCAGTCCTGCAATTCGGGCTCGGAGCAGGTGGACTGGTTCACCAGCGGCGGGAGCACCCTTCACCCGGTCATCTCGCAGAACATGTTCCGGCTCAAGAACGGCCGCTTCGAGCACATCGGCCAGAGCTGGCTCAAGCACGGCTTCTGCGCCGTGAACGAGATCGAGGCCTTCTGCGCCCCGTGCCAGTCGACGCCCTGTGACACGCTGGGCATCGGCTGCGCCGACACCTACTGGGCCACCCTCAACGACGGCGCGAGTGGACAGTCCAAGCGTCATGTCAACGCGGCCAACGGGAGCCACACCCACTCGGGCGGTCCCACCGGGAACGCGACCATCCGCGGGCGCCTGCAGGTCGCGGTCACCGACATCGATCCCGCGCAGAACCCGGGCGGCGAGTACTTCATCGAGGGGCACTATGTGACGGCCGACGACGCCGTCATGGGGGCCTCGGACAACAACGCCTCCTGGCGGCGCGTGAACGTGCTCTCGGTCTCGAACATCGATGGCGGCGGTCCGACCAACCGCGAGTCGCCGGCCATCTACGCCTGGCAGGACGAGGACCCGCAAGTCGACATCGTGACCGTCAAGAACATCGAGAATGGTGGAGCCAAGACGAGCTTCTACCTCGGCTTCCGCGTCACCGCCCTCGGAGGCGGCCGCTGGCACTACGAGTACGCGATCCAGAACCTGAACTCGGATCAGAGCGGCAGCTCTCTCTCGGTGCCGGTCGATCCGACCGCGCTGGTCACGAACATCGGCTTCCACGACGTCGCCTACCACAGCGGCGATCCCTACGACGGGACCGACTGGCCGGGCGTCAAGTCCGGTGGCGAGGTGCGCTGGGCCACGGTGCCGTTCTCGACCAACGCGAACGCGAACGCCCTGCGCTGGGGCACGCTCTACAACTTCCGCTTCGACGCCAACGTGCCGCCCGTCCTGTCCTCGGTCACGCTCGGGCTCTTCAAGCCCTCGGTGAGCACGAACGTCGTCGTAGACGACGTCCTGGTGCCGATGGGCGCCCTGGCCATGGGCCACTTTGCGCCGGATGGCCGGCCTGTTCCCGCGCCGATCATCACGGTACCGGGCAGCGTGACGCGCAACGGGTCGGACACCAACCCGGTCGGCCTGGTCGAGAGCGCACCGGCCCTCGTGGGCCACGCTTGGCGCGCGGCGATCGAGCTCGATGGCGTGAGCCGGAGCCTCCTCCTCGTCAGCCT
This sequence comes from Planctomycetota bacterium, assembly GCA_031413955.1. Lineage (GTDB taxonomy): Bacteria > Planctomycetota > UBA1135 > UBA1135 > JABFRZ01. The sequence continues at coordinate 2,952 of JANOGB010000722.1, read as the reverse complement.
GCGCGGCCCCACCGAGGGGATCTTCACCCCGCTGGGCGAGGTGCTGATCCAGCCGCCCGTCATCCGCGTCCTGAGCGGCGAGCTCGCGTTCCCGATCCCGAGTGACACCCGTCTCATCGGCCTCGGCTTCTCGGCCCAGGCGGCCGTACGCACGAGCGGCGGCTGGCGGCTGACCAACGCCCTGGACGTCACCATCGGCAGCTCGCAGTAGCGCGTCGAACTTTCCGCCACCCGGGGCCTCGCGCGACAACGCCGCGAGGCCCCGTTCTTTTTCTCGCACTGTGGTCGCCGGCCGAGGGAGCTGGTGGAGCGAGCGCGCGCTACCCTCGCTGCCCATGGTGACGAGGACCAAGCGCTGCGGAGCGATGATCGTGTGCATTCTCCTGGCCGCGTGCGTGGCCACCCACGATGACGGCGGCGCATCCGGGACAGCGACGGCTGGCCGCCCGACGCTGACGGAGAAGGTGGAATCGTTCCGCGCCCTGCCCGGGTTCCTGCCGCTCTACTGGGACGAGTCGCTGGGCAAGCTGTGGCTCGAGGTCGCGCGCTTCGACGCGGATCTCCTGTACGTGGACTCCTTGCCGACGGGCATCGGCTCGAACGACATCGGCCTCGACCGCGGACAGCTCGGGCGCGCGCGCGTGGTGCGCTTCACGCGCAGCGGGCCGCGGGTGCTGCTGGTCGAGCAGAACCTCGCCTTCCGGGCCGAGCTCGGTAGCGTCGCGGAGCAAGAAGCGGTGCGTGAGTCGTTCGCACAGTCCGTGCTGGCCGGTTTCGAGGTGGCGGCCGAGGAGGGCGGGCGCGTGCTGGTGGACGCGAGCGAGTTCTTCCTGAGCGATGCCCACGGGGTCGCCGACACGCTGCGGCGCACGGGCCAGGGCGCCTTCACGCTGGACCGTACGCGCAGCGCGTTTCAGCTCGAGAACACGCGCAACTTCCCGCGCAACACCGAGGTCGAGGTCACGCTCACCTTCACGGGCCGCGAGCCCGGTTTCTGGGTGCAAGACGTGGCGCCCGACCCGACCGCCCTGACCGTGCGCACGCGGCACTCGTTGATCGAGCTGCCAGGACCGGGCTACGTCCCACGCGCCTTCGATCCGCGCGCGGGCTACTTCCCGCTGGAGTTCGCCGACTACTCGACCCCGATCGACGCGCCGCTCGCGCGCCGTTTTCTCACGCGCCACCGCCTGGAGAAGAAAGACCCGCGCGCGGCGCGCAGCGAGGTCGTCGAGCCGATCGTGTACTACCTCGACCCGGCCACGCCCGAACCGGTGCGGAGCGCACTGCTCGAGGGTGCGCGCTGGTGGAGCCAGGCCTTCGAGGCCGCGGGCTTCGTCGATGCCTATCGCGTCGAGCTCCTGCCCGCGGGCGCCGACCCGCTGGACGTGCGTTACAACGTCATCCAGTGGGTGCACCGCGCCACGCGCGGCTGGTCCTACGGCGGCGGGATCACCGACCCGCGCACGGGCGAGATCCTCAAGGGACACGTCTCGCTCGGTTCGCTGCGCGTGCGCCAGGACTATCTCATTGCCGAAGGCCTGCTCGCGCCGCACGAGAGCGGCGCCCCGCCCTCGCCCGAGATGGAGCGCATGGCGCTCGCGCGTCTGCGCCAGCTCTCCGCGCACGAGGTCGGCCACACGCTGGGCCTGGCACACAACTATCTCGCGAGCACGGCTGAGCGCGCCTCGGTGATGGACTATCCGCATCCCCTGGCGCTGCTCCGCCCCGACGGCTCGATCGATCTCTCCACGGCCTACACCGAGGGCATCGGCGCGTGGGACGAGCTCGCGATCGCATACGGCTACTCGCAGTTCGCGCCTGGCACGGACGAACCCGCGGCGCTGGCGGCGATCCTCACCGCGGCGCGCGCGCGCGGGCTCACTTTCCTGACCGATCAGGACGCGCGTCCCCTCGGGAGCTCCCACCCGCTCGCGCACCTGTGGGACAACGGCGCGAACGCCGTCGACGAGCTCGAGCGCATGCTCGCCCTGCGTGTCGCTGCCCTGGCGCGCTTCGGAGAGAACGCGATCCGGCCTGGCCGTCCGCTGGCGACGCTGGAGGAAACCCTGGTGCCTCTCTATCTCATGCACCGCTACGCGCTGGAGGCCGCGGCGAAGTCGATCGCGGGCGTGGAATACACCTACGCGCTGCGCGGCGACGGCCAGCGTCCGCTCGCGCCCGTACCGGCCGACGAGCAGCGCCGCGCGCTCACGGCGGTGCTCGCGACGCTCGAGCCCACACGACTCACCCTGCCGGAAACGCTGCTCGCGCTCCTGCCGCCGCGCCCCGCGGGCTTCGAGCGACACCGCGAGCTGTTCGAGAGCACGACCGCCGGCACCTTCGACGCGCTCGCCCCGGCCCGCGCCGCGGCAGGCCTGACCGCCGCCGCCCTGCTCGAGCCCGGCCGCGCCGCGCGCCTGGTCGAGCAGCACGCGCGCGATGCCGCGCTGCCCGGACTCGATGAGCTGCTCGAACGCGTGCTCGAAGCCACCTGGAAGCGTCCTTCGGCCGCCGACCTTGCCGGCGAGGTCCAGCGCAGCGTCGACGCCGTGATCCTGAGCGCGCTCTTCCGTCTCGCGGCTCTACCGGAGGCGAGCGCGCAGGTGCAGGCGGTGACGGAAGCAAAGCTGGTCGAGCTCGTCGGCTGGATCCGCCAATCCGCCGCGCCGGCGGAGGAAGCCGAGCGCGTACACCTCGCCCACGCCGAACGTTTGGTGCAACGCTTCCTCGACCACGCCGAGGAGTTCACGCTCCCGCCTCTGCCGCGCCCGCCTCCCGGTCAGCCGATCGGCTCGATCCTGGGCTGCGATTTCTGACTCCTATTTCCCTGGAGTTCCGGAAGAGCGCACCACAGAGGCACAGAGGGCACAGAGGCTCGCAGAGAAGAGAAGAGAGGAAAGAAGAAGGGGGCCTCCGGATCGTCGACTCTCGGAGAGCTGAAGCCCCGGAGGC
>JANOGB010000721.1:0-1602 GCA_031413955.1 Planctomycetota bacterium | reverse complement strand
GCTAGTACTACTCAGTCACTTCTTGACTCGGTGATCAGATCGTGATCTACGTAGGGTGTGACGCCACACGCCTTGAAGCGCCTCGACCGTGAGCTGACGACCTATCTGAAGACGCTGACCGAGGGGCTGGGCCGTCCCGAGCGCCGGACCGCGATGAGCCAATACGTGACCGGCCTCTTGCTCGATGGGGAGCGCAAGAGCATTGAGCCGATCGCGGCGCGCTTGGTCGACCGGGTCAGCGAGGTCCAGGCGATGCGGCAACGGCTGCAGCAGTGTGTCGTCGTGAGTCCGTGGGACGCGACCGAGATGTTTGCACGCGTGGCGCGGACGGTGGACCGCGCGCTGCCTGCGCTCGACGCCTTCGTCGTCGACGATACCGGCTTTCCCAAGAAGGGCACGCATTCCGTCGGCGTGGCCCGCCAGTACTCGGGGACGCTGGGCCGCACGGATAACTGCCAGGTCGCCACGAGTCTGCACCTGGCGGGCGAGCGCGGAAGCGGCTGTATCGGGATGCGGCTGTATCTGCCGGAGGCGTGGACCGCCGACCGCGCGCGCTGTCGTGCCGCGGGCGTCCCAGACGCGATGGCGTTCGCCCCGAAGTGGCAGCACGCGCTGGATCTCCTCGATGCGGCGCTCGCCGCCGGGGTGCGGCGCCATGTCGTCCTGGGCGATGCGGCGTACGGCGACGTGACCGCGTTCCGCGCCGCGCTCACCGCGCGGGGCTTGCCGTATCACCTCCGGGTTCAAGGCGGGTTGGTGGTCTGGCCGCCGGGCACCACGTTCCGCGTCCCGACGCGTGAGGGGAAGCGGGGGCGTCCGCGATCGACCCCCCGGCCGTCCACCCGCACCGTCGCGGTCACCGTCACGGCGCTCGCGCGCACGCTGCCGCACCGGCGCGTCACGTGGCGAGACGGATCGCGCGGTCCCCAAGCCTCACGCTTCGCGGCGGTGCGGGTGCATCTCGCGCATCGTCATTCGGAAGGCGCCGGGCCCGGCCCCGAGGTCTGGCTGCTGAGTGAGTGGCCCCGTGGCGAGGCCGCCCCGACCAAGTGTTATCTCGCGTCGTTACCCCCGAAGACACCGCTGCGCACGTTGGTCCGGCTCGCCAAGCTCCGGTGGCGCATCGAGCGCGACTATCAAGAGATGAAAGGGGAACTCGGGTTAGATCATTTCGAAGGGCGCACGTGGCAGGGCTTCCACCATCACGCCGCGCTCTGCGCCGCCGCGCACGCCTTCCTCGCCCTCCGCCGGGCGCTTTTTCCCCCGGTGCCGCGTGCCGTGGACACTCGCCGCCGTCCGGCGGCATCTGCAGCCGCTCCTGCTTCGACGGCTTCCCAGTTGCCCGCTGTGCGGACACGCGACCACCGGCGCGCATCGTCCGCGCGGTCCGTCGCGAATGTGATCAAGTAGTATTAGGAGGGGAAGACTCGCACTCTCACTGCCTCGCGGTCGCGCTTCCTGCTGGCCGTGGGCGTGGATGCAAGATCACCTTTTGCACGCGCCAGTTCGAGGTTTCAGCCGCATACAGTTCGTTCTCCGACGGACAGGCCAGCTGATGGGCACCGGAATGGCCTTTCCGTGGGCGCTGCTGAAAGACGCGCC
>JANOGB010000720.1:0-2498 GCA_031413955.1 Planctomycetota bacterium | reverse complement strand
GTTGGACGGCCGTTTCGTAGTCCTTGTCTTTATAAGCGCGCTGTCCCGCCTCGATCGCCGCTTCTCCGCGAACCATATAATCGCTGCGGCGCGCGTTTTCGCGGGCGGCGCTCCCAGTTAGCCCCGGACACCGAGAAGGTGCTCCATCATCAACTGGTCGAGCTTCTCGTAGCCCAGGCCGCGGCGCGCGACGGCGTCCGCGTCGATGGACACGGCTCGCAGACTCTTCGCGCCCTTCTTCGAGTAGCGCTTCAGCAGCGGCTCGAGCTCGCCGTCCGGGCGCTCCGCGATCAGCCCGCGCACCTCGGGATCGCGGTCGAAGCTCTCGGCACGCGCCTTCAGGATCTTGTAGCTGCGCATGCAGCCGCGCGCGAAGTCCCACACGCCGGCCTCGTCCTCGCTGCGGTAGGCGTGCGCGTCGAAGTGCAGCGGGCCGTCATATTTCTGAGCAGGGTAGGGAATGCCGCCGGCCGTGCCCTCGAGCAGGCGCACCAGGAGGAACGCGCCCTTCAGGTCCTCCGAGCCGAAGCGCAGGTCCTGGTCGTAGCGCCCGATCTTCTGCGCGTTGAGGTCGATGTGGAAGAGCTTCCCGCTCTCCATCGCCTGCGCCACGCCGTGCACCATCGAGAGCCCGGCCATGGTCTCGTGCGCGACCTCCGGGTTGACACCCACCATCTCGGGGTGGGCGAGCGTCGTGATGAAGTGCAGCATGTGGCCGGTAGTGGCGAAGTAGATGTCGCCGCGCGGCTCGTTGGGTTTGGCCTCGAGCGCGAAGCGCAGCTCGTAGCGCTGGTCGCGCACGTACTCACAGAGAAAGTCCATGGCCTCGCGCGTGCGCGCCACGGCCGTACGCGGGTCGCGGCAGGCATCGGCTTCCGTGCCCTCGCGCCCGCCCCAGAAGACGTAGAGCTTCGCCCCGAGCTCGACCCCGAGGTCGATCGCGTCCATCGACTTCTTCAGGGCGAAGGCGCGCACCTTCGGATCGTTGGCCGAGAACGCGCCGTCCTTGAAGATCGGGTGCGAGAACAAGTTCGTGGTGGCCATCGGCACGACCATGCCGCTGTCCTCGAGCGCGGCCTTGAACTCGCCCACGATCCGGTCGCGCTCGCTCGCGGAGGCGCCGAACGGCACGAGGTCGTTGTCGTGCAGGTTGACGCCGTGCGCCCCGCACTCGGCCAGCTTCTGCACGATGTAGGCCGGCTCCATGCGCGCGCACCGCCTCGCCGAAGGGGTCGCGGCCGACGTTGCCCACCGTCCACAGCCCGAAGCTGAAGCGATCGGCCGGGGTCGGGTCGAAGGGGTCGCTCGTCTTCTTCTTGCCGTTCTTCACTGCGGGCCTCCATCTGGATTCTGGCAGACGGACGATAGCTTGGGGAGCTTGAACACGAGACTCCCCTTCGCTCTCGTGGGGCTCGCGACGCTCGTCCTCGCCGGCTGCCGCGCGTTTCCGGTGGGGGCGCTCGTGCCCGGTGCGGTGCTGGATGCCCTGGAGAACCCCGCGTTCGTGGAGCGGCTCGAAGAGGCCGAGCTCGAGCGCGAGATCCCGCGGCGGGCCGGCGTGCCCGTCGCGGCCGCGGTCGAGCCGTCCAGCGCGCAGTACTGGCGGCTGGACGCCGAGCCGGTGCGCGGGCCGTTCGCGCCGGGAGCCTTCGAATCCGTGGCCGGCGCGGCCGGTGCCGGGCTCGCGGCCGGCGATCTCGTGCTGGTCAAGAACGGGCGCGCGCAGAGCCTCGGCACGACGCTGTCCCTGGCGGAGTTCACCTTCTACGACCACCTCGGCGTGCTGGTCGAGCGCGAGGGCCGGTTCCTGGTGTGCGACTCGTGGCCGAGCTTTCACCCCTTCGTGAAGGCCGAGGACTTCGCCGACCGCTTTCGCGGCGGCGTGCGCGCGACTCCGCTGGGCCGCTTCCTGGCTCACTACGAGACGCTGCTCGTCGTGCGCCTCGGCGATCCAGAGGGCAACGCCCGCCTGGCCGAGGCCGCGCTGGCTTCGCTCGACGAGGAGATCGCGTTCGATCCGCACCACGATCCGGCGGATCCACGCCTCTCGTGCGCGGAGTACGTCCAGGTCCTGCTCGAGCGCGCGGGCTACGCCGCGCCGAGCGAGCCGCGGGCCGTGAGCCGAGCCCCCGAGCTCGGCGTCGTGCTGGACGCGCTCGGCTTTCCCGCGCGGGGTTTTCTCGTCCCCGACCAGTTCGCCGCGCTGCCGGGAGCACGCGACGTGGGCTGGATCAGCGCCCACCGCTCGCGCGCCGGCGCGCGCGCCGTCGAGGCCGTTTTCGCCTTGCTGCACCGGCGATTCTGCGCCGGCGCCCGCGTGGCCGACTTCCTGGGCGTCGATCGCTTCCGCTTCCTGCGCTACCGCGCGAACGTCGCACGCTTCCTCGCCTGGGCCGAGGGCTGGGCCGAGGCGCGCGGCGTGGAGGAGCGCGCGCAACTCGAGCGCGAACTCGAATCCCTGCTCCCGCTCTTCTTCCTCTCACCCGGGAGCGCCGGGC
>JANOGB010000719.1:0-7022 GCA_031413955.1 Planctomycetota bacterium | reverse complement strand
CCGAAGCTCCACGACCAGCTCGTCACCTCACCGTTCGAGCGGTCCGTGAACTGCACCGGCAGCGGAACGTTGCCTGCGGTCCGGTCGGCGCGGAAGTCGGCCGTGGGCGCCACCGGCCCGCCGATGCCGCGGACGTGGATGCAGTCGACCTTGGTGTTCTGGTCCTGGCCGCCGAAGCCGAGCGCGGTCAGCGACACGTCGAACGTGCCCTCCTCGGTGAACGTGTGCACCGGGTTCGGCTCGGTCGAGAACGTGCCGTCGCCGAAGCTCCAGACGCGGGCGTTGACGTTGCCCTGCGACATGTCGGTGAAGGCCACGGTCAGGGGCGCGGCGCCGTCGCTCGTGCTGGGCGTGAAATCGGCCTGCGGCGTGGCGAACGGATCGCCGAGACCGCCCGGGATGGGCGTGGGGCCTATGGCGATCCCGCCCGGAGCGCGCGGCGGCCAGGCGAGCAGGTTCTGCGCCTGGAACGGGAAGAACTGGAACGGCTCGGTCTTCGAGCCGGCCGGCAACATCGCCGCCGGATCGCGCCCCGACCAGGGGAACGGGTCGAGCGGCTGGGGCGTGGACTCGCAGCGCCCGTCGCACCCGACGGGCGACAGGCGGCGGTCCAGGTTCCAGGGCACGCCGTCGAACGAGAAGGGTGTCTGCAGCGCGGCCAGGTTGATTTCGCCGAACTCGGGGAAGCCCACGCCCACCGGCGTCAGGTACTGGCCGTTGGTCGCGAGCGCGCCGTTGATGTCACGCGTCACCACGCCGGGCAGGAGCGTCCGGCTGTGACGGGTCCGCGCCTGGATCTCGCGCGTCATCGGCACGAGCAGGGCGATGTTCTCGGCCAGCGTGCCACCGCGCGGGCACTCGCTGCCGAAGCCGGCATTGATCAGGTTCTGGCAAGGCGAGCGGCCGGCCGGGATCAGGGCGACGAAGTCGGCGTCGTAGGCGATCTTGAAGATGCCGCCGCTGCCCGGGATGATCCCCTGGTTGATCGTGTTGGGGTTGTTGACGGTCGAACCCAGCGGCATCTCGTGGTTCGTGTTGTTGCGCGGATCGACGTGCAGGCGGAAGATGTCGAGCTGCGAATCGTTCAGGGTCGTGAAGCCGATCAGGAGCAGGCGCACGCGCTGGTTGTCGAAGGACGGCACGTCCCACTCGGCCTCGTCGAAGATCATGTAGTCGGGCTGGGTGGGCAGGTCCTGCGTGGTGAGCGCGACCTGCACGGTCAGCGTGTGGCAGGAGAGGAAACGCACGCCCCTCACGACCTCGAAGTTGCCCTCGGCCACGAGCGCATCGCCGACCTGGATCGGGGCGAAGCGCGTCGAGTCCGGGACCGGGTTCACGCCACGGTTCGTGCTCGGGGCGAAGGGGTCGCCCACGCCGTTCGCATCGGAAGCCGCGTTCGGGTCGTCACCCGCGCGGAAGCCCGGACGCAACCCGACCGGAGTCGTGCTCGGGATGCCGGCCGGATAGCCGGTCGAGAAGGTGATCGTGTAGTTGTCCGGATCGACGCCGAAGCGAGCATCCGGGCTGCAGTTCGGCCCGCCGTCGCAGCCCGCGCCCTGCTGGATCGTGTAGCGGCTCTCCGGGTCGTTGATGCGCACCATGAGGCCCGTCGTGTCGTCACCCACCATCCCGTCGATGCGCAGGTAGCCGTCGGTCGTGTTCACGAACGTGACCACGCCGTTCACGACCTCGGTCCCCTTCTGGATGAACACGTCGCCGGCGATCACGTTGCCGAAGGAGGTGCGGTTGCCGTGCACCGTCGCGAAGCCGCCCAGGATACCGGCGGTGGGCGTGGACCCGGCCGGCCGCGTGCGCGGACCGTCGAGGACCGCGAGCCCGGAGACGCCCATGGCCTGCGAGACGAGGGGCGCCTGATCGAAGAGCTGCTGCAGGGTCAGCCAGTTCGCGGGCAGCTGGATCACCAGGTTGCGCGGCAGGATCACGAGCTGGCCGCCGACCACCATCGTCCCGGACGACCAGGTGTCGTTCGGGTCGTCGACGCTCAGGTGATCGATGCGGCCGGTGATGAGCGCGCCGGTCGCTGGGCCCTGAGCTTGGGCGACGAGGGCGAGACCGAGGAGGGCGGACAGGGACGTCAGAGTGCGGTTCAGGAAGCGGGACAGCATGGCGAGGATCCGGTTTTCGATCGGGTGTGCGGGACGGACTGCTGGGAAGTGGTTGGAGGTTTCAGCGCAGGCCCTTGGGCGCGCCGCTGCCGAGCAGGGCGGGCGTGGGCGCGGGCGGCGGATCGTTGGTCGCTGGCGTGCCGGGCACGAAGTCGATGTCCAGGTCGGCCACCACGAGGTTGGCAAACTCCGGGTCCGCGCTGCGCGCGTACGAGGTGCGCACGCAGATGGGCAGGGCGTCCGTACCCGGCGCGAGGCGCTGGACGTCGACGTAGCGCGTCACGCGCCAGTCGGACGGCAGGAAGACCACCTCCGCTGAAGCGACCGAGGCGCTGGCGGGATCGGAGGAGAGCAGGCGCACGCGCACGTCCGCCTTCGGCTGCTTGTCGCACAGGAAGGCCAGGCGCGCACTGGTGCTCGACTCGTTGACGAGCATGACCGAGATCGAGGCTTCCAGCCGGTCGATGAAGGCCGGGATCGCCGGACCGCCCGCAGCTCCGGTCGCGGGCCGGACCTCGATCTCGAGTAGGCCGTTGCCCAGCGCGTCGGAAGCCAGCACCACGCCGTCACCCACGTGCCCCGCCTTGAGCGGCAACTCGGGGTGGTCGAAGGGCGCCTGCTCGAAGCGCACGCGCGGATCGGTCAAGCCCTCGAGGAAGGCCACCAGGTTGGCCTTGTCCTCCTCGGTCATGTCGCTGATGCCCGAGACGTCGATGTCCTTGTCGCGGAAGTTGACGTCGCCGAAGTCCGTGCCGCGCGTGTAGAACTCGACCACCTGCTCGAGCGTGGACATGCCGCCGTTGTGCATGTAGGGGCCGGTCAGCTCGACGTTGCGCAGCGTGGGCGTCTTGAACGAGCCGTTCACGGCCACGCGCTCGTTCTCACCGATCGGAGCACCGTGCGTGTTCTGGCCCACGTCCTCGCCGCGCTGCACGCGGCGCGTGATCGAGAGCGGCCCGAAGGGGCCGTTGCCGCCCACGCCCGGGTCCTCGGTGAACGGCCGCACGCCGATGTTGTAGAAGCCGTTGTCGTAGACCGCCTGGCGGCTGGCGGGCGGGATCAGGACCGGGAAGCGCTGGCCGCCGATCACGATCTCGTACCAGTAGAAGGACGGGCCGGCCTCGTTCCACTCGAAGCTCACGACGAGGCGGAGGTTGCACTTGCCGTCGCTCTCGATGCGCACCGAGCCCTGGAACTGCGCGCTGGACGCGACCTGGGCGGTCGGCGCGAGGTCGTACTGCTCCACCCCGGCCGGCGGACAGCGCTGGCCAGCGGGTAACGTCGTGGTCGCCAGCAAGAGCCGCGGCTCGGCCGAGTAGAGCGAGACCGGGCGGCGATACGGATTGAAGTCGAGCGGCAGCTCGCCGAGCTGCGGCTGGGTCGCAAAGGTGAGGCTGGCCGTCGCGAGCGCGTTCTGGATCACCATGCGCTCGACCAGGCCCTCGGCCTCCTCGGGGCTGTTGTGGATCACCTCACCGCGCAGCGAACCGGCGAACATCGGCGTGTCGTGGCAGGTGATGCATTTCCCTTTGCCGAGGAAGACGGCGAGGCCGCTCTGCTGGGCCGGCGTGAGCGCCGAGGAGTCGCCCGAGCGGAAGCGGTCGAAGGGCGTCTGGTCGGGGATGAGCGTGGCCTCGTAGCACTGGATCGCCAGGCCGAAGATCAGCGCGAAGTTGGCTTCCATCTGCGTGAAGCCGTCCGCGCTCATCTCGTCCGAGCCCCACCAGCGCTCCTGGAACGCGGCCCGCACGAGAGCGTCGTAGCGCAGCGACGGATCGAGGCCGGGCCCGGGCAGATGGGCTAGCGCGCCGAGGACGCTGTCGGTCGGGTCGACGATCTGGTTCGCGAGCGGACGACGCGCGAGCATCTTGCGGCCCACGTCGGACCAGCTCCGGCCGTCCCAGGACATCTCCACGCCCGAGAGCGGCGGCCCGACGGCCTGGGAGGCGGCCGCGGCGTTGTTCAGGAGGATCGAGACCTCGCCCAGGCTGCCGTCCGCGAGCATCTCCAGCACCGGCGGCCGGTTCGGGTCGGCGTTGCCCCAGATGTTGCGCCCGTTGAAGAAGTGATTGGCGCGGCCGTCCCAGAAGATGCGGTGGAAGAAGACGGCACCGATGACCGTCGGCGCATCGCGTCCCGTGGCCTGTAGCGTGTCCGTGCCGCCCACCTGGAACAGCGGGTCGTCCTGGTCGACGCCCAGGTCGACCGCGCCGTCCGCGCCGATGCCCGTGAAGGCCGTCTTGAACACACCGGTCGCGCCGCGGCGGTCGTCCGTGTCGGCCACGAGCTCGAGGCCGTCCATCGGGTCGAGGAACTTCGTGAAGGGGAAGTCGCCGGCGTTCAGGCTCGTGTTCGGCCCACCTGCTCCGGTGTGCGTCGGATCGAAGCGGCCGTTGGCTCCCGGGTGGAGCGTGTTCCGCGGGCGGTTGTCGACGCCCGCGTGGTAGTGGCACGAGGCGCAGGCCGTGAGCCCGTCGCTGCCGAGCTGGACGTCCCAGAAGAGCGCCTTGCCGAGCAGGATTGCGCTCGGCATGTCGGCCACGAACTCGCCGATCTGATCGGGCATCGGAACTGGCATCGTGGCCAGCGCCGTGGGCGGTTCGCCGAGCAGCTCGACCGCGCTGTCGAGCGTGAAGCTGCTCGAGCCGGTCGGGCCACTCACCGTCAGCGTGACGTCGAAGTTGCCGAACCCGAAGTAGGTCTCGAGCGGGTTCTGCTCGGCGGACGTGTGTCCGTTCCCGAAGTCCCAGTTCCAGGCGCTGATCGTCCCCGTCGAGCGATCGAGGAATTGCACCGTGATGAGCTCCTCGCCTCGAGCGGGGCTCGGATTGGTCGTGAAGGACGCCTGGGGCGCCTGCTGGGCCGCGGCGGAGAGCGCACACAGGCCGAGGGCGAACGTGCAGAGCACGTGACGTCCGGTCTGGGCAGACCGGTAGCACGAGCCCAGGGAACCGGGCATCATCGGGAACTCCTTGAAGCAGAGGGAACGCCGCGCGAACCGGCCGCCGACGCAAGGCGAGGGAACGCGCAGATGAGGAACTGCTGGGGGAATCTTCCTCTATTTGCGACGTCCTATAGATTACAGGCTGGAAATGCGCTGTTTCCGCGCTCGCCGCAGGCTGTGGAAACGAGCGCACGGGTCGCGACCACGCGGTCCCGACCCGTGCACGTCAGGAAAGTGCGCCTACCAGCCGACCTTCATGTCGACCGCGTTGCAGAGCTGGAGCCCGCCGCCGAAGATCACCGGCTGGGTCGCCAGGGTGCGGCCGAGCAGGGCGAGGTTCACGGGCATGTTCGCCGCGAACAGGGCCTGCCCGCCGCTCACGGGCTTCGTCGACTGGAAGTACCTCTGGCTGCCGACGTTCAACAGCAACTGTCCGGCCGCGATCGTCGGTCCCGAAGCGGGCAAGGCGTAGCCACTGAGGATCACGCCGATCGCACCCGGATGACTGGAGGCGTCCACCGTGGCGCTCCAGGGTTTGCCGAACGCCGGCGGGACGGACGAGTAACAGAGTGGGTTGCGGTTCGAGCCGTTGCGCACGACCGAGGTGGCCAGGTTCACCGAGCCCGCCAGGCCGGCGAAGTTGGTGGGCGTGTTGGTCGCCAGCGCGCCCGTGGCGCTGATCGACCTCAGGCCATCCGTCGGCAGCGCGCCGAAGGTGACGGCGTGCGGCGTGCCGGCGTAGGTCACGGTATCGCCGAGGTGGTCGAGGAAGCCGGCCGGGATGATGTAGTTGGGCGGGGGCGCCCCCGGAATGGCGGCGAACGCCGCCGTCGCGAGCAGCACGTGCCGGTTCTCGGTGGCCGAGCTCGGGAGGTTGCTCGGGAAGGCGAAGAAGCTCCCGCTGGCGGTCGAGATGGACGTCTCGCTGAGGACATGCTCGTCCTTGTCGGCGTTGAACAGCTCGATGAACTGCACCGTCTCGTCCACGCTGCTGAAGATCTCGCGGATCACCCAGTTGTGGTTGTCGGCCGCGGCCAGGGGCGTCAGCGCGAGCAAGCTCGCGGCCATCTGCAAGAGTCTCTTGGGGGTCATGTCGTGCCTCGGGGGAAAGCCTCGTCGAGCCAGGGATTCCAGCTCGAAATCTAGGAACTTTCAATTATAGGCACGGCGGCGCCGCCCGCCAGAGAGAATGTGTCCTCGGAACCGGCCCCCCCGGGCCGGCTCCGAGGCTCACTGATGCGCCGTAGCGCACCCACCTCTTCGCAAGAAGAGGGACGACGAACGACTAGAGCTTCAGGTCAGCGGAACCCGCCCCCCCCGGAGCGGGAGCCGTGGCCGTCTGCCCCGGGTCGTTCGTGTTCGTGCGCAGGTTGGCCAGGAAGTCGAGGACAACGTCATTGACCTGCAAGCCGGAGGACTCCGGGTCGGTGCTGCGCGCGCACGAGATCTGCAGGACCACGCTCGCGAGTGCGACCGGGGCTCCCTGAGCCGCGAGAGGAAGGGCGATGCACGCCACGGCGAAGGGACGAACGGAGTAGCGCAACACAGAATTGCACCACTGGCCCGCGGGGTAGGGCTTCATGGAACGAGACTTCAGGAAACGAGCACGCCTCGCGAGACACGCCACCGACGCATGGGGCGCGCCCCCTCGAAGCAGGGACTGCTTGCAGGAAAGCTAGCTCGGAATCCCGCTGGCGGTCGGAAGAGGCTGCGCGTTTCCTGCACGCGCACCCTGCAAGGAAAAAACGGGGGCTTCCGGAAGTCGTGTGGGTGGAGGTCTTGGAGGGGAGGTTTGGTGAGTGGGGGTGGTGCTCGCTCGTCGGGGCCCCGCCGTGCGCGGTAGCGAGGTGGCCGGCCCGTGGCGCCCGTGCAGTCGAGCTCGACAGACGCCCCGCGGTCCGCGGCGCGCTTGCGCGCGCCTGGCTGCGCCGGACCGCGGGGCGCCTTTCGAG
>JANOGB010000718.1:0-1768 GCA_031413955.1 Planctomycetota bacterium | reverse complement strand
ATGCCGGATTCGGATCGCTTGACCGTGTCCACCTCCTGGTCCTGGGCCGCCATCGTCATGTTCTTGTGGACGATGCCGAGGCCGCCCTCCTGGGCGATGGCGATCGCCAGCGGCGCCTCGGTGACGGTATCCATGGCCGCGGAGACGATCGGGACGCGTAGCTGGATCTTGCTCGTGAGGCGCGTGTTGATGTCCACTTCGGAGGGCAGCACCTCCGAGCGTTGCGGCACCAGCAAGACGTCGTCGAAGGTCAGCGCCTCGGGGATCTGCTCGTCCAGCATCAAGCCTCCTGCGACGCTTCCCGCGGCAATGCGGGGGCTACGTACTCCCGTGGCACTTCTTGTACTTGCGCCCGCTGCCGCAGGGGCAAAGATCGTTGCGACCCACCTTCTTGCCTTCGCGTTTCACGGTCTCGACGGAATCGGCCCCGCCCGTCGCCTCGGGCCGCTCCGCCTTCGCGAAGGCCGACGCCCTCTGACTCGGGTCGTTGAAGCTCAGGTTCCGAGGGCTGGAGCGCGCGCCCGAGAAAGCGAGCTCGGGCTCGCGAGGCCTGGGTGCGGAGGCTGCGGGAGAGGGGCGCGGCCGCTCCGGACCCGGCGTCGGCACTGGGCCTGGGCCGCCTTCGTCGGACGGACGCTCGCCGGGTCCCTCGTCCGCCGTCGTCACGACCGGCTGATACAGGAAGATCCAGCGCAGGACTTCTTCGTCGATGCGGTCCATCAGCGCCTGGAACATCGTGAAGGATTCCTTCTTGTACTCGACGAGCGGATCGCGCTGGCCGTAACCGCGCAGCCCGATGCCCTCCTTCAGGTGGTCGAGCGCGTACAGGTGGTCCTTCCACTGCGAGTCCACGATCTGCAGCATCAGCATCCGCTCGTGGAAGCGCATCAACTCGCTGCCAACGCCGCGCTCCTTCTCTTCGTAGCGCGCAACGATGCGCTTCTTGAGCGCCTCTGCCAGCTCCGCCCGGCCGAGACGGCGGAGCTCCTCGACACTGGCTTCGAGGCCGAAGGTGTCCTTGAGTGCCATTCGCAGGCCCTCGAGGTTCCACTTGTCCGGATCGGCCTGGTCTCCGCAGTAGCTGTCTAGATACCAGTCCACGACCTCGTCCACGAGGCCCAGCACGTGCCGCTTCGTGTCCTTGCCCTCGAGGACGCCGTGGCGCATCTCGTAGACGGCGGTGCGCTGCTTGTTCATCACGTCGTCGTATTCGAGTAGGTGCTTGCGCACGGCGAAGTTCTGCGCCTCGACCTGCTTCTGCGCGCGTTCGATGGAGCGGCTGACCATGCCGTGCTCGATCGGTACGCCTTCCTCCATGCCGAGGCGGAGCATCAGGCCGCTGATGCGCTCGGAGCCGAAGATGCGCATCAGGTCGTCTTCGAGCGAGAGGTAGAAGCGTGACGAGCCCGGATCGCCCTGCCGGCCGGCGCGCCCGCGTAGCTGGTTGTCGATGCGGCGGGCTTCGTGTCTTTCGGTGGCGAGGATGTGCAGCCCGCCCAGCGCCACGACCCGCTCGCGCTCGTTGCCGTCGAGGAACACCTCGACACGAGCCAAATCCGCGCCGGGAATCGCCTCGATGCCGGCTCTGTGGGGGTGGACCTGCAGGAAGTCCACCGGCTCCTCGATCGCCGGGTAGAAGCTCCGCGTGATCTCCTCCTTCACGGAGCGGGGCAGATCGCGAACGGCTTCGAGGTACTTTCTGAGCGGCGCCGAGCCTTCGGCCATCGCCGTGAGCGCGATGACCGACGGGTGGTCAGGCGCGAAGGCC
>JANOGB010000717.1:0-6683 GCA_031413955.1 Planctomycetota bacterium | reverse complement strand
CTCTTCGCGCGCGAGGCGCGCGCCGGCGGACGGCTGCATCACCCCGGCATCGTCACGGTGCACGGCTACGGCGAATCCGACGGTCTCGCCTGGATCGCGATGGAGTTCGTGGAGGGCGCCTGGACGCTGCGCGACTTCCTGGACGAGGTCGCGCGCGCCGACGAGGTGCCCGAGGGCTACGACCGGCACGTGGCGCGCTTCGTGGCCGAGGTCGCCGATGCGATGCAGGCCGCGCACGAGGCCGCGGTCATCCACCGCGACTTGAAGCCCCAGAACGTGCTGATCGCACCCGACGAGCACCCGAAGGTCACGGACTTCGGCCTGGCGCGCATCACCGACGAGACGGCCATGTCGCAGACCGGCGACTTCGCGGGCACGTACTTCTACATGAGTCCCGAGCAGGTCACCGCCCGCCGCATGGGCCTCGACCACCGCACGGACGTCTTCTCGCTCGGGATCGTGCTGTACGAGATGCTGGCGCTGCAGCGCCCGTTCCAGGGCGATACCTCGCACCAGGTCGCGGCGCAGATCGTCACCAAGGATCCGCCCGACGCACGCTCGATCCGCTCGAAGGTGCCGCGCGACATGGCGGTGATCGCGAACCACGCACTCGAGAAGGACCGCGACAAGCGCTACGCGACGATGAAGGAGTTCGCGGCCGACCTGCGGCGCTACCTCGCCGACGAGCCGATCCACGCCACGCCGCCGACGCGCCTGGATCGCAGCGTCAAGTGGGTGAAGCGCAATCCGACCAAGAGCACGGCCGCGGCAATCGCGGCCGTGGCCTTCACCGCGATCACCTGGCTCCTGGTGGCGAACATCCGCACGAATCGGGCGCTGAGCGCCGAGCGTACGAACCTGGCGAACTCCAACGCCGCCCTGAAGACCAAGACCGCCGAGGCCGAGGCGAGCGCCGCCGAAGCGCTGGACAACGCCCGTGTCGCGAAGACGAACGAACAGCGTGCCGACCATGAGGCAGACGCCGCAACGAGGCGCGCGGACGAGGTACTGCGACTCTCGGCCCTGCAGAAGCTGGACGACCTCGTCGCGGAGGCGGATCGGCTGTGGCCGGCGGTTCCGGAGAACGTGCCGACGTACGAGGAGTGGCTACGGAAGGCGCGCGCGCTGGTGGCAGAGCTGCCGGACCACGAGCGGAAGCTGGCCGAACTGCGGGCGAAGTCGGTGCCGTGGACGAAGGAGGAGCAGCAGAAGCAGCGCGCGGAGCACCCGAAGCTGGCGGAGCTCGAGAGCGCGCAGCGGCACCGAGAGCACCATGAGAAGCTGCGCGCGGCGCTGGAATCGAGCGAGCCGGCCAAGGATCCCGCTCCGGAAGTGGTCGGGGTCGATCTGGTGACGCTCCCGACGACAGCGAACGACGTCAACGGCCTCGCGTGGGACCTGATCGACCCCGAACGCAAGGACTGTTGGCGGGGAGGCGAAGGGCTCGTGCTCGCCCGGCGCGCAGTGGAGCTGGCAGCCGCTGTTTCAGCGGAGGAGCGCGCTGGCATCCGCGATTCGCTCGCCTGGGCGCTGTTCGCGAACGGCCGCTTCGATGAAGCCGTGGCCGAGGAGGAGCAGGCTCTGGATGAAGCGGCGGCGGACAAGAAGGAGGAGTTCAAGGGCTACCTGGAGCGGCTGAAGCAGAAGATCGAGGAGGAGATCGATCCAGAGAGGGAAGCGGAACGCGCGAAGCACTTGGCCGAGCTCGAGCAGCACATCGCCGCGCTCGAGGCCGAGATCTCGAAGCGCCCGGAGTGGCTGTTCGCGGACGCCCAGGACAAGTGGTGGCACAACCAGCTCGAGAAGCTGGTGAGCGGGCTCGAGACCTTCTCGGCCCCCACGACGGGGCTTCTCTCGAACGGCACCTCGGCCGAGCACGGCTGGGGCATCGCGAAGCGGGCCGAGTTCGCGGGGACGATCGCCGAGCGCAGCGTGAGCGGGGCCGAGGCGTCGGCGCGGTGGGCCGAGGCCGCGGCCTCACTCGGGGACGTCGCGGAGTGTCCGCTGTACGGCGGGCTCCGCATTTCCCCACAGCTCGGGTTGCTCCCGATCGGCCGCGACCCGGACTCGGGCCTGTGGGAGTTCGCTCACCTCCAGACGGGCGAGCCGGCGCTGCGCGGGCCGGATGGGAACCTGATCCTGACAGAGGCAACCGGGCTGGTCTTCGTGCTGCTTCCCGGCGGGACCTTCACGATGGGAGCGCAGAAGAACGATCCCACCGGCCCGAACTACGACCCGCAGGCCGAGACCGACGAAGGCCCGCCGCGGGAGGTGAGGGTCTCGCCCTTCTTCCTGTCGAAGTACGAGATGACGCAGGGCCAATGGCAGCGGTTCACGGGAGGGAACCCGAGCCGTGACAACCCGCAGACGTATGGCCGTTCGTGGAACCGCGATGGCAAGCTGGGTGACCTCCTGCACCCGGTGGAGCAGGTGAGCTGGGACGACTGCACGGCGGTGCTGGAGCGGCTGGGGCTCGAACTCCCTCGCGAGGCGCAGTGGGAGTACGGCGCGCGGGCCGGAACGACGACCGTGTGGTGGTGCGGTGACGAGCAGGAGTCGATCGCGAGCGCGGGGAACCTGGCGGACCGCTACGCGAAGGACCACGGAGGGAGCGGTTGGAGGGCCTGGGTGGACTGGGACGACGGCAACACCTTCCATGCTCGCGTGGGGAGCTACCTGCCAAACGCCTTCGGCCTGCACGACGTGATCGGGAACGTGTGGGAGTGGTGCGAGGACTTGTATGGGACCGGCTCCCCGTACCGCGTCTACCGCGGCGGCGGCCTCTACTGCCTGGCCGTCAACGCGCGCTCGGCGTATCGCTCCGGCCCCTCGCCCTCGTACGTCGCCGCCTCCCTCGGCCTCCGTCCCGCCAGGGCATTACTGGCTCCTTAACCTCTTCGCCACGGTTCGGGTCTTGGCTAGAACGGCAAGGCGCCTTCGGAGCGGCTCTGCGAAGCGAGCCGCGGAGGAAAGGCGCCGGGAACTTGTATGTGGAGCGACGATACGCGAAGTTTTTCTGGATTGGTGGTGCAGGGGAGGCTTTGGCCGGCAGGAACGGTCGTGAAGACCGACCGGACCCGGCCGCGGGCTTGGCGGAGCCCGAGCGCGTACTGTTCAACACGCTGCGCGAGTGGCGCGGGCGCAAGGCCCACGAAGAGGGCGTGCCGCCCTTCCTGATCTTCACCAACCGCGAGCTGATCGCGATCGTGCAGAAGCGCCCCGAGAGCGCCAATGCGCTCGGGAGCATCGGCGGCATCGGCCCGGGCAAGGTCAAGCGCTACGTGGCGGAAGTGCTGGCCTTGGTGAAGCCTCAGGCTGTGGAGACGACGGCATGAGTACGTTTCTCGCGAACCGCCCCGCTGCCCGCGAGGCCGGCCCCGAGCTGCTCGTGCTCGCAAAGTGGGAGGAGTTCACCGGATGGTTGCTCGAGCACACCGCGCACTGGCCGAAATCCGCACGCTTCGGGCTGGTGCGCCGCGTCGACGACCATGCCCTGGACGTCACCGAACTCCTGATCGTGGCGCGCTGGGAGCCGCGCGAGCGCAAGCGCGCCCTGCGCGAGGCCAACCTGCGTCTGGAGCGCTTGCGGTTCCTCTTTCGAATCGCCCGCTCGAGCAGCGTGATGCCCAGCAGCGGCTTCGAGACGGCCATGCGCCACGTGGACGAGATCGGGCGCATGCTCCACGGCTGGCGCGCGACACTGGACGCGCAGGAGGTTGGTACGTGAGGCGTGTCGGCAACTTCTGGCCGTCGATCGTCTCCTTCCAGAACCTGCGCCGCGCCGCCTTGCGCGCCTCGCTCGGCAAGCGTCGCCTCGCCGGTGTCGCACGCTTCCTGGCCGACCTCGAGCCGCGCTGCCTGGCGCTCCAGCGCGCGCTCGAAGAGGGTTCCTGGAAGCCGAGCCCGGCCTACACCTTCGAGATCCACGATCCGAAGACGCGCACGATCACGGCCGCGCCGTTCGAGGACCGGGTCGTGCACCACGCCCTGATCGACGTACTCGAGCCGCACCTCGAGCGGCCCATGGTGTTCGAGAGCTTCGCCTGCCGGGGCGGCAAGGGCACGCACCGCGCGTTGGCGCACGCGCGTCGGCTCGTGCGCCGTCACGCTTGGTTTCTGAAACTTGACGTCCGCAAGTGCTTCGAGTCGCTCGATCACGAAGTCGTACTCGCGAGCTTCGCCCGCGTCATCAAGGACCGTCGTGCGTTGGGGCTTCTCGCCGTGGCGGGCAGGCTCGTCGGGGCCCCGCTCGGTGGCGGGAGCGACAGCGAGCGGTCCCTCGGCGCCGGGCTCGAGAGGTTGCAGACGCCGTGGTCCGCCGGAGACTAGGAGCAACCCGAGGGTAGCGGCGGAGCATCGGACGGATCTCGGCAAGTCGTCCTCCACAGAAAAAACGGTGGCGGTCCCCGATGAGCTCGGCGTTCGCATGCCTGCGATGCTCGCGCCGACGGAGGATGTGGGCGAGCCATCGAGGCCGCGGATTGGTGCTCCGGAGAACCCCGCTTTGCACGGCGCCCTGGCCGAGCGTGCGGGGCGCATGCTCTCGATGCAGGACCCGGAGCGCTGGCGCGAGTCGATGCAGAAGCTTCAACGCGGTCGGGACGACGCCACGCGCCTCGCCGCGGCGCTCGAGATCCTGGCGGATGAGACGGCCGGTCCGCTGAAGCTCCGCGCGCTGGACGTCCTGGCCGAGCTCGACCCGACCTCGGTGGCGGGCGCGCTGCACGAACTCGCCGCATACGCTGCGGACGATCCGCGCCAGAGCGCGATCGTCATGAGCGCACTGCAAAGCCTCGGCCCGCGCGAAGGCGTGCTCTCTGCACAAGACCTCACGGCCTTCTACGAGGGCGGTTCCAAAGAGGTCCAGCTCGCGGCCGCCTCGGCCCTCGCCATGCGCGGCGACGAATCCCTGAGCCAACGGGGTCGTGAACATGGAGGCCGACCCGACCGAGCCCGGGTACCACCAGGAGAAGAAGAAATAAACGAGGCCCGCCGGATCGCTCCGGCGGGCCCCGAGCCGCGGACCTCGACCGCCGATCCCCTGTTCGAGGGGATCGGCCAGATAGCACGGAGTCAGGCCACCCCTGCGTGGCCGACTCCGCGGGCGAGGAACGAGGCTGCTTCGGCGACCGACTTGACGCGGCGGATGCGGGCGCGCTGGAGGATCTCCTTGCAGCGCTTCTGGAGCGCGAGCGAGGTGGTGTCGCCCACGCCGGTCACGCCGCCGTCCGAGATCCACAGCAGCGGGCCCGACTGGCGTGCGAGCCAGGCGAGCGCGGGCTCGTCGATGATGTTGCCGCGGCCGAAGGGCACCAGGTCCTTGGCGTCGGCCCGGTGGCCGTCACGGGCGACGATGCGCAGCTCGCCGGCCTTGTCGGTGCCGGAATAGATGGCGACGAGCGCGGCCCCGGACGAGGCCATGAGGATCGAATCGACGCCCGCGGCGTCCAGGGACATGCTGCCGGAGGTGTCGACCAGCACGGTGCCGCCCCGCACGCGCGACGTGCGCCGGAAGATGGCCTGGTCCAGCGGCCAGCGATGGAGGTAGCGCGGGAACGAACCCTCGCAGGTCGCGCGCCGCTTGCCGCGCCCCGCGCCGCGCGGCCTGGGCGCGGAATGGGGCAGCGGCGCGACCATCAGACGCATCTCGCCCGACTGGCATTCCTCGGGCTTGCCCTCGCCCTCGCCGCCGTGCCCCTTCGCGCCGCGCCGCGCGCGGGACAGGTGGTGCGTGCCGGAATGGCCGTGACCGAGGCAGCAGCCGGCGCCGACGAGTTGCAGCGGTTGCGAGAAGCGCTTCGGAAAACCAAGACGCTCGAGTTCGGGCTCGAGCTCGCGCGCCAGCTCGCCCGCCAGGCGGCGGGCCACGCGGAAGCTCGCCACCGGAGCCCGACGCGCGCGCCGGGCGCGCAGGAGCCCGATGCGGACACGGCGGACGTGGCGGTAGGCGAGGTCGCGCACGGCCCGCGTCTGGGTCGCGAGCGCGCCCAGCACGGCCTCCTCGGCGTTCGTGCCCTGGGCCGCGACGGCGCGCAGCACGAAGGCCAGGAGATCCCGCTCGGCCAGGTCCTGCTGGGCGAGGCGCGCGACCTGCGCGATCTCGCTCGTGGTCAGCAGCACCGGCAGATCGACCCACACGAGCCCCAGGTTGATGCGCGCGTCCTCGACCGCCATCAAGTAGCGCAGGTCGAAGTCGATCTTCGGCAAGCGCTTCGGGGACCACTTCACGTGGGCGAGCTCGTGCAGCGCCACGCTGCGCGCGCCCTCGACCAGCGGCACGAGCAGTTTGCGCTCGATCAGACTGGTCATGCCGTTGGTCGGCAGCCAGGGCTTCCCGATCGTGTCGATGATCCAGTAGGGCGAGGGGTTGGGTTGGGGCTCCACCAGCTCGGGATAGGGCTTGTGATGCCCGGGAACGGTGCGGTAGG
Source organism: Planctomycetota bacterium (assembly GCA_031413955.1). Taxonomy (GTDB): domain Bacteria; phylum Planctomycetota; class UBA1135; order UBA1135; genus JABFRZ01. The sequence continues at coordinate 255 of JANOGB010000717.1, read as the reverse complement.
CCGGTTGGAAGGCGTAGGACTCGGTGCTCATGTGGGGTGTCCTCTCTAGTTCTGGGCTTCGGGTCTAATTCTGGGCTTCGCCAAGGATCAGGCCGTCGTGGAGCATGGTCCCGCCCATGCGCTCGTGCTCGACGGGGTCTACTCGAGCGCGAGCCCGTTCTCGCGGCCCATCTTCCAGCGTGCCGAGCCGCTCACCGACCAGGATGTCGTGGAGGTCACGACGCGCCTCCACCGTCGCATCCTGCGTTACCTCAC
>JANOGB010000716.1:0-25641 GCA_031413955.1 Planctomycetota bacterium | reverse complement strand
CGGTGGTGGTGACCTGGCCATGCTCGGAGGAGTCCGGGGCGCGAATCACAGAGGTGTGCTGCCCACGGCAGAGACCGCACTGTTTGTGCTCTGCGGCTCGGACCTCGAGGAGCGGCAGCACGCACAGCGCCTCTTCAGCAGCACGCACTGGTTCTCTAAGCAGCAGGTTCTATGGCTCGATCGCGTTCCGGAAGGCGAGCCGCTGTTGAGTGGACGCTTGATCGTGAACCCGGAGATCATCGAGCAGATGACGACGGGCGCGGTCGCGAGACCTCGGTTCAGTACGGCCTTCCCTGCACAGTACATGACCACTGAGATGGACTGGGCCGACCTCGTCCTACATCCGGAGACCTTCTCGCAGATCCGCGACATCCAGAACTGGGTCACCCACAGCGCGAAGATGATGGGCGAGTGGGGCCTGGGCCGGCGCGTCAAGCCCGGGTACCGCGCGCTGTTCTACGGTCCGCCGGGGACCGGCAAGACGCTCACGGCCACGCTGCTCGGCAAGCACACGGGACGGGACGTGTTCCGCATCGACCTCTCGCGCGTGGTGAGCAAGTACATCGGCGAGACGGAGCAGAACCTCGCGCGCCTGTTCGACCGCGCGGAGAGCAAGGACTGGATCCTCTTCTTCGACGAGGCCGACGCGCTCTTCGGCAAGCGTACTGAGATCCGCGACGCCCACGACAAGTACGCCAACCAGCAGGCGGCCTACCTGCTGCAACGGATCGAGACCTTCGACGGCCTGGTGATCCTCGCCACGAACCAGCGCAACAACATCGACGAGGCCTTCGTGCGGCGGTTCCAGTCCGTCATCCACTTCCCGATGCCCCGCGCGGAGGAGCGCCTGCTCCTGTGGTCGAACAGCCTGCCCGCGCAAATCGAGCTGTCCTCCGACGTCAGCCTGCAGGACATCTCGACCCGCTACGAGATCAGCGGCGCCGCCATCATGAACGTGGTGCAGCACTGCTCCATCGGCGTCCTCGCGGACGCCACGGGCACCCTCGACCGGCAGCGCCTCGAGTCCGCGATCCATCGCGAATTCGTGAAGGAAGGGAAGGTGGTGTGATGGAGCGCGGGTGGCGATGCCGAGCCGCGGGTCTGCCTTCCTCAGCGCCGGCGCGACGCGCGCAGGAGCTCCGGCTCCGCGCCTTCGACGCCCGTGAGGGCGGCGAGTTGGCCCAGCCCTTCGAGGCCGGCCTCGATCCGTCCGCCGATCGGCGCGACCCACGCCGTCCCGGGCGCGTCCGGGTGACTCTGGACGGGCGCGAAGCCTTGCTGCTGCAGACGGGCGACCCAGTCTGTCGGCCGGCCTCCGGCTCCGAAGCGCACGAAGACCCGGCCGGTGGGGACCGCCAGGTTGCCCGCCGGCTCCTGCGCATAGACGGGGCCGCGAAGCCGCGGGTCACCCGGGGCGACGTCGCCGGCTGCGACGACCTCGATCCCGGCGCCTGGCAGGCTGAGCACGGAGCGTGTCGCATCGGCCGCGGTCCGCGGTCCGTGCAGCGCGACGAGATCCTTGCGCAGCACGAAGCCCACATCGCGCCCCGGAGCGCCGAGGCGCAGTTGTTCCGGGCTGACAGGCTGCCTTTCGACATTCATCGTGACGCACTCCCGAGCGATCGCGAACTGGAGAGCAGAGTCGTGGAAATCACCATCGCAGGATCCGGCATTTCGCCCATCCATCACTGAAGGAGTTCAACCATGGTTCACTATGTTTACAATGGCTGCAAGCACGAACTGGTCCTGGACGAGGGCCTGGTCGTCGTGAGGACCAAGGGCACGGTCGCCACGGCGCGATCGATGCTGTCGGGCACCGAGATGCAAAGCGTGGCGGATGAGCTGAAGCCCGTGATGCGCCTGGCCCATGCCGGCGTCGAAGTTCTCCGCTCCGACGCGGAGAGCTGCATGCGTGCCCGTCAGGCGCTCCAGAAGAACCGCGGCATCCGGTTCGCAGGTCGCTGCCTCGTGGACCCGCAGAGCGGCCGGCCGGTCCTGTACACAGAGAACCTATTCGTGAAGTTCAAGGACGAGGTCCATGACGCCGCCTGCCGCAAGGAGCTCGCCCGCCTGGAGCTCAAGGTCGCGCGCTCCGTCCAGTACGCGCGCCGGGCCTATTTCGTGAAGGCGCCCGAGGGCATCGGACGCGAGGTCTTCGAGCGGGCCAACGGGCTCTTGGAGTCTGGACTGGTCGACTTCTGTCACCCGGAGCTGGTCCGTGAGGTGCGGCGCCGTGCCTTTCCCGAACAGTGGCACCTGCACCAGACGATGGTCAACGCCCACGCCAACGTCGAGGCTGCCTGGGCGATCTCGCGCGGCGAGGGCATTGTGATCGCGATCATCGACGATGGGGTCGACATCGAGCATCGTGAGTTCGCGAGGCCCTCCAAGATCCTTGCTCCGCACGATGCGACTCGCGGCGTGGACGATCCGCGCCCGGGCTCCGGTGACGACCACGGGACGGCGTGCGCCGGCGTTGCCTGTGCAGACGGGGTTGGGCGGGCCAGTGGCGCTGCGCCGGCAGCGCGACTGATGCCGATCCGCCTCGTGTCGGGCTTGGGCTCGATGCAGGAAGCGGACGCCTTCCACTGGGCAGTCACGCGCGGGGCGGACGTCATCTCCTGCAGCTGGGGGCCCGAGGATGGAGTGGGGCTCGTCACGCCGCTGCCCGACTCGACGCGCCTGGCGATCGAGCACGCTGTCACCGCGGGCCGCAGCGGCAAGGGCTGCGTGATCCTCTGGGCCGCCGGCAACGGCAACGAGAGCGCCGACGACGACGGGTACGCGAGTTGCCCGAAGGTCATGGCGGTCGCTGCCTGCAACGACAAGAGCCAGCGCTCCTGGTACAGCGACCAGGGCGAGAGCGTGTGGTGCTGCTGTCCGAGCAGCGACGGTCCCACGAACCTCGGCATCTTCACCACGGACCGCCGCGGAGCCGCGGGCTACAACACGGGCCGGGCCGACCTCGGCGACATCCATGGGGACTACACCAACGACTTCGGCGGGACATCGAGCGCCGCGCCGCTGGCCGCCGGCATCGCTGCCCTCGTGCTGTCGCGCAACCCGCTCCTGCGCTGGACTGACGTGCGGGAGACCCTGCGCAGCTCCGCGGACAAGATCGACATCGCGAATGGCAACTACAATGCAGCGGGTCACAGCAAAGCGTACGGCTACGGCCGCCTCAACGCCGCGAAGGCTGTGGCCGCCGCGCTCCCCGCCGCGCCCGCTCGGCGCGTCGTACACACGGTGTTCCGCGACGTCCCGATCAAGGACCTTGGCCCGGAGGCGACTCTGGAGCTGGAGGTGGCTGAGTCAGCGCATCCGAAGGACGTTCGCGTCTCGGTCGACATCGACCACACCTGGCGCGGCGACCTCGTTGTGGCACTGCAGGCGCCAGGTCGCGAGGCCCGCATCGTGCTCCACAAAACCGAGGGAGGCGGCGCCCACGGTCTGCGCGAAACCTATGATCGGGTCCGGATCCCCAAGCTCGGCGAGCTCCGGGACCTCAATCCGGTCGGCACGTGGCAGTTACTCGTGCAGGACGTCGACAAGGAGGACGAGGGATTCATCCGGAGCTTCAGCGTGGAGCTGCAGTACTGAGCCGCGGGGGTTGGCGCCCGGTGGAAGCGAAGTCCCGAGGACTAGTTTAGTCGCTCAGGCGGAGTTGCGGCCTCCAGCGCCGCATCCACCAGCTCGGCGAGGTGCAGCACGCGCACGGCGCTGCCGGCGCGGGCGAGGCCGCTCTCCCACTGCATCTGGCAGCCGGGGTTGGCGGTGACCAGCGTGCGCGCGCCGGAATGCTCGAGATCGGCGAGCTTCTTCGCGAACACGGCGCGGCTCGCCGCCGGGCGCAGCAAGGAATAGAGCCCGGCCGAGCCGCAGCAGGACTCGCTGTCCGCGAGCTCGACGCGCGTGAGTCCGGGCAGGGCGTCCAGTACCTGGCGCGGCTGGCTGCGCACGTTCTGGGCGTGGCACAGGTGGCAGGGGTCGTCCCAGGTGATCGGCTGGGCGACCGACGGGGTGGCGAGCGTCGTTCCCGCTGCGGAGAGGCGCGCGGCCACGACTTCCGAGTAGTCGCGCACGCGCGCGGCCAGCGCCGCGGCACGTGCGTGCCAGGGCTCGTCCGCCGGGAAGAGATGGTGGAGCTCCTTCAGGTGCGCTCCGCAGCCCGCGCTGTTCACGACGATGCCGAGCGGCGCCGCGCCGGCGTCGCGCTCCTGCTCGAAGGCCGCGATCAGCACGCGCGCCAGCGTGCGTGCCCCGTCGAGATCGCCGTTGTGCGCGTGCAGCGAGCCACAGCAGGTGACCGCCGGGACGCGCACGGCGAATCCGAGCCGCGCCAGCGAGCGCGCCGTGGCGCGGTTCACGTGCGCGTGGAACTCGGGCATCACGCAGCCTTCCAGCATCGCGACCATGCCGCCCACGGCGCCCTCGGCCGGCTGGCGGCGCGGCAGGAGGCGCCGCGCGGAGAGCGCAGGCACGCGCGGCAGGTCGCCAAAGCCGCGCCCGGGCAGGATGCGATCCGCCAGGCGATCGAGACGCAGGAGCTGGGCCGCGCGCAGCAACGAGCCCGCGCTGCGCAAGACCAGCCGATGGGGCAGGACCAGCCGGAAGCCGAGCCAGCGCAGGGCTCGGCGTCCCGGTCCGCCCGGCTGCGCGCGCTCGAGCGCGTTGCGCGTGAACTCCATCATCGAGCCGAACTGCACGCCGGCCGGGCACACGCTCTCGCAATGCCGGCACAAGAGGCAGAACTCCATCTCGTCCGCGAAGACCGCGTCGGGTGCGAGCCGTTCCTCGGCCACGGCGCGCATCAGGTGAATACGCCCGCGCGGGCTGGAAGCCTCCTGGCCTGTCAGGCGAAACGTCGGGCAGGTCTGCAGGCACAGGCCGCAGTGGATGCAGTCGAGGCTCTTCACGTAGTCGACGAGCTGGGCGCGTTGCGCGGGCAGGGGCTCCATGGGCAGGCACGGCCGTTCGGTGCCGATGCCGGGACTCGTGCTCGCTTGCGGCTCCGGAGAACTCATGGCAGCGAGCGCGCGAAGAGGCCCTCGGGATCGAGCGAGTGCTTGATGCGTCGCATGAGCGCGGTTGCTGCGGGTGAAGTGCGAACCGGCGGCTGGAAGGCTCCGAGACCACGCCAGCGGAGCTCGATGCCGTCGCCGTGGAGTCCGTGCTCGAGGGCGCGCACGCGCTCGTCGCTCCAGGCCACGCCCGGGAATTCGACCGCCACGCTGGCGAGCAACGGGTGACAGAAGAGTCGCGTCGGGAGGCCGAGCTCGCTCGTCGCGGCCGAGAGAAGCGCGAGCGTGCCAGCCAGGCGCGAGGGCCGGCAGGCGAGCACGAGCGGCGGCCAGGTGCCGCCCGGGAGCTCGCGCTCGCATAGTTCGGCGCGGGCTCGACGCGCGTCGTCCTCGAGCCGGGTCTCGGCCGCGCCGAGGACCGTGCGTACGAGCTCGAGCTCGCTGGCGACGGCCTCCTGGCGGCCGGCAAGGACCACCGACAGCTCGAAGTCCTGCTGGGCAGCGTGCGCCGCGCTGCAGAACACCACCGCCACCGGCTGCACGCCTTTGCGCAGGAGCGCGTGGCTGCGCGCGAGCGCCTCGCCCAGGTCGGCGCAACGCAGCGCGAGCACGGCCCGCGCGGCCGGAGCCGGGTAGAGCCGCAGGGTCGCCTCGAGCAGGAAGCACAGCGAACCCTCGGAGCCGCACCACAGGCGATGCAGGTCATAGCCGGTCACGTTCTTGACCACGCGGCCGCCGCTCTTCACGCGCGTTCCATCGGCGTGCAGCGCGAGCATCCCGAGCACCTGGTGGCGCAGCGGGCCATAGCGCAGACGGTCGAGCCCGCTCGCGCCGGCGGCCAGCACGCCACCGAGCGAGGCCCGGGCCGCGGCCGGGAGCTCGGGCGAGAGGTGGTGGCGCGCCGAGGTCGCCGCCACGAGCTCGGACCAGCTCGTGCCGGCCAGCGCGGTGAGCGTACCGTCGCCCGGCTCGTAGGCCGTGATGCCGCGCAGGTTGCGGCTCGAGAGCACGAGGTCGCAACGCGCGGGCGGGCGCGCCCAGCCGAGCTTCGATCCGTTCCCGAGCGGCAGCAGCGCCCAGCGTTCGGAACGCGCGAGCCGCACGACCTCGCCTGCCTCGTCGAGCGTGCCGGGCGCCGCCAGCGGGTACTCGGGCACGCCCGCGCGGGCGGCGAAGCGCTCGATGCGCTCGCGCGGCAGCACGCGGCCGAGCAGCTCGAGCACTCGTTCGGAGGATGCGTTGCCGGTCGAGCTCACGCGCGCCCTCCGGCCGCACGCGCCGCGGCCCGCACCTCGAGGCAGGCGTGGGTCGGGATCACTTTGCCGGGGTTCAGGCGCCGCGCGGGATCCCAGGCGTCGCGCATGCGGCAAGCGGCCAGGAGGTCCTCCTTCGAGAAGTACAGCTCCATTTCGTCCAGTTTCTCGAGCCCGACCCCGTGCTCACCGGTCAGCGCGCCGCCGGCGGCCACGCACTCGGCCAGGATGCGGTGCCCGGCCTCGAGCACCCGTCGCACCTCGTCCGCGTCACGCCGGTCGTAGCAGATGTTCGGGTGCAAGTTGCCGTCGCCGGCGTGGAACACGGTCGCCAAGCGCAGATTGCCCGCGCGGCAAATCGCGACCGTGCGCGCGACGAGCTCGCGCAACTTCGTGCGCGGCACGACCGCGTCGGCCACGTACAGGTCCGGCGCGATGCGGCCCATCGCGCCGAAAGCGCCCTTGCGCCCGGCCCACAGCGCCTTGCGCGCGGCCGGGTCGCGCGCGCGCCGGACCTCGATGGGACGGCGCTTCTCGAGCAGCGCGAGCACCTCTTCCGCCTGGGCGGAGACGTCGGCCTCGGAGCCCTCGAGCTCCACCAGCAGCACGGCCTCGGCCTCGCGCGGGTAGCCGGCGGCGAAGACCGAGCGTTCGACCGCGTCGATCGTCAGCTTGTCCAGGATCTCGAGCGCCGCGGGCTCGAGCGCCGCGGCGATGATGTCGGTGACGGAATCGCAGGCGTCGTCCAGGGTGCTGAAGAGCGCCAGCAGCACCTCGACCACCGCCGGGGCCGGCACCAGCCGCACCGTGACCTCCGTGGCGATCCCGAGCGTGCCCTCGCTGCCGACGAACAGTCCGACGAGGTCGTAGCCGCTCGGGTCGAGCGCGGGCTCCGTCAGGTCGAGCACCGTGCCGTCTGCCAGCACGATCACGAGTCCGAGCACGTGCCGCGTGGTCGCGCCGTACTTGAAGCAGTGCGGGCCGCCGGAGTTGTTGGCCACGTTGCCGCCGATCGTGCAGGCCATCTGGCTCGAGGGATCGGGCGCGTACGAGAGGTTTTCGTGCTTGCACAGGCTGGTGAGATCGACGTTGACCACTCCGGCCTGCACGCGCGCATAGCGGTCCAGGACGTTCAGCTCCAGCACGTCTCGCATGCGCGCGGTGGAGAGCACGACCCCGCCGGCGACGGGCGTGGCGCCGCCTGCGAGTCCGGTGCCAGCGCCGCGCGGCACGACCGCGACGCCGCGCGCCGCGAGCAGGCGCATGGCCGCCGCGGTCTCGCGCGTGTCGCGCGGCAGGAGCACGAGCTCGGGGCGCACCGCCAGCATCGCCAGGGCGTCGGACTCGTACGGCAGGAGGCGCGTCGGCTCCTCGATCACGCCCGCCGGCCCGAGCAGCACGCGCAGGTCGGCGGCCAGCGTGCCCATCGACTCAAAAACCGAGGCGCGCCAGGCGCCAGACGCCGAGTGCGAGCATCAGGGCCGCGAAGGCCAGGGTCGAGCCGATCGAGAAGAGGATGTTGAAGCGCAGCGGCGCGCCGAAGCCGAGCTCGCCCGGGTACCACTCATCGAGCGCGCTGCGGTCGACGTAGAACTCGCCCGCGAGGCGCCCGCGCTCGGCGGCGGCGGCTTCGCTGGCGAGCTCGCCCGGCGCGTCGCACAGCAGCGCGAAGATCGTGTCGTCGTCCGTGCCCTTGAAGTAGAGAGCCGAGCGCGTGCGCGTGCCGTTGCCGGCGCCCTCGTGCCAGACGACGAGCGCGCCCGACATCTCGCCCTCACGGCGAGCCGATCCGAAGCGTTCGCTGCTGCGCTCGAGCGCGCGCACGTCCGCGCGCGACTGCAACTCCTGTTCGAGCGTCTTGGCAGCCTGCGAGGCCGTCTCCACGCGCTTGCGCACGCGTTCCCCGATGGTCGTCTCGGAGCGTTCGGCCGGGCGGCGCCAGAGCGAGTGACGCGCGCCCTCGCCGGCCCGCGCGGCCAGGACAGCCTCGCCGAGACGCGCGCGCAGGGGCGCGTCGGAGGGGAGCTCGCCCAGGTCCAGCGCTTCCAGACCCGCGGGCAGGCGCGCCAGGGTCACGAGCGCTTCCGCGTCCTGGTACAGCGGCAGGTCCAGCGCCTGGCGCAGCTTCTGCCCGAAGGCGTCCGCGTCCGCGGTCTTGGGCAGGACGAGATGCAGCGCATCGAGCGCGCCCAGGAAGAACTGCGCCGTGGAGCTCTGCTCGTCGTCGTCTGCGTCGGCGTCGTCTCCATCCTCCTGGTTCGCCTTGGCGTCGTTCTCCTCTTCGGCTTCACGCATCAGGCGCTGGGCCGGTCCGTGCGCGGTCGCCTGCCACGCGATCCAGCTCTGGTGGACACAGCCGTTGAAGAGGAAGAAGAAGGCCGACAGGAGCAGCGACGCCACCGTGCTGCGCGTCACGACGCCCGCCAGGACCGTGAAGGCGTAGATGGGCACGAAGGTGTAGGTCAGGATGGGCGCCGCCAGCAGGATCGCCGGATCCCCGTGACCGGACACGAGCAGCAGGCCGAGGTAGATCCCGGCCACCAGGACGAGCGCGATGAGAGCCACGAACACCAGGCCGGCGAAGTAGCGCGAGAGCAAGAGCACCGCGCGCGAGACGGGCTTGTGGAAGTAGAGCTCGGCCGCGCCCTTCTCGAGCAGGCGCGGCACGAAGAACGAGGTCGCCGACAGGGCCACGAGCATGCCCAGACTCCCGGCCAGGAAATCGAGCACGACCTGCAGCAGGATCTCGATCACCAGGCCGCGCGGATCGGGCGGCAACACGCCGCGCGTGAAGGCGCCGAACAGCTCCGCATAGCTCCAGGTCTTGAGGCCGAAGAGCAGCACCACGCCCTCCTCACGGATCCCGACCACGAAGGTGAGCAGCACGGGCAGCGCGCACAAGAGGACCAGGATCCGGAACACGCCGTTGTCCTGCACCTGGTGGAAGGCGTCCGCCGCCAGCGCACGTAGCTGGTTCCGGTTCATGGGCGCTGCCCCTTCAATAGCTCGATGAAGGCCTGTTCGAGGTCGAGCCGGCCGGGCGCGATGCTCTGGATCGAGACGCGCGCGGCGCGCAGGCGATCGATGACCTGGTCCTGCTCGCCGGGCTCGAGCGCGAGCTCGAAGCCGCTCGGTCCGCGCGCGAGGCCGCGGCCGAGGCCCGCCAGCAGGCGCTCCAGGTCGGCCGGCACGGGCGCGACCTCGAAGGCCACCCGGCCGGTCATGCGCGTGAGCTCGCTCACCGTGCCCTCGCGCAGGATCTTGCCCTTGTCCATGATCACCACGCGGTCGCACATGCGCTCGACCTCCATCAGGAGGTGCGAGTTGATGAACACAGTCACGCCGCGTGTCCGCAGGTCGGCCACGATCGCGCGTACCGCCGCGCGCCCGACCGGATCGACGCCGTCGGTGGGCTCATCGAGGAACACGAGCTCGGGCTCGTGGATCAGCGCCTGGGCGAGGCCGATGCGCTGCTGCATGCCCTTCGAGTATTCGCGCACCTTGCGGTCGGCATCCTTCTCCATGCCGACGCGCGCGAGCCAGGCCGGCAAGCGCTCGTCGACCCAGGTGCGACTCTTGCCCGAGAGCATCGCGTACAGGCGCAGCACCTGACGCCCGGAGAGATAGCCCGGCAGGCGGTGCGACTCGGGCAGGAAGCCGACGCGTTCGCGCGGCGCGCACTCGCCCGCGCGCGCGCCGAAGAGCTTGGCCTCGCCCTCCCAGCCGGGCACGAGGCCCATCAGGACCTTGATCAGCGTCGTCTTGCCCGCGCCGTTCGGCCCGAGCAGACCGAAGATGCTGCCGCGTCCGACCTCGAGCGTGACTCCGTCGAGCGCGCGAAAACCCTTGCGCCGCCCGAAGGTCTTCACGAGCCCGTGGACGGCGATCAGGGGTTCGGCTGCCGGCATGGACGGCAGACTAACCGCGCACGAGGCGCGCGGCCCCGATCCATCCTGCGCTCGGGCCGAGACTGGCGGGCAGGAGCCGCACGGAGTCCACGCGGTCGCCGTAGGACCATTCCCGCAGGGCACGCCGGATGCCGGGCTCGAGCACGTCCAGCGCGGCCGAGAAGCCGCCGCCGAAGACGAAGGTACGCACGTCCAGGAGCGCCAGGACCTGGGCCAGGCCACGCCCGAGGTCGTAGCCGACCTCGCCCAGGAGTTCGCGCTCCGGGCCCGCGCGCGTGCGCGCCAGCTCGGCCAGCAGGACCAGGTCGCCCGGCGCTTCCTGCGGCAGGCCGCGCTCGTGCGCGCGCCGGCGCGCCGCCGTGGCCGAGGCGAACATCTCGAGGCAGCCGCGCGAGCCGCAGCCGCAGGGCGGACCGTTCGGGTCGATGTTGAGGTGGCCGGGTTCGCCGGCCAGGCCCTCGCCGACGAACAGCTCGCCCGAGAGGATCAGTCCGCCGCCGATGCCGGTGCCGAGCGTGAGCAAGAGCAGGTTCTCGAGGCCGCGCGCCGCGCCCAGCCACTGTTCCCCCAAGGCGGCCACGTTGGCGTCGTTCTCGAGCCGGATCGCCGCGCTCGGGAGCTCGAGGGCCTGGCCGAGTACTTCGGCCACGGGCACGTCCACCAGCCAGGGCAGATTGGGGCTGTGGTGTACGCAGCCGTCCACCCGGTCGAGGAGGCCGGGCAGGCCTACGCCGACGGCGCCGAGCGGACCGCCGGCGAGCTCGCGCAGGGCGCGGGCCGCAGCCATGAAGATGGTCTGGGCCGACTCGCCCGGTCGGACCGCCAGGGAGCGCTCCGCGCGCCGCGAACCATCGCGCGCGAGCACGCCCAGCTTGAGCGCGCTCCCGCCGACGTCCACGCCGGCGAGCAGGCCCACTGCGCGCGGTTCACTCGGCCGGGCCACGGGTCTTCGAGCGTCGGGTCACGCGCCGGTAGGCCTTGAGGTACTCGTCGGCCGTGGCTTCCCAGGAGAGGTTCTGGGCCAGGCAGCGGCGCACCAGGATGCGCCACTTGTCGGGGTCCTTGTAGGCCGCGAGGCACTCGTTGACGCCGGTCATCAGGCCCTCGGCCGTGTAGGGCTCGAACTGGAAGCCCACGCCCGCGCGCTTGTCGTTCTTGAAGTCCGCCACCTGATCCTCGAGACCTGAACGGGCATAGACGATCGGGATCACGCCGTAGCGCATGCCGATGGCGAACAGCGGGTTGGCTGGCTGGTAGTGCGACGGCAAGAGCAGGATGTCCGCTCCGCCCATCATCAGGTGCGCGGTGCGCTGGTCGTAGCCGTCGATGACGCGCATGCGCCCCGTGAAGGCGCCTTCCCAGGTCGCGAGCCGTTGCGTCATCTCCGGGCTGCCCTGACCCATGACGATCAGCTCGACGTTGCGCTCGAGGATCTCGGTCAGGACCTCGGCCACGAGGTCGAAGCCGCTGTCCGCGTCCCAGCGGCCCATGGTGCAGGCGATGGCCGTGCGTGGTCCGTTGTCGAGCTTGAGCTGCGCCTGCAGCACGGCCTTGCAGCGCTTCTTGCCGGCGAAGTCGCGGTCGCTCGGGCCGAAGACCGCGGGCAAGGCCGGATCGTTCTCCGGGTTCCAGGCCTGGTAGTCGATGCCGTTCGTGATCCCGATCAGCTCCTTCTTGCGGCGCAGGAAGGTCTCTTCCAGGCCGTAGCCGCGGTCGCGCTCCTGGATCTTCAGCGCGTGGCCGGGCGAGTGCGTGCCGACGATGGTGGCGAACTCCGCCCCGGCCTTGAGGTAGTTGACCTTGCTCGCGAGCTCGATGCCCTCGATGTTCCGGAAGTAGCGATGGGGGATGCCGATGTGGGGCAGGATCTCGCGCTCGAACACACCCTGCATGGCCAGGTTGTGGATCGCGAAGTAGGAACCCGCCTGGGCCAGCGGATTCTCGGGATTGGCCTCCAGGATGCGCTGGTGGTAGAGCGGCACGAGCCCCGTCGTCCAGTCCATGCAGTGCAACACTTCGGGCACGAACTGCAGCGCCTCGAAGCTCGCCAGCACGGCCTGCGAGAAGAACGCGTAGCGCTTCCAGTTGTCGGCGTAGGGGCCCTCGTGGTCGCCGTAGGGATGGCGGCGCGCGAAGAGCGCCTCGTTCTCGAACAGGAAGATCGGCAAGTCGCCGAGGCGTCCCTCCAGCACCTGGAAGCGCTGGGTCCCGTGCACGTCCTTGACCTTGACCTCGGTGCGCTCGGTCAGGCCGGTCAGCACGCCGGGGTCGACGTCGAGCGTGCGCGGGAGGAAGACTCCGACCTCCTGCCGCGCGCCGTGCAGGGCCTTGGCCAGCGACTCCGCCACGATCGCCAGGTTCGTGCGACGAACCAGCGAGTGGAACTCAGGGGTGATGAGGGCGATACGCAAGAGCGCTCACCACGGGGGGCCTTGGGGGGGCGGTCGCGTGCTGCAGAACAGGTTGGCCTCGACCGGGCGCTCGTAAGCTATGGCGGCCCGCGGGCGAAGCCAGGGGGAAACCCACTGGCCAGGGTGCAACCTGCTAAGAGAAAGACACTTATGGATTGCACCCTTCCCTATCGGAGGGTCCTTCGCCACCCGCTGCGCGCCAGCCTGCCAAGGCTTAGGATGCCGCGCTCTCGCTCCTGATCCATGATCACACCGGAAGGATGGCTCGATCGTTGCGACCTCGATCGTTGCGCCTGCGGAGCCGGGGCGCGATGAAGCACCGGCCGCTGCTCCTGATCGTCCTCGATGGCTGGGGCCACCGCGAGAAGGTCGAGCACAACGCCATCCGCGCCGAGGGACGCTACTTCCACGAGCTGTGTGCGCGCTATCCGAGCACGCTGCTCTCGGCCTCGGGCGAGGAGGTGGGCCTGCCGCTCGGGTTGATGGGCAACAGCGAGGTTGGCCACACCAACCTCGGCGCGGGCCGCATCGTGTGGCAAGAGATCACGCGCATCGACCGGGCCATCCGCGAGGGTGCCTTCTTCGAGAACGCTGCTCTGCGCGGGGTCATGGAGGGCGCGCGCAAGCGCGGCAAGGCCTTGCACCTCCTCGGCCTGGTCAGCGACGGCGGCGTGCATGCGAGCGACCAGCACCTCGTCGCTCTGCTCGACCTGGCGCGGCGCGTGGGGCTCGCGCGCGAGCAGGTCTGCGTGCACGCCATGCTGGATGGGCGTGACACGCCGCCGCGTTCCGGTGCGGGCTACGTGGCGGCGCTCGAGCGCGAGCTCGCGCGCGCGGGCGTCGGGCGCATCGCCTCGATCGTGGGGCGCTACTGGGCCATGGACCGCGACCAGCGTTGGGAGCGCGTGCAGCGCGCCTACGAGCTCTTCACGCGTGGCACGGGAGCGGCTCACGCCAGCGCACTGGAGGCCGTGAAAGCCTCTTACGCCAAGGAGGTAGGTGACGAGTTCGTCGAGCCCAGCGTGATTGGACCGCCGGAGAGCGGCCGCATGCGCGACGGCGACGGCCTCCTGTGTTTCAACTTTCGCGCCGATCGCATGCGCCAGATCTGCCAGGCGCTCGGGCTCGATTCCTTCGAGGGCTTCGAGCGTGGCGCGCGGCCGCGGCTCGAGATCGCGAGCATGACGCAGTACCGCGGCGATTTTCCCTTCCCGGTCGCCTTCCCGCCGCAGGAGGTGAAGGGCGTCTTCTCCGAGATCGTCAGCGCCCGGGGGCTGCGCCAGGAACGCATCGCCGAGACCGAGAAATATGCCCACGTGACGTTCTTCTTTTCGGGCGGACGGGAGGCCGAGGTGCCCGGGGAGTCGCGCTGCCTGATCCCGAGCCCGAAGGTCGCGACCTACGACCTGCAACCCGAGATGAGCGCGCCGGCCGTAACCGACGCGATCCTGCGCTCGCTCGCGCGCGCCGAGACCGACGTCTACGTGATCAACTACGCCAACGCCGACATGGTCGGCCACACGGGCATCGAGAGCGCCGCGCGCGCCGCCGTGCGGGCCGTGGACCAGTGCCTGGCGCGCATCGTCCCGCTCGTGACCGCGCGCGGCGGGCTGGTGGCGATCACCGCCGACCACGGCAACGCCGAGCAGATGTGGGACGAGGAACACGACCAGCCGCACACGGCGCACACGACCAATCCGGTGCCGATCGTGCTGTGCGCGGAGGACCTGCGCGGGCTCAAGCTGCGGCGCATGGGCATCCTGGCCGACGTCGTGCCGACTCTGTGCGCGCTCACCGGCATCCCGAAGTCGAGCGGCATGGACGGGCTCTCGCTCGTCGAATGAGCAGCGAACCGGCGTCGCGGCGACGCGCTCTCGCCGTGCTGTACATCGTCCTGGCGAACGTCCTCGGCGGTGTCTCCTACCCGGCCCAGAAGATCGCGCTCGAGGGGCTGCCGCCGGCCACGGTGACGTGGCTGCGCAACGCGATGGCCGTCGTGGCGCTGCTCGCCTGCGGGCTCGCGCGCGGTCGGCGCGAGGGCGTGAACCCATGGAGCGCAACTCCCTGGAGCAGAGCGGATCTGCTGCGCGTCATCGTGCTCGGCTCGGTCGCCTTCGCCCTGCCCATGTGGCTCGGGATCGTCGGCGTCGAGCTCGCGGGCGCCTCCAACGCCTCGATCCTGATCCTGCTGGAGCCCGTCACGATCGTGGCCATCGCCTGGCTCGTGCTGGGCGAGCAGATCGGCGCACTCAAGCTGGCGAGTCTCGTGCTCGGCCTGCTGGGCGCGCTCGCGATCGTGCTCGAGGGCGCCCCGCTCGGCGATCTCCTGGCGGGCGAGCACTTCGCCGGCAACGCGCTGCTCGCGCTGCACGGCGTCCTGTGGGGCTTCTACACGCCGCTCGCCAAACCCCTCAGCGAGCGCCATGGCCCGCTCGATCTGTGCCTGCGTACCACGCTCGTCAGCCTGATCGCGTTGTTACCGGTCGCCCTGGCGGAGGCACCGCAATGGAAGGCCGGGCCCGAGCTCGCGCCGGCCCTCGCCTGGACCGTCGCGCTCGGCCTGTGCGTCTCCTTCGGCGGAACGTTCTTGTGGCTCGCCGCCCTGCGCCACATCCCCGCCACCAACGTGGCCGGCTTCGTCTTCCTGCAGCCGCTCGCGGGCGTGCTGGTCGGCGTCGGGTTCATGGGCGAAAGACTGTCGAGTGCGGCTCTCGTCGGCACGGGCTTGATCGTGGCCGGCGTGGGTCTCGACGTGGTTCTCACCGCCGCGCGCCGGAACAGGGCGACCTGAGGGCGGTCAGCGCTCGTCGATCCAGGCCATCTGGATGGCTTCGAGGATCTTTTCGTTCGACTTCTTCGGATCGCCGCTGAAGCCGACGAGCTCGGTCACCCAGCGGTGGAGGTCGGTGAAGCGCACGGAGAGCGGGTCGACGTCGGCGTGGGCGTCGGCCAGGCGCCAGGCGATCTCGTGGACGTCGGTCCACGTGATGGAGTCCGCGTCCATGGCTCAGACCTCGCTCAGCTTCTTGCCCTGCAGCGCGGCCTTGGCGACTGAGTCCATCAGCACGGCCGACAGCGGGAGCGCCGCGCGCTCGAGCTCGTCGCGCAGGGTCTGCACGGCCTTGACGTCGCTGGTGCGCTCGGCGGTGCGCGCGCGCGCGACGGCTTCCTCGATGTCGCGCTGGGTCTCGCGGTCGAGCTCGGCGCGTGCGCCGGGCAGGCTCTTCTCGAGCGCGCGCAGCATGGTTGCGATCTCGACCCGCAGGTTGGCGAGGCGGCTCTGGTCGAAGTCCTCGCGCGCGTGCGCATAGGATTCCTTCAGCATGTGCTCGACCTCGGCGTCGCTCAGTCCGTTCTTGGGCTGGACCTCGATCGTGGCTTGCACACCGGTCGATTCCTCGCGCGCCGTGACCGCGAGCAGGCCGTCGGCGTCGAGCGCGAAGCGCACGCCGATGCGCGCCATGCCGGCGGGGAGCGGCGGGATGCCGCTGAGCTTGAAGCGTCCGAGCGTGCGGCAGTCCTTGGCGAGCTCGCGCTCGCCCTGCACCACGTGGAAGTCGATCCCGGTCTGGTTGTCGGCGTAGGTCGTGAAGGTCTCGGTCGCCTGGCACGGGATGGGGGCGTTGCGCAGCACGAGCTTCGAGACCGCGCCGCCCATGGTCTCGAGTCCGAGCGAGAGCGGTGTCACGTCCAGCAGGAGCAGCTCGCGCGTGCCGCCGCCGAGCACGTGGCCCTGCACGGCCGCGCCCATGGCCACGACCTCGTCGGGGTTGAGCTCGCAGTGGGGCTTCTTGCCGAAGAAGCGCTCGACCTCGGCGCGCACGCGCGGGATGCGCGTCGAGCCGCCCACCAGGACGACTTCGTGGATGTCGTGCGTAGCGAGGCGTGCGTCGTGCAAGGCGCGCTGGCAGCAGGCGAGCGTGCGCTCGACGAAGGGCTGCAGCAGGTGTTCGAACTCCTCGCGCTGGATCGAGCGCCGCCAGGCGAAGCGCTGCTCGGGCGCGGAGATGTGCAGCTCGGATTCGCCGCGGCTCGAGAGCTCGAGCTTGCAGCGTTCGGCCGCCAGGCGCAGGCCCTGCAGGAAAGCCGCGTCCTGGCTCAGCGCCGGCCCGACGCCCGACTCGGAGAGCGCCAGGGCGACCAGCGCGTGGTCCAGGTCGTCGCCGCCGAGATGCGTGTCGCCGGCGGTGGAGAGTACGCGGAACACGCCGCCCTCGATCGAGAGGATCGAGACGTCGAAGGTCCCGCCGCCGAAGTCGTAGACCGCGACGATGCCCGCTTTGCGCTGCTCGAGACCGTAGGCCAGGCTCGCGGCCGTGGGCTCGTTGACGATGCGCGCCACCTCGAGCCCGGCCAGGCGCGCCGCGTCACGCGTCGCGGCGCGCTGGGCCTCGTCGAAGTAGGCGGGCACGGTGATCACGGCGCGGCGCGGAGCCTCTTCGCCCAGGGCCGTGCAGGCCGTGCGCCAGACCTCTTGCAGGATCAGCGCGGAGAGCTCCTGCGGCGTCCAGGCGCGGCCCTGGGCCTCGAACTGGATCACGCCGTTCTTCGTCTCGCGGGCCGGGAACGGCACCGACTTCAGATCCTCGCGCGCGTCGGCGAGTCCGCGGCCCATGAAGCGCTTGATACTGAAGATGGTCGTGCCCGGATCGCTGGCGGCGCGCTCGCGCGCGGGCCAGCCGACCAGCGCGGGGCCGTGCTGTGGGAAGTGGACGGCCGAGGGGATGCGCCCGTCCGGGCGGCCCTTGGGGCGTAGCACGACCGGCCGGCCGCCGCGCCACAGCGCGACCAAGGAATAGGTCGTGCCGAGATCGATGCCGAGCGTGGGGCGCTCGGGTGCGTTCAGGACGTCTAGCTCGAGAAAGGGCATGGGAGTTCAGGAGCCCGAGGTCTGCTGCAGCTCGCCGATCTCGCGCCGCGCGCGCTCCACGTAGCGCAGGGCGTTGAGCTCCTGGCGGACCCTGCGCAGGTCGGCGGCGCCGCGCGCGGGCGGGGGAGTGAGCAGCGTCGCCACGCGTTGCACTCCGTCGGCGTGCGCACGCTGCAGATCCGCGCCCAGAGTGGCGAGCGCCACGCGCGTGGGCGAGTCGGGCGGGGCCGTGCGCGCTTCCTCGATGGCCTCGTTCCACTCCAGGACTTCCTGGAGGAAGGCAGCCGGCATCGTTCGCTCCTCGTCCTCGCGTGGACCTCCCAGGGCGCGCACGAACCAATCCGCGCGCCGGACATCGTCCGACAATACCTGGAAGGCGGCGTTGAGAGCGGCGGTGTTGTCCTCGGCCCGCCGGCGCCGGTCGGTGTCGCCCGTGGCATGGAAGTCCGGATGCAGCGCGCGCGAGAGGGCGAGCAGCCGTTTGCGCAAGAGCGCGGGGTCGAGCGCGAAGACCTGCTCGAGTCCGAGCGCCTCGAAGGGCGAGGGCGGGTTGCGCGGCGCGAGCAGCTCGCCGCAGGTCTCGCACAGGAGCGGCGTGCTCGGCTGCGCACCGCAGGAAGGGCAGGCCTCCACGGCGGTCGACAGAGCGGGCATCAGACGGTGAACGACTCGCCGCAGCCGCAGGTCTTCGAGGCGTTGGGGTTGCCGAACTTGAAGCCGCGCCCCATCAAGCTCTCCTCGAAGTCGAGCTGCGTGCCGTTCAGGTACAGGAAGCTCTTCGGGTCGCACACGACCCGGAAACCCTCGGCCTCGCCGACCTGGTCGTCTTCGTGTACCGAGTCGTCGAAGCCCAGGCTGTAGCTGAAGCCCGAGCAGCCGCCGCCCTTGACGCCCAGGCGCAGGACGGTGTCTTCGGGCAGCTTCTGCTCGGCGACGATGCGGCGCAGCTCTTTGATCGCGCGTTCGGTGAGGCTGATCACTTCGGGTATCTCCTAGGCGCGACGCGCCTGTGGTTCACGGGTCGTGGCAGAGTCCTCGGCCTGTTTGCGCTTGTAATCGGCGATGGCCGCCTTGATGGCGTCTTCGGCCAGGACGCTGCAGTGGATCTTCACCGGCGGGAGCGAGAGCTCCTCGACGATGGCGGTGTTGCGGATCTCCTGGGCCTCGTCGAGGGTGCGGCCCTTGAGCCACTCGGTCGCCAGCGAGGAGCTGGCGATGGCCGAGCCGCAGCCGAAGGTCTTGAACTTCGCGTCCACGATGCGGTCGCCCTCTACCTGGATCTGCAGCTTCATCACGTCGCCGCACTCGGGCGCGCCGACGACGCCCGTGCCCACGTCCGGGCTCGACTTGTCGAGCGCGCCGACGTTGCGCGGGTGGTTGTAGTGATCGAGAACCTTGTCGCTGTAGGCCATGGTCAACTTCCTAGTGGTTCGCTTGCCACTGTATGGTCTTGAGGTCGACGCCTTCCTGGGCGAGCTCGAAGAGCGGCGACATCTCGCGCAGGCGCCGGACGGCTTTCACCACCGCGTCGGCGGCGTAGTCGACTTCTTCGCGGGTCGTGAAGCGGCCGATGCCGAAGCGGATCGAGCTGTGCGCCAGATCCTCGCCCACGTCCATCGCGCGCAGCACGTGGCTGGGTTCGAGGCTGGCCGAGGTGCAGGCGGAGCCCGAGGACACGGCCACGTCGCTGATGCCCATGATCAAGGACTCGCCCTCCACGTAGTGGAAGGAGAGATTGAGGTTCCCGGGCAGGCGCTCGCTCGGATGCCCGTTGAGCTCGACGAAGCCGAGCTCCTGTTCGATACGCTGCTGCAGGTGGTCGCGCAGCGCGCGGCAGCGCGCGCTCTCTTCGAGGAGCTCCACGCGCGCGAGCTCGCAGGCCTTGCCGAGCCCCACGATGCCGGGGACGTTCAGCGTGCCCGAGCGCATGCCGCGCTCGTGTCCGCCGCCGTCCATCTGGGACGCGAGCCGCACGCGCGGGTTCTTGCGGCGCACGTAGAGCGCGCCGATGCCCTTCGGACCGTAGAGCTTGTGCGCCGAGAGGCACAGGAGATCGACGTGGTCGGCTTCGACGTCGACCGGCACCTTGCCCACGGCCTGCGTCGCGTCGGTGAAGAACAGCGTGCCCCTGGCGCGGCACGCCGCGCCGATCTCGCGGATCGGGTTGAGCGTGCCGACCTCGTTGTTGGCCCACATGAGGGCCACCAGCACCGTGTCGGGGCGGATGGCGTCGCGCACCTGTTCGGGCGCGATGCGCGCGGTCTTGTCGGGCTTGAGGTAGGTCACCTCGCAGCCGAGCTTCTCCAGGTGCTTGCAGGTGTCGAGCACGGCCTTGTGCTCGGCCAGGCAGGTGACGATGTGCTTGCCCTTCGAGGCGTACATCTCGACCACGCCCTTGAGCGCCAGGTTGATCGCTTCGGTCGAGCCGGAGGTGAAGATGATCTCCTTGCCTGCCGCACCGATGGCCGCGGCGATCTCCTCGCGCGCCTTCTCGACGGCCTCTTCGGCCTTCCATCCGAAGGCGTGCGAGCGGCTGGCCGCGTTGCCGAAGTTCTCGAGGAAATAGGGCAGCATGGCCTCGAGGACGCGCGGGTCCACCGGGGTCGTGGCCTGGTAGTCGAGGTAGATGGGCAGGTTCATGACTGGGCGGCCCGCTGACGTGGGGCGGACCGGGCGGGTGCGGGTTCGGCCGTATGCACGGACCTGGGATGCGCCAGGAGATCGCGCAAGGTCGTGCGCGACAGGAGTCTCCAGAGCTCGATCCGCAGGGTTTCGATCGGGCTCCGGATCGGGCAGACGCTCTCCACTCCGCAGGCGTGCGCCACGTGGAGCCCCAGGGAAACACAGCTCGTGAGCGCGGGATGGCCTTCGAGGGCCGCCACCACGTCTCCGACGCTGATCGCCTGGGGGGACCGAGCCAGGGAGTACCCACCGCTCGAGCCGCGGTGCGATTCCACCAGGTTGGCGTGGCAGAGGTCCTTCAGCACCTCGGCCACCAGGCGCTTGGGCACGGGGTAGTGCTCGCAGATCTCGCGCACGCTGGAGACCGAGCCCTCGCGCAGGGCGAGGTGGGTCAGGGCGATCAGCCCGTACTCGGTCTTCTTGGTCAGCTGCAGCATCGGCGGTCAATCAGCACTGTTTCAGTGCACATTCGAGCCCGAAAGAAGGCCGTCGCAAGGGACGGCCTGCTCTCGACGGCCCCATGGTACGGCCCTGGGCAGCCCGCTGCCAAGGCCGGGTCCAAAAAACCTCCCGTGAACGAGAGGATGATCGGCGGCGCATCGGCCCGGACTCAAGGACGGCTGGCGGGGAACCGAAAGGAAGTTCCATGTCCCGCGACCCCTTGTGCATCGCCTGTGGCCGGTCAACGGGTCCGCGGCCACGCCTGAACCTGCTCCCGGACGGGCGGACCTGCCCGACCTGTCGCGACCGCCTGCTGGATAGTTTGCCCCCCGTCTTGCCGTCCGTGATGGCGGAACTTTCCTTCGAGGAATGGTCCGAAGAGGGCGATGAGCCCGGGGACGACTACCCGAAGAGCGCCTGAGCGGGCTCAGCCGGCGAGGTGGCGCTCCAGGGCCGAGCGAATGTCGTCCGGGATCGGGGTGGGGCGGAGGCCTTCTCGCAGGGCAAGACAGGCCACTTCGGCCGAGCCGGTGGCCAGGACCTCGCGGTCGGATTCGCGCACGAGCTCGTAGCCGTAGAGGATCGAGGCACCGCGAAAGCGCTCGACCTGGGTCCCCACGATGACCACGTCGCCATAGCGAGCGGCCACGCGGTAGCGCACCTCCACTCTGCGCACCGCCATGCCGAGACCGCGCCGCTCGACCTCGTCGTAGGGGAAGCCCAGGTCACGCATGAGCGCCGTGCGGCCCTCCTCGAGGTAGATCAAGTAGCTCGAGTGGTGCACGATCCCCATCTGATCGGTCTCGGAGTAGCGCACCCGGATCGGGAGCTCGTGCGGCTTGGCCATGCGCAGGAGGATAGCCTGCGCGAGTCATCCGCTCGCGCGCTCGGGCTCGTCGACGGCGCCACCCGTCCGTAGGATCTCCGCTCCGATGGTGGAAACGCGCCCGGCTGAGCGACGCGGGGACCCGAGTGTCGCCGTGCTCCTGACCTGGTTCTTGCCCGGTGCGGGGCACATGTACCTGGGGCGCGTCGGAGCGGGGCTGCTCTCGTTCGTCGTGGTGGAGGGCCTCTATGCCCTGGGCTGGTTCCTGGGCGACGGCCGGACCTTCGAATACCTCGATCCGGAGCTGCGCGGTCCGATGTCGACCTTGCTCACGCCGGAGGCGGGCAATCTGGGCGCGATGCTCTTCCACCTGAAGAGCTCGGCCTTCGGGTCGGCCGAGGCCGTGCCCTTCCCCCCGCTGATCGTGCTGGCGAGTTTCCTCAGCGCCCTGTCCGGGATCCTGAATCTCTTCGTCGCCGCCCACGCTCACCTGGATGCACGCGCGGGAGCCCGGTCTTCCTGCTCTGCTCCGCACCCGGTCAGGCTGCTCGCGGCGTCCTGGTTCTTTCCCGGCCTCGGCCACTGGCTCCAGGGTCGCCGGCTGCGCGCCGGACTCGTGTGTGGCGTCCTGCTCGCTCTGTTCGCGCTGGGCACCTGGCTCGCGGCTGGCACGAACCTCTCGCGCGAGCGGCATTTTTACTACTGGTCGGGCCAGTTCCTGCTCGGCGCGCCGGCGCTCCTCACCGAGATCCTGGCGGGCCATCCGCGCGTCACCCGCGAACTCCCGTGGGTCGACGTGGGGCTGCTCTATGCCTGCATGGCCGGCCTGCTCAACGTGCTGGCGATGCTCGACGTGTGGGGCGTGGCGGAGCAACGCTGGCTGTTGCCCACGACACCCGCGGCTGCTCCTGGCCCTGATCCCGCCCCGCCCGACTCGAGCCAGCCCTCGCGCGAGGTGCCCACGTGAACCTGGGCGCGCACGTCGGCTTCTTCCTCGTCCTGTCCTTGGCGATCGTGACCCTGAGCGCGTTCTACTCGGAAGTCGAAGACGGTCCTGCCCTGCGCAGCGTTCCCAGACGCTACGCGGTCTTCGTCGGTGCTTGCGCGGCGGTGGCGGGAGCGATGCTCGTGCTCGAGTACCTGTTCGCTTCCGTGCGCTAGTCCCAGAATGAAGCGCTTCGCGCCGCCCCAACGGCGAGAGTGCGGTGCCTGGCTCGGCTTTGCCGGATTCCGCCCTTCGCTCCTCATCACTCCTGCGCGCACGCGGAATCCGGCGAAGCCGTGCCTGGCTCCGTACTCTCGCCGGCCTGACGCGTTCAAGCGCTTGTTCTGGGGCTAGTCCGGTCACGCCGAGTCAACGGCTCGGGCGGTAGAGCCCGCCCGGACCGCGCGCGATCGAGCCGGCGAGTTCGAGCTCGACCAAGGCGACCAGTACCTCGGCCACCGGCTGCTCGAGGCGCACCGCGAGTTCGTCGGCGGTCAGCGTCTCTCCGCGCAGAGCCGCGAGGAGCGGGTGCTGCGCGCCCGTTCCGGACGGCGCCACCCCGGCCGGAGAAACATCGACGCGCTCGAACCCCAGCGCCGGCAGCAGATCCGCCGGGGATTCGAGCAGCTCGGCGCCCTCGCGCAAGAGCCGATGGCAGCCACGCGACATGGGGTGATCGACCCGGCCCGGGATGGCGAACACCGCTCGCCCCTGGTCCACCGCCCAGCGTGCGGTGATGAGCGAGCCTGAAGCGTGGGCCGCTTCCACGACCACCACCACGCTCGCGAGCCCGGCGATGATCCGGTTGCGCCAGGGAAAGTGATGCCGCCGGGGTGCCTGGCCCGGGGGGAACTCGGACAGGAGGCAGCCTTCTCTGGTCAGGCGTTCGGCGAGTTCGCCCGGCGGCCAGGGCCGGTCGACTCCGGAACCGAGCACGGCCAGGGTGGCTCCGCCCGCGTCGAGCGCGGCGCGATGCGCGATCCCGTCGATCCCGCGCGCCATGCCGCTCACGACCACCACGCCCTGGCTCGCCAGGAACGCGGCCACGCGTGCTGCCTGGAGCTCACCGTACGGCGTCGGCGAGCGCGTGCCCACGACGGCCACGCGCGGGCGGCGGTCCAGGAGCTCGGCGCGCCCGCACAGCCAGAGCTCTGCGGGTGGATGCTCGATCGTGTCCAGTTCGACGGGCCAGTGGGGGAGTCCAGGGACGATGTGCAGGAGGTGTGTCACGCCCCCGACGACCGGAGTCAACCCGTGTTGGTTTCACTCTTCGTCCGAGGAACCATGCGCGGCCGCTCATCGAGACGGAAGGGCACCACCTCGCCCGCGCGCTTCTCGAGCACCGGGCGCAAGCAGGCCTGCATCTCCACCAGGAAGCGCTCGAGGTCGAGGCCCGCGTGGGTTGGCAGGTAACCGGACAGGCAGCGCCGGTGTCCACTGTAGAGCTTGGCCGCACCCTCCAGGTTTCCAGCCTGGAAGTGGTGCAGCGCGATCGCGGCCTGGATCAGGCCCTTGAAGAAGTCGGCTTCGGCGCCCTCGGTCGACTCCCAGAGCTCCTCGAAGAGCTCGTGCGCGGCGAGGTACCGGCCCGCGTCGAACAGCTGGATGCCGGCGCCCAAGATCGCCTCGCGCTCGGCGGCGTCCACGTGTGTCAATCCTTGCGCGGGGGTGGGTCCTGACCGCGATCCTCCCGGCGGCCTTCGCGCTCGTACACGCGCGGCAGGCCCCAGAAGGCTTCCCAGGCCTGGCGCAAATCCTTGGGCAGGGGCGGAGCCTCGAGCGGAATCCGGAAGGACTTCTTGTTGTCGCGCCACCAGCTCTCCCAGAGCTCGGGCGAGGAACCCTGATCGACGCCCGTGAGGATCATCAATCCGAGACGCACGTCCTCCATCCGCGACTGGATGCGGCGTTGTCCGCCCACTCCAACCGGCGCCAGGATGCCGAACAGGGCTGCGAGTGCTTCGAGCCGTCGAATGCGCGCCAGGCCGAAGATGCGTGCGCGCACGCACGCGGCATCGGCGGGCTCGAATGGATCGTGGGCCAGGACCGCGATCGAGCTCGGCTGGGCGTGCTGGCCGATGCCGCGCAGTACGCCGAGCGCCAGCTCGGGCACCTTCATCAGCTTGCGCTCCTTCGCGGCGCGTTGCAGGGCTTCCAGGGCGTCGGGATGCTCCAGCCAGCGCAGGACCTGGAGCGCGGCGAGCTTCACTTCCGTGCGGTCGTCCTCGAGAAAGCGCAGCACCCTGCCAACGACGGCCGGGTGCGGAGCCTCACGCGCGGATTCCAGGGCGAGCTGGATCTGCCGCGTCTCGCCCGAGCGCAAGGCATCGTCCAGGGCCGCCGCGACCCGTGCGACCTGCTCGGCGCCGGGAGGGGTCTTGCTCGCCTGGCCCTCCTGGACCGCGAGGACGCAGAGGCTGAGGAGAGCGGCGAGCATGGAGGGCCCCTCCTACTCTACCTCTCCACTGGTCTCTACTGATCTCTACTGGCCGGTCTCGGCGATGGCGGCGACTGGTTGGGCTTCCCCGGGCTTCTCGCGCGTGAAGGTCAGGCCCTCGGCCTTGGCGATCTCGCCGGTGACGGTCACGTAGATCGTGACCTTCAGGTCCTCGCCCATCCTGAGTACTTCCTCGGCCAGCGGGTCCTCGACGAAGCGCTCGATGGCGCGGCGCAGGGGCCGGGCGCCGTAGTCGGTGTTGAAGCCCTTCTTGATCAGGAAGCTGATGGACTTGTCGTCCAGCACCAGCGTCATGCCGCGCGACTGGATGCGCTGCAGCACTTCCTTGAGCTGCAGGTCGACGATGCGCCGCAGGTCGGCCTCGTTGAGCTGGTTGAAGACCACCAGCTCGTCGACGCGGTTCAGGAACTCCGGCCGGAACTGGCGCTGGACTTCGCTCATGACGTCGTCGCGCAGCTTCTTGTTCTTCTGCGTGTCGTCGGACTGGGCATCGGCCTTGGCGAAGCCCAGCCCGCCGCCGGAGGTCAGGAGGTGCGAGCCGATGTTGCTGGTCATGATCAGGATCGTGTTGCGGAAGTCGATGTGACGCCCGAAGGAGTCCGTCAACCGCCCTTCCTCCATGATCTGCAGAAGCATGTTGAACACGTCCGGGTGGGCCTTCTCGATCTCGTCGAGCAGCACCACCGAGTACGGCCGGCGGCGCACCTTCTCGGTGAGCTGACCGCCTTCCTCGTAGCCGACGTAGCCCGGAGGAGCACCCACGAGCCGTGAGGCGTTGTGCTTCTC
>JANOGB010000715.1:0-2228 GCA_031413955.1 Planctomycetota bacterium | reverse complement strand
CTTCGCCAGAGCGTCGTCACGCTCGTCGGGCCGTGCTCGGCGGCCTGGAAGGCCGCCTCCGCCGTCCCTCTGTCGCGTTCCTAGCTCTGACGAAGCGCGCTTTGCCTCGCGACGGGACTTTCTCAACGGCCTGCTAGGAGGCGCGCGGCGTCGCTCAGGATCGGTTCGACTTGGCCGGGCTCGACCATGGACTGAGACAGGCGAAGGGATGGGAAGAGAGCACCGAGTGCATTGGAATCTCGCTCGACCAGGAGTCCGCCAGAGCCCCGGCCTCCAGCCAGTCGGCCAGAGTCCCCTTTCCTCTCAGAGCCAGCGACCAGAGTTCGTCCACCTCTGGCCAGCCCGAGGGATGCTCTTCGAGCCAGCGCTGCGCGCGCTCACATTCCGTCGAACTCGCACGCACGCGCTCCCAACCTCGGAGCGCGTGCCGCAGCAGCCTTTCGAGCCGCTCGTCGTGGGACCCGGGGGAGGGGCGCATGGCGTCTATCCTATGCGCTCGTTCTACGGAGTTCGCGAACGGTCTCGAGAGACGCTACGACTTCGCCGGCGCGCCGGCTTGCTTGTAGGTCTTCTGCTCCTCCTGCGGGATGTAGGCATGCAGGTGGCTGAGCGACTCGGATTCCTTGATCAGGTTGCGGGCCACGACCATGCGCTGGACCTGGTTGGTGCCCTCGTAGATCGAGAGGATCTTGGCGTCGCGGAAGAACTTCGCGATCGGGTAATCCTCCATGAAGCCGTAGCCGCCGAAGACCTGCACCGCGTCGGTGGCGACCTCCATGGCCGTGTCGGTGGCGAAGCACTTGCCCATCGCGGCCAGCTTGGTGACGTGCTGCATGCCGGTGTCGATCGCGGCGGCCGAGGCGTACACCAGCCAGCGCGCGGCCTCGGTCTTGATGGCCATGTCGGCCAGCATCTTCTGCACCATCTGGAAGCTCGAGATCGGCGCGCCGAACTGCTTGCGGCGGTTGGAGTAGACGACCGCGAGGTCGAGCGCGCCCTGGGCGGCGCCGACCGCTTGCGCGGCGACGCACGGGCGCGCGCGGTCGAGGGTCTGCATGGCGTGCGCGAAGCCCATGCCCTCACGACCGCCGATGAGATTGCCGACCGGCACGCGCACGTTGTCGTAGTGCGTCTCGACCACGGGCACGCAGCGGATGCCCATCTTGTCCTCGATCTTGTTGACGCTGAAGCCCGGCGTGCCCTTCTCGACGATGATCGCGCTGATGCGGCGCGACTTCGAGGTGGGGTCGGTGACACAGAAGACGGTGTACACGTCGGCCACGCCGCCGTTGGTGGTCCACTTCTTCTCGCCGCAGATCACGTAGTGGTCGCCGTCCTTCTCGGCCGTGACCGCCAGACCGCTCGCGTCCGAGCCGGCGTTCTTCTCCGACAGGCAGAAGGCCACAAACTTCTCGCCGCGCGCGATGGCCGGCAGCCACTTCTTCTTCTGCTCCTCCGTGCCGCCGACCACGATCGGCGTCGAGCCGAGCGCGTTGACCGCGTAGGCGACGCCGAAGCCCGAGTCGGCCCGGGCGAGCTCCTCGGTGACGAGGCACAGGGCCAGCGAGCCCGCGCCGTAGCCGCCGTACTCCACGGGCACGAAAACCTTGAAGAGCCCGGCCTCGGCCGCGGCCTGCGCCGCTTCGTGGTTGTACTCCTGGGCCTTGTCGTACTTGGCCGCCTGCGGGCGCACGTACTTGTCGGCGATCTGGCGGGCCTTGGCCTGGAGCTCGAGAGCGAGCTCGCTGAAGACGATGTTCTGCGGCATGGCGTGGGGAGTCGGGGGACGGCCGCAGAATACAGCCCGGGCACGGGAGCCGAAAGCTCACGGGCCCGGCACGCCGTGCAGGCGCTCCGCGCGGCTACTTTCGCACGCTCTTCGCGGCGAGCTCCGCCAGCAAGAGGTCGACCTCGCGGTCCATCACGTCCTCGCCGGGGTTGCCGAACCAGCGCTGGCGGATCACGCCCTGCTCGTCCAGCAGGTAGAACTGCGGGAAGCCGCGCACGGCCCAGGTGCTCCAGCGCGTCCCGTCCTCGGCTTCGCCCAGATCGAGGCCGTTGCGCCAATTGATGTTCTCCTTCTTCATGCGCGCGGCGATCTCCTTGGGATCGCCTTCGCGCCCGAACATGCCGAGGAAGGTGAAGGGCTGGTCCTTCAGGCGCTCCACGAGCGCCTTCTTGTGGGGCAGGAGCCCCATGCAGGTCCGTCAGACGAAGCCCCAGAAGTC
>JANOGB010000714.1:0-2172 GCA_031413955.1 Planctomycetota bacterium | reverse complement strand
CTTGCAACCCGCAAGGAAGAGAGGAAGAAGAGCCGGGCTGGAGCCCGGCGCTCCCAGGTGAGAAAGAAGCGGCTCTCATGACGCCTGCGCCTCCTGCAGCCGGTACACGGTCGCGAGTACCGCAGCCACCGCCGCATACAGCTCCTCGGGGATCGTCTGGCCGATGGCCACACGCGCATGGAGCGCGCGCGCCAGCGGCACGTCCTCGTGACAGGCGACGCCGCTCGCGCGCGCCACTTCTTTGATGCGTTCCGCCAGGTGATCGATGCCCTTCGCGACCACGACCGGTGCCCCGCCTGCGCCCTCGCGCTCGTAGCGCAGGGCGACAGCGTAGTGCGTGGGGTTGGTGACCACCACGGTCGCCTTGGGCACGTCGGACATCATGCGGCGCATGGCGAACTCGCGCTGCACGGCGCGGATCCGGGCGCGCACGTGGGGGTCGCCTTCCGCCAGGCGGTGCTCCTCCTTCACCTCGGCGCGCGTCATGCGCAGGTCACGATCTAGCTGCAGGCGCTGGAAGAGCGCGTCGAGCACGGCCAGCGCCAGGATCACGGCCAACGCCGCGACGGTCGTGCGCAGCGCGATCACGCCCAGCGCCGCCAGCAGCGGCCCGAGCTCGCTCGTGCCGACGTGCACGATCTCGTCCACGTGCAGCCAGGCGACCAGGGCGGCGGTGGTCGTGATGAGCAGGATCTTCGCGAGCGAGAGCCCCGTGCGCATCAGGCCCCGCAGCGAGAAGACGCGCTGCATGCCCTTCATGGGATCGAGCTTGCCGAGGTCGACCTCGAGCGCCTTGGGCGTGAAACGGAAGCCGATCTGCGCGTAGCCGGTCAGGGCGCACGCGAGCACGGTGGGAACGACGACCGCGCACAGCGCGCCGAAGACGGCACCGACCGACTCCTTCAGCAGCGCGGCCGACTCCGGGATGCCGAGGTCGCCCGTCCCGACGCTGGCCAGCGCGCCGACTCCGTGCTCGATCTGTGCGGCCACGGCGCGCGCGAGCTGGGCCCCACCGACGCTCAGCACGCCCACGCCCGCGGCCAGGCCGATGGCAGAGACGAGCTCGCTCGAGAGCGCCACCTGGCCGCGCTCGCGCGCTTCCTCGCGGCGGCGCGGAGTCGCTTCCTCGGTGCGTTGCTCGCGATCTGAGGTGTCGGCCATGGATGCCTCAGATGGCGCTCAGTCCGCGCTCGAGCCAGCGCAATAGATCCTGGTGCAGGTTGCGCATCGCTGGCTCCATCAGCGGCGCGAAGACGAACAGCGCTCCGAGCGCGACCAGCACCCGCAGGGTGAAGCCCACCTCCATCACGTTCAGGCCCGGGACGGCGCGCGAGAGCAGGCCGATCACGAGCGAGACGAGCATGAGGAACACCATCACCGGCGCCGCGAACACGAGGCCCGCACGGAACATCTCGGCGAACATCGAGATCGCCGTGGGCGCCATGCTCTTCCCGAGCGTGATGCGCCCGATCGGCGCGAAGGCGAAGGAGCGCTCGAGCGAGCGCAACAGCCAGTGGTGCCCGTCGAGGGCCAGGAGCACCAGCAGGAACAGGTTCTCGTACAGGTTCGTGATCAGCGTGCTCGCGACTCCGCTGGTCGGATCGACCTGACGCGCGATCAGGAAGCCCATCTCCTGGCCGACCAGCTCGCCCGCCACGCGCACGGCGAGCAGCACGAGCTGCAGCAAGAAGCCGAGGAAGATTCCGATCATGACCTCGCGCAGGGCCATGAGCCCGAGCTCGATCGGCGGCGCGTCCACCGGTACCCCGCTGGCCGCGTAGAGCAAGAACGACAGGAAGAAGATCAGCCCCAGGCGGTAGCCGCTGAAACCCGTGCCCTGCCCCAGCACCGGCGCCGCGAGCACCAGCGCCGCGGTGCGCGCGAGCACGAGCAGGAAGCCGGCCAGGATGGTGGAGAGCGGCGCCATGGTCACGAAAGCCCGAAGGTGTGGAGCTGCTGGAAGACGCGCAGGCAGAAGTCGGAGAGCAGCGACAGCGCGGGCGCCAGGAGGAGCAAGCCGACCAGCGCCACGGCCAGCATCTTGGGCACGATCGAGAGCGTCTGCTCCTGTACCGAGGTCAGCGCCTGGAACACGCTCACGGCCAGGCCCACGACCAGGCCCACCAGGAGCAGCGGCCCCGCGATCATGAGCGCGAGGCCGAGCATCTCGCG
>JANOGB010000713.1:0-5139 GCA_031413955.1 Planctomycetota bacterium | reverse complement strand
GCTCTACGAACCTCGTCGTCTACTGCGGCTGTTACCTAACCCCGTGTCCACTGAACCGGGGGACGGTCAGTGAGCCGCCTTAGGCAGCAAGTGAGTCCCCTGCTGTATGCGACGACGGCCGATCGCTTGCGCGTCAGACTCGTCCGCTTCGCGGCTAAGCGCAGGGGCGGGCTGCATCTGCTGTCGCTCGTGGCTGTCCTGGGCCTGCTCGCTCACGACCGGCTCGGCCGGGCGCTCCTAGGGTCCTCCGGATTGCAGGAGGCGATCGAGTCCGCCGATCCACGCGCCTTCGAGCGGAATGACTCGGAGCCGTCCCAAGTGGTGAGGGGATTCGTCGACCGGAAGGCGCTCGTCACCCAGTCCGAGCTCGTCCGAACGCTAGACGAGACGAAGTCGACGTTCGACGTCTTCGCCCTGACCGCTACCATCTTCTACAACAACCAAGAGGCGCTCCGTGCCGCGCTGCGCCGCGGCGTCCACCTGCGTTTCATCCTGTTGGACCACGGTAGCGAGAATCGACCGAACGTTGAATTGTACTTCAGCTTCTGCGACATCAACAGCTCGGCAAGCACCAGCACGGAAAACGCGAAGCTAGCGGCGACCAACTTCAAAAGGATCTGTCGACTAGAGAGCTGGCCTTTCGCAGGTTTTCAGGCGGCGCCTGTTGCAGACGTGAAGAGGGTTCCGACGTCGCGCGCAATTCGGCGTGAGCCCCTGGTGCGAGGGCCCGCTTCGAAAATGGTGGAAGTGAGCGTTGTGACGCGGAATGCGGCGAGCTTGTGCGCGAACGGACGGGCCCAGGCGACGGGGCGTGTCTTGTACGCCCAGACCTCGATCCAGGCGATCAGCGCCATGCAGAGAGCCGCATGACGCACGACCGCCCGCTCCTTGCGAGCCTCGGTGCTGTCCAAGCCCATCTGCAGCTTGGCGACCGAGAAGAGCTGTTCGATCGTCCAGCGTTGCGCGAAGAGCTCGACCACGGCGACGGCGCCGAGCAGACAGTTGGTCGTCATGAGGTATGCGACCCGCTTGGGGCGCTTCGGGTCGCGCGTGATCACGACCTTCACTACGCGGCCGATCGCCGGCCAGTAGGCCTCGAATTCGCGCAAGAGGAGCGTCACGGTCTTGCCGTAGATCACCACCCGACGAGCCTCGAAGGCCGACGAGGAGCGCGCCATCCCGGCGAGCTTCCCGAGTCGGGCTCCAAGCTTGGGCTTGCGGCCACGCTTCTTCTTCGCGCGCCGAGCGGGCTTGGCCGCGCGCAACGCTGCGTCGGCCCGCAACCGGCTGACCAGATCGACGCCGAGCTCTCCAGCAGGACTGATGAGCGACTGGTTGGCATAGGCTCCGTCGGCCAGCAGGCAAATCTGGCCGGGAAACAAGGCTCGCACCAGCGTGAGCGCGTTCGCCGCCATCTGGTGACGAGTGCGGAACTGCTCGGAGGTACAGCTCTCCTTGGGACGGTAGAGGCCGATCCAAAAGGGCAGCGCGACGCTGGCCTTCGTACTGACGCGAACCACGACGGCAAGCACGACCCAGTTGTGGCCCCAGATGAAGCCCGCTCGTGGACGACGAACGTGGTCGAAGTAGGAACCCGTGCCGTAGATGTTGCGGCCCCACTTCGGACACAGCGTGTCGTCCAGGACCAAGGTAAGCTCGTGGATGTCGAAGGTGCGAACGATCAACTGAAACAGCGAGCTGAACAAGAGGTGCAGCCGCCACTTCCCATCCGACAAGAAGCGGTAGTATGCGGACGTGCTCCGCCTCAGATCGCCCATGGCCGCCAACCGCCGCATGGACCGTTGACCGGCGCACAGGAGCCAGGGCACGGCCGTCGCCAGGACAAACGGCCAGGAACGCTTCGAGAAGGCCGCCCTGGCGTTGAGCGTGATCTCGAGGAGGTCGGGCGTTACATTGACGCGCAACACGGCCCGATCTCCAACCGAAGAAGTGATCTTTCCATACCACTTCAATCGGCGAGTCGGGCCGTGTCGATTCCCGCAAAGCACTCACGACTTCAGGCCGGCGGATTCGTCAGAAAACCCGCGAAAGGCCAGCTAGAGAGCGATGCTCCTGGCAAGCTCGAAATCCGCTGGTGGCGCGATCCCTTCATGAACAGCTTCTGGGTGCGCGACAAAGATGATCCGGACAATCGTCTCGGCCATGTGGAACTGACCACCTACGGCAGCGCCTTCGCGAATCCATCGTTCCGCTTCGGAGCCCTCGGCCCGGGGTTCCTGCCCGCGCTTGAGGCCCAGTTTGAGTACCTCTGGGGCAAGGCAAGTGAGACCGAGCCGGAGTACGGCAACTAAGGGGTCTTGGCCGTTGCGACGCGCTCGGCGGCATGTAGCGACCGTCCTCGTCTCCGCCGGGCGGGACGATGGGCACCCGTCGGCCCCGACGATTCCAGATGCGATTGATGCGAATGACGTGCTCCAATGACAAACCCTTCGACGCCGCTTCGGTTCACAGCTTTCATCAGCTACCGCCACGCTCCTGCCGACACGCGCATCGCGAAGTGGCTCGACCGCGAGTTACGGAACTTTCGCCTGCCTTTGGAGATGGCATTTGGGCACCCCGGATACAACCGCAAACGCCCGCAAGCTATCGGCCGTGTCTTTCGGGATGACGATGACCTCCCGGCCGCAGCGGACCTCGATCTCGCGCTGAAGGAGCGGCTCCTCGACTCCGGAGCTCTCATCGTCGTCTGTCTGCCTGGGACTCCGTCGTCCGATTGGATTGAGCGCGAAGTGCAATACTTTATGTCGCTGGGGCGTGGAGACCGGATCTTCCTCATCCTTGGCGAAGGAAGCATCGAGCGGTCGGTTCCACGCTCTCTTCTAAGGCGAGATGCGACGGGAGGGCTGTCGGCAAGCCAGCCAGTAGTCGCGAGCCTGATCAAAGACCCTGGAGAATCGTCACGCGCCCACCGGCGTCGGGCGGTCGTCAAGCTGGTGGCGGCGATTGTAGGCGTCGACCCCGACGTGCTTTGGCGGCGCACCCAACGAGAGCAGTGGTTGAGGAGGCTCACCTACGGTTTGGTGGTGTCCGCGGCTCTAGCCGTCGTGTCCCTGGCATTCGGATACCGAATGGCTCAAGAACGGGACCGCGTCTTGCGCTTGTCCGACCTCAAGATCCTCAATGACCTCCACGCAGAGTTCGCTCGCCTCGGTGCACCGTTGCCCGCGAACATCCAGGCCATGAAGGACTGGCACGACCGGGCGCTCGAGGTGCTCGTGCGAAGGCCAAGGCACGAAAGCGACTGGGAGGAACTAACCGGTGCCACGCGACCGTACGACGAAGCGCGCCCTACGCCCGGGCGGCCACTGACGACCGAGCTGGCCTGGATGGCAACCGTGCTTCAGGATCTGCTCCAAGAGATCGACCGATTAGAACGGGTGGAGATGCAGGAAGTACAGCGGCGCCTCGACGTGGCCGCCACGATCCGATACCGGACCGTGGACGCGCCGGAAGCGAAGGTCGCGTGGGACCAGGCGATCGAGGGGGTGCGGGAGTCGCGTCTGTACCAGCTTGCGGATGGAGAAGGCTTCGTGCTGCAACCGCAGGTCGGACTGTTGCCACTCTCTCCCAACGATGAGGGGTATTGGGAGTTCTGGCACGTCTTGTCGGGAAACGCTCCGACGCCGGCCGACTCCGGAGCACCGAGTCGCTGGCGGATCGACGGCGACACCGGCATCGTTCTAGTGCTAGTACCAGGCGGGGAGTTCTTGCGTGGAGCGCAGGCGAGCGATCCAGGAGCTCCGTCATTCGACCCCCTGGCAAGAGCGGAAGAAGGGCCAACGAGTGTGCAACGTGTCGAGCCCTTGTTCGTCTCGAAATACGAAATGACCCAGGGACAATGGGAGCGAGCAAGCGGGCGGAATCCCAGCTATTTCAAGGCCGGCTTTGATCTCATTGGCGCCAACGGCGAGGACCTCGAAAGAATCGACTACACGGACGCGCATCCTGTGGAAGAGGTCAGCTGGAACGAGGTCACATCATTGCTGCCTTCTCTCGATCTGGAATTGCCGACAGAGACCGAGTGGGAGCACGCCGCGCGGGACGGGACACTGCGGTGGGTCGGCGGGGACTCGGTAGAGACAATTGGATCGTCTATCAACTGCCAGCACTCGCTCCTGATGCTGCGGCTCGGCAAGCCCGACTCAATTCCAGAGCCCTGGAAGGTGTCCACGTTCCGCGATGAAGTTGACGGATTTGTTGCCCACGCGGCTGTTGGCTCGCTGGGAGCGAACCATTTGGGGATCCACGAGGTGCTCGGCAATGTCTGGGAGCTGTGTAGCAACCGGAAGACAGCCTACGAAGGAAACGCGGACACCGGCGGCCGTGACAACGTCGTGATGCGAGGGGGTGGCTTCTCGTCCACAGAAGCGAGCGCGCGGTTCACGCGGCGGAGCTCGACGACGCCAAGCAATGCTGACTACTCCATTGGGCTGCGCCCCGTGCGGCGGATCTCGAAGTGAGCTCCCTCGCGACGAGCGAGGGGACCGGCCACCTTGAGAGAGCTCCGAAGAGCGGTGCAGCAAGCTACTCCACGGCAACCAGATACCGATCTCGGCGGCGCGCACCTTCCCGGTGTCATGCCCAGGTATTCAGCCAAGTGGGGACAACGGACTGAGGAGGCTCGTTGGGATGCTCTTCGAGCGCGTTCAAAACACGTGATCTTCCCCGGAGAAAGTGGACACCCAGAGAAGGAGCAGAGATGCTCCTCGCAAGGAAGTGTCCATGGCAAGATCACGACGGAAGCACAGTGCGGAGTTCAAGCGTGAAGCGGTGCGGCTGAGCCTCGAGCCAGGTCGGACGGTGGGCCAGGTGGCCGCCAACCTGGGCATCGATCGCGGCCTGTTGCAGCGCTGGAGGTCGGAGATGAAGGCTCAGGGCGCGGGCGCGTTCCCGGGGAACGGCCGAGCGAAGACATCCGACGACGAAGTACTCCAACTGCGGAAGGAGCTCGCGCGTGCCCAGCAGGAGCGCGACATTTTAAAAAAAGCGCTGGCCTACTTCGCGAAAGAGCGGAGCTGAGGTTCGAGTTCATCTTCGAGAACCGGGAGATCTTCGGGGTCGGCCGGATGAGTTCGACCTTGGAGGTCTCCCGCACGGGCTACTACGCCTGGCTCGGGC
>JANOGB010000712.1:0-3385 GCA_031413955.1 Planctomycetota bacterium | reverse complement strand
CGTACTCTCCAAACGCTGGGAGGTCTTCTGGAAGACATACCGCCAACTCCGCGCCGCGTGAAGCTACGTGGAAACGGTACTACACCCAAAAAAACGAGGCCCGCCGGATCGCTCCGGCGGGCCTCGAGCCGCGGGCCTCGGATCAAACGGAGTCTAGGCCACCCCTGCGTGGCGGATTCCGCGAGCGAGGAACGCGGCGGCCTCGGCGACGGTCTTGACGCGGCGGATGCCGGCGCGCTGGACGATCTCCTGGCAGCGGCGCTGGAGCGCGGCCGAGGTGGTGTCGCCCACGCCGGTCACGCCGCCGTCCGAGATCCACAGCTTCGTGCCGCTCTGGCGCGCGAGCCAGGCGAGCGCGGGCTCGTCGATGATGTTGCCGCGGCCGAAGGGCACCAGGTCCCTGGCGTCGGCCCGGTGGCCGTCGCGCGCGACGATGCGCAGCTCGCCGAGCTTGTCGGTGCCGGAATAGATGGCGACGAGCGCGGCCCCGGACGAGGCCATGAGGATCGCATCGACCCCCGCGGCGTCCAGGGACATGCTGCCGCTGGTGTCGACCAGCACGGTGCCGCCCCGCACGCGGGACGTGCGCCGGAAGATGGCGCGGTCGAGCGGCCAGCGGTGCAGGTAGCGCGGGCACGAGCCTTCGCTCGCCGCGCGCCCCCGGCCGCGTCCCGCGCCGCGCGGGTTGGGCGCGGCATGGGGCAGCGGCGCGACCACCAGGCGCATCTCGCCCGAGAGGCCGTCCTCGGGCGTGCCCTCGCCGTCTCCCCCGGATTTCTTCGCCCCATGCCGCGCCCGCGATAGCGCGTGCCCACCCGTGTGGCCGTGCCCGAGGCAGCAGCCCGCGCCCGCGAGCTGCAGCGAGAGGGGCAGGCAATTCGGGAAGCCGAGGCGTTCGAGCTCGGGTTCGATCTCGCGCGCGAGCTCGGCCGCCAGGCGCCGGGCCACCCGGAAGCTCGCCACCGCAGCCCGCCGCGCGCGGCGGGCGCGCAGGAGCCCGATGCGCACGCGGCGGATGTGGCGGTAGGCGAGGTCGCGCACGGCCCGCGACTGGGTCGCGAGCGCGCCCAGCACGGCTTCCTCGGCGTTCGTGCCCTGGGCCGCGACGGCGCGCAGCACGAAAGCCAGCAGGTCCTTCTCCGCCAGGTCCTGCTGGGCCAGACGCGTGACCTGCGCGATCTCGCTCGCCGTCAAGAGCACCGGCAGCTCGATCCAGACCAGGCCCAGGTTGATGCGCGCGTCCTCGACGGCCATCAGGTAGCGCAGGTCGAAGTCGACCTTCGGCAGGCGCTTGGGCGACCACTTCACGTGCGCGAGCTCGTGGATCGCCACGCTGCGCGCGCCCTCGACGAGCGGTACGAGCAGCTTGCGCTCGACCAGGCTGGTCATGCCGTTGGTCGGCAGCCAGGGCTTTCCGACCGTGTCGATGATCCAGTAGGGCGAGGGGTTGGGCTTGGGCTCCACCAGCTCGGGGTAGGGCATGTGGTGCGCCGGTACGCTGCGGTACACGGGCTGGAAACCGTTGGCATCGGTGGTCAGGGCAGTGGTCAGAGCATCGGTGTACATGGGGTCGTTCTCCTGTTTTCTTGGCCGCCAGGGCTGGTTCGGGGCTTCGCCCGTGTTGGTTGGGGCTTCGCCCGTGTTAGTTCGGGGCTTCGCCCAGGATCAGGCCGTCGTGCAGCATCGCCCCGCGGGAGGGGCCGAAGACGGCCAGGAACGCGCCCTTGAGGCCGAACTCGTGCATCAGGCGCTGGACGCTGAACCAGCCTCGCAAGCTGATGCGGCGCGCGGGCTCGAGCGTGAAGGAACGCTGGGCCGGGCCGCGCAGGCGCTCGTCGAGCTGGGCCAGGGCTGCGGGGTGCGGCTCGCGCACGTGCAGGATGCAGTCGAAGCGGTCCCGCAGGGCTTCGGGCAGCTCCTCGGGCGGCAAGTTGTCCGTGCAGATCAGCTGGAACCCGGACGCGGGCCGCACCGTCTCACCCGTGGGCAGCGTGAGGCGCGCCGTATCCGGGTTCTCGAGCAGCGGGTGCAGGATCGAGAGCACGTCGGACGAGCCGTGCGTGAGCTCGTTGATCACCAGACGCGCGCCCTCCCGCATGGCCGTGGTGGCGGGGCCGTCGTGCCACGTCATGCCCTGCCCGGCTGGCAGGTAGTGTCCGCGGATCTCGGCCGCGGGCGTGTCCTCGGTCAGGGTGAGTGCGTAGAGCCCGCCGCGCAGGCCGACGTGGTACGCGGCGTAGGTCTTGCCGAAGCCCGGCGGGCCCCAGATGTAGATCGTGCGTACGTGGGGCGAGCACATCACGTTCTCGATGAAGCCCCAGTCCGTGGCGGGGCTGGCTTCCTTGGGATCGCGAGTGCGGCGAGGGGGAATCGTCATGAGCGTGCCTCTGGTTCCGGTTCTCTCGAGCGTGTTCTGCGCAGCGACGTGAGCTCGCCCTGCGCGAGCTCGAAGTTCGGAATCCTGACGAGGAACGAGCTCGTCCCCGAGAAATCCGGTGCTCGCGTTCGAGCTGCTGCGTGGTTTCGGCCCGAAACCATCTCGCGGCGCGGAAGCGCGAACGCACCGCGGAGGCGCGGAGAACGCGGAGATGCGCGGAGGAAGAAAGGATCTGGGCCTCCGGGGCCTCAGCCTGCGGGAACCCGACGATCCGAGGGACTCCTCTTTTCTCCTTCCGCGAATCTCCGCGTCTCCGCGGTGCGCTTGGACGGCCCTCGTCCCCTGGCCAAAAACACGGAAAAACAGGCCGCCATCGCGACACCGCAGCCCCCGCGGAACGCGATCCACTCGGCATGCGCGGGCTCCGCGGGCCGGGAGACGCGCGCACACCTGCTCGACCGGATCGCGACGCAGCTTACTGGCGCACGAAGTCGGCGTCGACGTCGAAGTTGTACTCGTGGCAGCGCGTACCGAGGTACGCACGGACGCTCGCATGTCTGCTCGCTGCGCGTGTATGCGCAACCCGTGTGCGCGGAAAAATTTTCACGCGCGCATGAAGCCCTCGCGTCTGCGCACGCTTACGTCCGCGCGCTCGCGCGCGCACTGCGTCGCACTGCGACCGCACGCGCGATCTCTGCTACATTCTGTCCCCGACGTCTCCACCCCTTCGAAGAGCACCACGATGCGCCGAGCTCACCCCCTAGCTCATCCCCTCTCGTATCCCGTGGCGCGCAAGGCCCTCGAACGCGCGCCCAAACTCTTCGCCCGTCGCGACTGCACTGCCTCGAGCGAGCTCCTCTTCCCGCTGTACCAGCTCGGCTTCGCGCAGGGCGAGCCGATCTTCCAGCAGCCGCCCGCCATTCCGCCGAAGGGGCCGGTCCCTTTCGACGAGCTCTACAAGGTCGATCTCTCGTTCCTGCGGCCCGGCGGTTTGATCCTGCAGACCAC
>JANOGB010000711.1:0-2673 GCA_031413955.1 Planctomycetota bacterium | reverse complement strand
GTCGCGGTGGATCACGCCGGCTTCGTGCGCGGCCTCGAGGCCCTCCGCGATCTGCTTGCAGACGTCGAGCGCCTCCGCCACCGGCAGCGGCCCGCGCTTCAGGCGCTCCTCGAGCGACTCGCCCGGCACGAGCTCGAGCACCAGGAAGCACGTGTCGCCGACCTGGTCCACGCCGAAGATCTGCGCGACGTTCGGGTGGTTGAGCGACGCGAGCGTCTTGGCCTCGCGCTCGAAGCGCTTCAAACGCTCCTCGTCGTCGGCGAAGTGCTCGGGCAGCACCTTGATCGCGACCTCGCGCCCGAGCTTGGTGTCGCGCGCGCGGTAGACCTCGCCCATCGCTCCGGCGCCGAGCGGGCCGAGGATCGAGTAGTGGGCGAGCGACGAGCCGGAAGCCAGGCTCATGGGAGGGGCGCCTTCATCGTTCCGCTCCTTCCACGAGCTGCGGCCAGTCGAGGACCACGCGCAGGCTGCCGGCCTTGCGCGTCACCTCGCCCTTGACGATCACGAAGCTCCTGCCGTCTCTCGTCACGTCGTACTGCAAGCCCGGGATCGGTCCTATCGGCTCGGGGAACACGCTCGCGGGGGCCGACACGTCCAGCGCGGGGTCCGCGCGGATGCCGACGCCCATCAGGCGATCCTCGGCCACGTAGTAGAGCTCCTTGCCGTCGCGCGACCAGCGCGGGCGCGAGCCGCCCGCCGAGGAGACCTGCAGGCGACCCTGGGCTTCCGGGAACGAGCGCAGGTAGACCTCCTGGCGTCCCGACTCGTCGGACGCGTAGGCGAGCCAGTGCCCGTCGGGAGAAACAAAACCGTAGCCCTCGTTGGCCGCCGTGGCGAGCAGCGTGCGCGCCGCGCCGCTCACGGCATCCCGCAGGACGAGGTCGAGGTCCCCGCCCTCGCCCTGCACCGAGCACACGTAGCCGGACCCGTCCGGCACGGGCGAGGCCATCTCGTCGCCCTCTCCGGACCCCGGCAGCGTCTCGACCGAGCCGCTGCCGTCCGCGGCGAAGCGGCACAGGCGCTGCGGGCCGCGGTGCTCGAGGCGGAACAGGAGGTGCTTTCCGTCGGCGCTCCAGGCGATGTTGTGGAGGTCGCCATCCACCGGGATGCGCGTGAGCTGAGCGCGCTTCTTGTCGAAGACCCACAGGCTGCAGTCGGGCACCGCGATGAGCCGGATCGCGAGCGACTGCCCGTCGGGCGACAGGTTCGGCTCGGCCCAGTAGTCGGTCTTGTCCAGCAGCGGAGTCGTACGACCCTCGCGGTCGATCAGGCCGACCTCGCGCGCCAGGATGTCGGTGCCATGGCCATCCGTATAGATCAACGTGCCCTCGTCCGAGATGTCGAAGGCCCAGCCGCCTTCCGGCATGGCGAAGAGGTCCTCCGCCAGCACGATGGGTTCGCCCTGGATCGTCGCGCTTGCCGCGTCGAACTTCTGAGCGCAGAGACGCCCGCGGCCGTCGCCGTAGAGGAGGTGCCCGGTGGGCGAGTAGCGCGGACGTCCGGCGCCCTGCAGCAGGATCCGGTGGGGGCCGCCTTCGATCGAGCCGACGGCGATCGACGTCGCTTGCGCTTGCATCACGGTGAAGAGCACCGTGCGTCCGTCGGGCAGGACAGCGGGCCAGGAGTGTCGCAGCTCGCCGGGCTGGAGGCTCGTGATCGGACGTGGCTCGCCGCCCACCTCTGCGACACACACGAGCCCGGGCCAGGTCTGATCGCCGAGGTGGGCGCGCGAGAGCACGAGCGACCCGCTGCGCGACCACACGCCCTCGCCCCAGTCCTCGCTGCTGGCCACGAACTCGCACGCGCCCGATTCGAGCTGGACGGCGAACACGCCCCGCTGGGTGAAGACCCCGAGCCGCGTTCCGTCCGGGGAGAAGAAGGGATTGATGCCGCGTGGCAGCGTGCTCGAGAGCTCGCGCGACTCGTAGCGATCCAGCGCGCGCAGGAACGGCGCAGTCCCGTTCCCCGGGCCGCTCAGGAGGGGCGCGGAGTAGACGATCCGGCTCCCGTCCGGCGCGATGGCCGTCGCCGTCAGGTTCCAGAAGCCCGCGTCCGCGATCTCGAGCCGGCGCAGGGGCGCGGCGC
This sequence comes from Planctomycetota bacterium, assembly GCA_031413955.1. Lineage (GTDB taxonomy): Bacteria > Planctomycetota > UBA1135 > UBA1135 > JABFRZ01. The sequence goes on along the minus strand of JANOGB010000711.1, from coordinate 588 downwards.
GCGGAGGCCGTACGCGCGCGCTGGCCGCGAACCACGCGCCCAGTGCGGCGAGGAGGACGGCCGACGCGGCGAGAAGCGGAGCGATCCCGGAGCGCCGCGAGGGTGGCGTGCCTCCGAGAGCGCCCGGAGCCTCGGCGTGCTCGAGCTCCAGACGCGCGTCGCCGATGTCGCGAAGGCGCTGGCGCGGATCCTTTTCCAGACAACGCGCGAGCAGCGCGCGGACGTGCGGCGGCGTCGCGGCGGGGAGCCGGCCGAAGTCCGGCTCGCGCTCGAGCACGGCCGCGAAGACGTCGGTCAGCGTCTCGCCCGCGAAGGCGCGCTTCGCAGTGAGGCACTCGTAGAGCACGCACCCGAAGGCCCAGATGTCGACGCGCTTGTCGATCGACTTCCCGCGCGCTTGCTCGGGCGCCATGTAGGTCGGCGTGCCGAGCAGGCGCCCGGCTTCGGTCGAGAGCACGCTGTCGGCCGAGGAGCCGCTCTGTCCCTCGTTCGACGGTTTCGCCAGGCCGAAGTCGAGCACCTTGGCCTTGCCATCGGGCGTGATGCGCACGTTGGCGGGTTTGAGGTCGCGGTGGATCACGCCCGCTT
>JANOGB010000710.1:0-2264 GCA_031413955.1 Planctomycetota bacterium | reverse complement strand
ACCGTCGCCCTGATCTGACCTACATCCAGCAGATCGTGGTCGGCGGCGACGGCACGGTCCTTGCGGCGGCTACCTTTGGACTCATCGGGTGGCGCAGCGGAACCAAACGGCTCCTGACCGTGCGGAACGGCCTCCCCTGCGACCGCATTACGGGCCTGGTCGAGGATGGCGAACGCGGGATCTGGCTCGCCACAACTTGTGGACTCCTCGGCGTCGCTCGTGAAGAACTCGAACGGTGGTGGAAGAACCCAGACGTCCAGGTCCATCCGAAGGTCCTCGACGTTCTGGACGGCTGGCTGCCGGGAGGGGCCCCCTTCCAAGCCGCCGCGCGGTCTCCTGATGGACGGTTGTGGTTCGTCAACACTGGCGTGCTGCAGATGGTCGACCCGGAACGCTTGCATCGACACTCGCTGCCTCCGCCAGTTCATCTCGAGGAGGTCATCGCCGATCGCAGGAGCTACACGCTTTCGGCTGATCTGCGCCTTCCGCCCCTCACTCGCGATCTTCAGATCACCTATACCGCCCCCAGCATCGCCGTGCCACAGAAGGTCCGTTTCCGATACAAGCTGGATGGTCACGACTCCGACTGGGTGGATTCCGGAACGCGGCGGCAGGCCTTCTACAGCGACCTCGGGCCCGGCGACTACCGTTTCCGCGTGATCGCCAGCAACAAAGACGGTGCCTGGAACGAGGAGGGGGCGGCTCTCCACTTCAACATCGCGCCGGCCTGGTACCAGACGAACATGTTCCGCGCCCTGTGCGCCGTCTCCGGCGCCTTCATTGTTTGGGCGCTCTACCGGCTGCGGGTGCGACAGATTGAGGCAGTGGTCGGCGCCCGCTTCGACGAGCGGTTGGCGGAGCGCACACGCCTGGCCCGAGACCTCCACGACACCCTTCTGCAGACGATCCAGGGCAGCAAGATGGTCGCCGACGACGCACTGGACCCCGCCACCGACGTTGAGCGGATGCGTGGCGCCTTGGAGCAGCTCTCCGGGTGGCTCGCGCGAGCCATGCAGGAAGGCCGCGCGGCGCTCCACTCCCTGCGCACGTCCACCGTGGAAGGCAGCGATCTGTTCGAGGCATTCAAGCGCGCAGTCGAGAGCGAGGTCGTTCCCGCCTCGATGGCGGCCACGTGTTCGGTCGTGGGCGAGCCCCGAGAGATGCACCCGATCGTGAGGGACGAGGTGTATCGCATCGGCTACGAGGCGATCCTGAACGCCTGCCTGCACTCGAAGGCGAGCCGACTGAGCGTAGAGCTCGAGTACGCGCGCGACCTGGCCTTGCGGGTCACCGACGACGGTGTCGGAATCGATGCTGCCGTCGTGAACCAGGGGAGGCCGGGCCATTTCGGTTTGCAGGGAATGCGCGAGCGCGCCGTCCGCATCGAGGGCAAGCTCACCCTCACCAGCTCCCAAAGCTCGGGGACTGCGATCGCCCTGGTCGTTCCCAGCGGCATTGCTTTCCAGAACACGCGACCGACGCCGCGCTCGCGCGCGCTCGCGTTCCTCAAGCGGAACCTGCAGAAAACTCCAGGCTCTCTTCCGTAGTTCCTGAGGTGTCGCAGAAACCGCAATGGTCCTACCTTGTGCCCAGGTCGTTCGTCCCGCGTTTTGCTCGCGGACGCAAGTGTTCGGCGAGTTCAGGAGGACGAGCGGCGAAGGAGCCAACGATGAACGCAAAGCTGCGTGCAGGGATCCTGGCAGGCGGGGCCCTGTTGACCATTTCCGGGGAGGCTGTCATGTCGCATGCGAGCTCGGCCGCCGGCGTACGCAACGTGGTCCTCGTCCACGGTGGTTTCGTGGACGGATCGGGCTGGGAGGGCGTCTACAAAGCCTTGAAGAAGGACGGCTATGCCGTCACGATCGTCCAGAATCCCACTCTCTCGCTGGCCGACGACGTGGCCGTCACCAAGCGGGCCCTTGCGGCCCAGGACGGTCCGGCGATTCTCGTCGGCCACTCGTACGGTGGAGTCGTGATCACCGAGGCAGGCAGCGACCCGAAGGTCGCAGGCCTCGTCTACGTCGCCGCGTTTGCGCCGGACAAGGGTGAGTCCGTGGCCGCACTGATCAAAGACCCGCCCCCGGGCGCTCCGGTGCCTCCGATTCTGCCTCCGCAGGACGGCTTTCTGTTCCTCGACAAGGCCAAGTTCCCCGCCGCGTTCGCGGCGGATGTCAACGCTGAGGCCGCGGCCTTCATGGCCGATTCCCAGACGCCATGGGGTGTCGAGGCCCGGAGCGCGCTCGTCAACCGCTTCGTTGGCGACG
>JANOGB010000709.1:0-7125 GCA_031413955.1 Planctomycetota bacterium | reverse complement strand
CGGAGTCGGAGCAATTTTTCAACGATCCGCTGGAAACGCGCGAAAACGCGTGGCCGCAGGGGGGATCGTTGAAAAATTGCTCCGACTCCGTACTCCGCTGCGGCTACTGCTTCGCCTTGCTCAGCTCGCCCGGGCCATCGTAGCTCTGCGTTTCCACCACCAGCTCTGGCGGATTCGTGCCTTCGCGGCTCCAGTAGAGGACGCTGTTCGTCGTTCCGCCGGCGAGCGCGAAGGAGACGGTGCCGGGACCGAGGATCGCGGAGCTCACGTCGAACTCCACCCAGGTGCCGGCGGGCGCGCTGCCGGCCGTGGCCAGGGACGTGGCAGGCAGCGCGGGCTTGTTGGACCAGACGATCGTGCTCTCGCTCCAGGTGTTCGGCACGCGGTAGAGCGAGCCGCCGCTGTTGCTCTCGTCGGTGACGAAGAGACGCAGGCGTGCGGAGGTCGGGATGCCGCTCAGGGCTGCGAGGTCGAACGTGAGCAAGCTCTGGAACGAGCTGCCGGCCTGGGTCTTGGCGCGCAGCTCGGTGGTCTGGCCGAAGTTGCTGTTCGGGCTGGCCTCGCTGACGCGCGCGTCGGCGACCGGGCGGAAGGTCTGGCTGCCGGGGATGCGGGCGACGGCCGAGACGTAGGCATTGCGGGTGAGCGTGTTCGTGCCGTTCGCGTTGCTGGCGGTCAGCGCGACGGTGTAGGCGCCCGGCAGCATGTACGTGTGCTCGGGGCTCTGCTGGTTCGAGCTCGAAGCGTCGCCGAAGTCCCACTGCCAGGCGCTGGGCGTGCCGCTCGAGAGGTCGGTGAACTGGACCGCGAGCGGCGCGTTGCCCGAGAGCGGCGTGGCGGAGAAACCGGCGACGGGCACCTGGACGGGGTTCTGGATCGTGAGCACGAGCTCGGGCCGGTTGGCGCCCTCGCGGCTCGAGAAGATGGCCAGGTTCGAGCTGCCGCCGGAGAGCGCGAGACTCACGAGGCCCGTGCCGCTCACGCTCGCGCTGACGTCGATCTCTTTCCAGGTGTTCGCGCTCACGGCCCCGAGGCTCGCGCTGGAGGTCCCCGGCAGGCTCGGCTGGTTGTTCCACGTCAGGCCGGTCTCGGTCCACGTGCTCGAGACGGGGAAGACGTTGCCGCCATTCGTGCTCTCGTCGGTCACGAACAGGCGCAGCTTGGCCGCGGTGATCGTGCCGGCGACCCCGGAGAGGTCGAACTTCAGGAAGGCGCGGAAGGAGTTCCCGCCCTGGCTGCGCACGCGCAACGTGTCGAAGGTGCCGAAGTTCGTGTTCTTGTTCTGCTCGCCGGCCGTGGCGTCCGCGACCGGGGTCAGCGTCACCAGCGCGCTCGGAGCGCTCACGCTCACGTAGGCCGTGCGCGTGAGCGTGTTCGAACCGGCGCTGTTCGAGGCGCGCAGCGAGACCGCATAGGCGCCGGGCTGGGCATAGGCGTGATCGGTGCTGGCGGCGGTCGAGGTCGCACCGTCGCCGAAGGTCCACAACCAGTCCGTGGGCGTGCCGCTCGAGGTGTCGGTGAAGTGCACGAGGAGCGGCGCGTTGCCGGAGCGCGGGCTGCCCGTGAAGTCTGCCGTGGGGGCGACGGGCGCGGTGCCGAGCGACTCGAACCTGTGCCAGGAGCGCTGCGAGAGCTCGTTCGACGCGATGACGGCGAGCCCGGTGCTCGCACTCAGCGCCTGACGAGTGGAGGACGCGCGCCCCAGCGCGAAGTTCTGTCCGTCTTGCAGCACGATCGTGCCCTTGCCGGGCGGGAAGACGAGTGTGGCGAGCGGCGCGTCCTTCTCGTAGACGACTCCGCCGCCGAGCGCGGTGCCGCCCGTGCTCGATGCGCCCGTCGCAAACACACGCACGAGCGCCTGGCTCTCGTCGATCAGCACGATCGGCTGGCTGAGGCCGGTCGCGCTGTCGGCGATCGTGTGCAGGCTCCAGGAACCGCTCCCGGCGAGCCCGACCTCGCGCTTCAGGAGGCGCAGCGCTCCGCTCGGCGTCGTCGTGGCCACGAACAACCGGCCGGTAGAGGTCGCGACGTCGAGCGTGTCGCTCACGGCTCCCGGCGCGAGCAGCGCGCTCTCGAGCAGCCATGTCGTCTGCGCCGCGGAATCCGCGCGAATGGCGCAAGCGAGCTCACCCGAGATGCGGTCCGTCCACAGGAGCGCGAGCTTGCCGTCGAAGGCGACCAGGGCCGAGGCGTCCTCGGGATCGAGGCCGCTGGCGCTCGGGAACGGGAGCAACGCCGGCGTGCTCCAGGTCGTGTCGTTGCCGTTCAGGCTGCGCGTCACGAGCACGTCGCCGTCATCGGTCCAGGTCGCCCACAGCGTTCCGGTCGTGTCCTTCGCGAGCACCAGCGACTCCGTGCGCACGCTGTTGATCGTCACGGGGAAGCCGGCGTCCAGGGAGTAGGTGCGCGCCGTCGAGTTGTACGAGTAGCGCAGCACCTGGCCGTTCGAGCCCGAGCCGGGCGCGCTCGGCACGCTGAAGACGTGCGAGGCGAGGTAGAGCTTCGTCCCGTCCGCGAGTGCGTCGAAGCTGCGCGCGGCGGTGGACGACACGCTCGTGCCCGTGTCGACCCATGCTTGCGCGAACGTGTCGAGCCGGAAGATGCGGTAGGAGAGCGAGGCTTCGTGCCACAGCACGCCGAACCAGTTGCCGCCCTGGACCCACAGCTTCTTCTCGGGTGCAAAACCGCTCGGCCACGCGCGCGCGCCCGCGTGGCTCGCGTCCTGGAAGCCGATGTTCTGGGCCAGCGGCGGCCGGAGCGGGAAGACCAGCGAGATGATCTTCGACGCCGGGAGGCGCGTCGGGTTGTCGTCGAGTCGCAGGACGTACGCCTGGATCTGGGTCGGGAACACCTCGTAATAGATGACGTCACGATCGTCGACGATGGCGTTCGTGTTGAGGTCCCAGACGTTCGGGTTCGAGACTCCGGTGAGACCGTGCTGGGCGCGCGGGTTCCCGCTGTGCCCGCGTACGTAGCCGACGATCGCGCGCTGGGTCAGGATCGAGGCCAGCGGAATGCGCCCCTGGCCGTCGTGCGGGTGATGGCCGACCAAGAAGATGTTCTCGCTCGCGGCCGCGGCGGCCGACACGCGCGCCTGGATCTGCGCGATGTCCGCGTCCGCGAACTTGTTCCAGGCACCGTTCGAGTTGTTGAAGCCGATGAAGCGCAGCCCCGACCAGCCCGTGTTGCGCACGATGCCGTTCTGGCCCGTGAACGATGCGCTGCTCGCCTCCCAAACGTTCGCGCTGCCGATGAACTGCTGGTAGAGCTGCGCGCTCCCGGCGCTCGAACCCTGATCGCGGTTGCCGGGCGTGCACAGGAACGGGATGTCGTTCGCGCTCAGCCAGGTGTCGAGCAGGCCGCGCGAGCGCACCCACTCGGCGTTGTCGTTGCTCTCGGTGATGTCGCCCGGGAAGAGCACGAGGTCGATCGGTCGCGGCAGGAGCGCCCCTTCCTGGCCGGCGTCGGCGATCAGCTCCAGCACGTCCTCGAAGCGCTGCCACTCGGTCTCGTTCGCGGCCTGCGAGTCGCTGGTCTGCACGAACGTGAAGAGCGGCTCCTGCGCCGCGGCGCGCGCGCCCAGGGTGAACACGGCGGCCGCCAACAGGCTCGCGCGCAGGTCTGCTCGGCGCACGCGCCGCGACGAAACGGAGAGCGAGCAAGGCTGCTGAACCATGGTGGCCGATCCTCGATGAAGCGGGCTCCGCGCGTGGCTCGAATGCCGCGGGGCACCTAGGAGGTCGCAAAGGATAGCTGGGGAGCCCCGGCGCCGCACGTCTTCGCTGGAAGGGCCTGTCGGAGGCCTGCGACGACCCTACGATTCAGGGCATGAGCAAGCGGCGCAAGCGGAATGGGGAGGGCGAGGGGGAGGGCGAGCGGCGTCTGGCCGACGAGGCGAGCTACGTGTGCGGATCCTGCGGCGAGGAGATCGTCGTCCCGCTCGATCCCTCGGCCGGGGAGAGCCAGCAGTACGTCGAGGACTGCCCGGTGTGCTGCGCGCCGAACGAGGTCTGCGTCGACTACGACGAGGACGGCTCGGCGCGCGTCTCGAGCCGACCCGAGTAGCTCAACCGGGAGCGCCGGGCTCCAGCCCGGCTCGTATGATCTTATTACCTTTCCCCCAAGCCAAGGAAGAAACAGTCGGCAGAGCCGGGCTGGAGCCCGGCGTTCCCGGTGATCCAGGGATCCCGCCCGTCACGTTTGCCGCGCGGAGCCGGCCGCGCGACCACAACGTCCGTTCCACCAGCAGCGCGAAGGCGTGCTCGAGGTGCGCCTGCACCTCGCGGCCCTCGAGGATCCCGAGGGCGCGCGCCACGGCCTCGAAGGTGGCGAGGCAGCGTGCGTCGGGATGGAAACGCAAGCGGTAGCGCGAGGGCGGCCCGTCCGGCAGATGCACGCGCTCGAGACCTGCGAGCGCCGGCTCGCGCGCCGTCATCTTGCGCGCCTGGCGCCAAGTGCCGTCGGGCACGACCAGGGTGACCGGACGCCCGCAGGCCTCGTCGCGGCTCAGCACGCGCGAGTGCGGCGCGGGGAAGAGCAGCAGCGTCCGCCGCGCAGGGTCCGTGAAGTCCTGGGCGCTGAGCGCCGGCGTCTCGCTGCGGACGCGCACTTCACCGCCGACCAGCGTCAGCGGCACGAGCCTGCCCGTGTTGGTCGGCTGGGGAACCTCCCGGGTCGAGCTGACGACGACCACGCGCGTTGCGAGCGCGAGCGGCTGGAGGTCGGAACACAGGCACAGACGCAGGTGCATGCCGCAGCGCGAGCAGCGGGCCATGGTTCCGGCGCGGCCGCGGCGTTCAACGGGAGAGTCGAGCTCGATCAAGTGCGTCGAGGATACGGGAGCGCGGGCCGGCTGGAGCAGAGTTCTTGCCGCGCTCTTGCCTTCAGCGGTGCGCGCAGTGTCTTCTGTGGCTCGAGAGAAGAAGCCAGCTCGTGTGCCCGACCCGTCCGATCCAGGAGAAAAAGAACGACATGTCGATGTCCGACATCGAGATCGCGCAGCGCTCGAAGATGCTGCGCGTCGGCCAGATCGCACAGAAGCTCGGCATACCCGAAGAGCACCTCATCCCCTACGGCCACTACAAGGCCAAGGTGTCGCTCGACTACGTCGCGAGCCTGAGAGGCCGGAAGCACGGCAAGCTGATCCTGGTCAGCGCGATCAGCCCCACGCCCCCCGGGGAAGGCAAGACCACGACCTCCGTGGGCCTGGGCGACGCACTCGAGCGCATCGGCAAGAAGACCATCATCTGCTTGCGCGAGCCCTCGCTCGGGCCCGTGTTCGGCATGAAGGGCGGCGCCACGGGCGGCGGGTACGCCCAGGCCGTGCCGATGGAGGACATCAACCTGCACTTCACGGGCGACTTCAGCGCCATCGCGCTCGCCAACAACCTGCTCGCGGCGGCCATCGACAACCACATCCACCACGGCAACGAGCTCGGCATCGACGTGCGCCGCATCCAGTGGAAGCGCGTGATCGACATGAACGACCGCGCGCTGCGCGAGATCGTGGTGTCACTCGGCGGCTCGGCCAACGGCTACCCGCGCCAGGACGGCTTCGACATCGTGGCGGCCTCGGAGGTGATGGCAATCCTGTGCCTCGCCGACTCGCTCGCGAACCTCGGGCAACGCCTTGGCAACATCGTGATCGGCTACACGCGCGACCAGCAGCCGGTGCGGGCGCGCGACCTCAGGATGCACGGCGCGATGACGGTGCTGCTCAAGGACGCGCTCGCGCCCAACCTCGTGCAGACGCTGGAGAACACCCCGGCCTTCATCCACGGCGGCCCCTACGCCAACATCGCGCACGGCTGCAACTCGGTGATCGCCACGCAGGCCGCGCTCGCGCTCGCCGACTACGTGGTGACCGAGGCAGGCTTCGGTGCCGATCTCGGCGCGGAGAAGTTCATCGACATCAAGTGCCGCAAGTCCGGTCTGCGGCCCGACGCGGTGGTGCTCGTGGCCACGTTGCGGGCGCTGAAGTATCACGGCGGTGTCGACGCGAAGGCGGTCGACAGGGAGAACCTGGAGGCGCTCGACCAGGGCATCGCCAACCTGGAGCGTCACGTCGACAACGTGCGCAAGCACTACGGCCTGCCGTGCGTCGTGGCGGTCAACCGCTTCAACTTCGACACTCCGGCCGAGATCGCGCTCTTGCAGCGCAGGATGGCGCCGTTCGAGGTGCCGGTGCTGCTCGCCACTCACTGGGCCGATGGCGGAGCGGGCGCGGTCGAAGTCGCCAAGGCGGTCGTCACCGCGATCGCGAGGGGCGGCAGCGGTTTCAAGTTCGTCTACGAGGACGACCTGCCGCTTTGGGACAAGATGAAGGCGATCGCCACGAAGATCTACGGCGCCGCCGACATCAGCGCCGATGCCTCAGTGCGCGCGCAGATCCAGAAATTACAGGACGACGGCTACGGCCACTACCCCGTGTGCGTGGCCAAGACCCAGTACTCGTTCTCCACCGACGCCAAGCTGCGCAACGCGCCGTCCGGACACGTCGTCCACGTGCGCGAAGTGCGCCTCGCCGCCGGCGCCGAGTTCGTGGTCATGGTCTGCGGGGACATCCTGACCATGCCCGGCCTGCCCAAGGTGCCTGCGGCGGAGAAGATGGACCTGACGAGCGACGGCAGGATCATCGGGCTGTCCTGAGGGATCGAGAGGGCACGACGCAGGCTCCGCCCGCAACCCGAACGCACCACAGAGACACAGAGGACGCAGAGGCTCACGGAGGAAGACAAGGGAAGGGGCCTCCGGGGCTTCGGCTCTCGGAAGTCGACGATCCGGAGGCCCCTTCTTCTTCCCGCTTTCTCTGCGAGCCTCTGCGTCCTCTGTGCCTCTGTGGTGTGCTCTTCCGGGCGGAATCGCTGCGTCCTGCGCAGACTCCAGGGAATAGAAGAGCAGCGCGGGCTTCGCCCGCAACCCAAGCCAACCACAGAGGCGCAGAGGGCGCGGAGCCTCACAGAGGGAGAACAAGAAAAGGGGCCGCCGGATCGTCGACTCCCGGAGAGCCGAAGCCCCGGAGGCCCCATCCTCTCTGGATTCTCCCTCCGTGCGTCTCTGCGTCCTCTGCGCCTCTGTGGTCCTGCTGATTCTTGCTCAGCCAACAAGCGGTTCGGCGATAGAAGA
>JANOGB010000708.1:0-2456 GCA_031413955.1 Planctomycetota bacterium | reverse complement strand
CCCTTGTTTCCTTCGTTCGCAGGCTTGGCGAGCCCGAAGTCGAGCACCTTGACCTTGCCCTCGGGTGTCAGCCGCACGTTGGCGGGCTTGAGGTCGCGGTGGATCACGCCGGCCTCGTGCGCGGCCTCCAGGCCCTCGGCGATCTGGCGGCAGACGTCGAGCGCCTCGTCGAGCGGCAGCGGCCCGCGCTTCAGGCGCTCCTCGAGCGACTCGCCCGGCACGAGCTCGAGCACCAGGAAGCACGTGTCGCCGACCTCGTCCACGCCGTGAATCTGCGCGACGTTGGGATGGTTGAGCGACGCGAGCGTCTTCGCCTCGCGCTCGAAACGCCTCAGCCGCTCCTCGTCGTCGGCAAAGTGCTCGGGCAGCACCTTGATCGCGACCTCGCGGCCGAGCTTCGTGTCGCGCGCGCGATACACCTCGCCCATCGCCCCCGCGCCGAGCGGGCCGAGAATCGTGTAGTGCGACAGCGACGAGCCGGGAGCCAGGGTCAAGCGGGCGAGAGCCTAACGGAACGGCCCGCGGCTCGCATACGAACCCGTCGCTACCGGCGCATCTTCGCGCGCAGCTCCTGGAACCAGTTCGTCACCACCACGACGCGCCGCGGCAGCGCGCCCGCGGGACGGCGCAGCACGAGGAAGCGCTCGCCGTCGCTCGTCACGGCGTAGCCGCGCTCGCCGGGGATCCCGGTGTAGTCGCCCTCGAACAGGAGTTCGGGCTCGCCGAGCTCGCCCGTGGCGGGCTCGAAGGACAGCGTGAGCATGCGGCGCCCCTCGCGGTAGACGAGCTCATTCCCGCCGCGCGTCCAGAGCGGCTCGAAACCGCCATCCGTGGAGACCGTGCGGCGTCGGCTGTGCACGTCGGGATAGGGGACCACGTAGATCTGGTTGCGCTCGCCGTCGCGGGCTTCGTAGGCGAGCCAGCGGCCGTCGGGCGAGATCGTCGGCAGCTTGAGGTCGTCCGAGTCCGAGGCCAGCAGCAGAGCCGGCGCGCTCGAGCCGTCGAGCGGCATGCTCCAGATCTGGACGTGGGGCTGAATCGACTGCGTGAAGAGCACCGTTCCATCCGGCGTGATCGAGCCCGGGTGCTTGTCGACCTTCGTGACGACCAGCGGGGCCGAGGGCGAGCTGCCGTCCGCGAGGCGCACGTAGAGGTCGAAGATCGGCTGCTCCGAGACGTAGACCACGCGCTCGGCCTCGGGCGTGAACAGGGGGCCGAAGTCGCTCGCGCCGCCGCTCGTGAGCGGTGTGCGGACCCCGCGCACGAGGTCGAGCAGGACCACGTCGCTCGCCTCGGGCGGATTCGAGACCGCCAGCGCGAGCCAGCGCCCGTCCGCGGACAGGGCCGGTTGCGCGTAGAGCCCGGCCGGGGCCGCGCTTCCGAGGAGCTGCCCCTTGCGGTCGAGCCACAGGAGCTCGACGGGCACGGCGAAGTCGGCGGAGGGCAGATAGGCCAGCGTGCCGTCTTCCGACAATGCGAAGCCGGCGCAGCCGTCGGAGACGTCCGTCGCGATGCCCTCGACGACGGGCACGGCGGCGCCCTGCACCTCGAGGCGGTCGAGCTCGAAGGGCACGGCGAAGAGCGCCCCCTTGCGCGCGAAGAGCAGGTGACCCGTCGCGAGGTAGCGCGCCGAGCTCGCGCCCTCCACCAGCACCTTGCGCTCGCCGCTCGCGCGCGTGAGCACCTCGATGCGCGCGCGCTCGATCGGCGTGCTGAAGGCCGTGAAGAGCACGTGCTCTCCGCCGGGCAGGACCTGGGGCCACCAGTGGCCCAACTCGCCGCGCGCGCTGTCGGGAGCCGTGAGCTGCCGGGCCGCTCCGCCGGAGAGCGAGACGGTCCACAGCCCGCTCTGATAGTCGGGGGTGTAGATCAGCGCGCCGTCGCCGGTCCAGTCGCCGCCGCCCCATTCCGAGCGCGCCAGGTCCTGCGTCGAGCCCCCCTCGACGGGCACGATGCGCAGGCTGTCGTTGGCGCTGAAGCCGGCCCACTGGCCGTCGGACGAGAGGAAGGGCCGCTGAGCGCCCGCGCTGCCCGCGATCCAGCGGAACCCGAGCTCGTCCATGGGCCGCTGCAGCAGCGCGCGCTCACCGTCGCGCTCGGCCACGAGCAGGAGGCGGCTGCCGTCGCGCGCCAAAGAGATCCCCTCGTAGGCGATCGTCGCGCCCGGCGGCAGCTCGAGGATCGAGCGCACGACCTGTCCGCCGGTGGGAGTCGGGGCGCGCTGCGAGGCGCCGAAGAGCGCCCAGGCCGCGAGGAGCACGACGGCGGGGGCGAGCGCCAGCGCCGCGATCCTCCAGGCCTGGGCGACACCGGGACGCGCCGCGGCCCTCAGCGGCGACCTCGCCAGGCTCGGATCGAGCGCGAAGCGCGCCTCGCCGATGTCGCGCAGGCGCAGGCGCGAGTCCTTGTCGAGGCAGCGCGCGAGCAGCTCGCGCACCGCGGGCGGCGTCGCCTCC
>JANOGB010000707.1:0-8545 GCA_031413955.1 Planctomycetota bacterium | reverse complement strand
CGCAGGCTCCAGCACGCCCGCGTCGGGCGCGACGTCCGCGAAGGTGCCCCGACCGTCGTTCCGGTAGAGCCGGTTGTACCCGATGTTCGAGACGTACAGGTCGAGGTCGCCGTCGTCGTCGTAGTCGCCGGCGGCGACGCCCTTGGCGTAACGATCGTTGCGCACGCCGGCTGCGCTCGCCACGTCGGCGAAGGAGCCGCCGCCGTCGTTCTGGAAAAGCTGCGAGGGATAGTCGCCCTTGCCGTCCTCGATCTCGATGCGCGACTCGTTGCCCGAGTAGAGGTCCAGGTCTCCATCCCCGTCGAAGTCGCCGAAGGTCGCGGCCATGGAAGGGTAGGCCGGCGCGGTCAGACCGGCCTGGCTCGTCACGTCCACGAAGCGCTCGCCGCCGTCGTTGCGCAAGAGGCTGCGGCGGATGCGGCCGTAGTCCAGGAGCCAGCCGCCGCGCAGGACGATGGCGTCCTGATCGCCGTCCTCGTCGTAGTCGCCCGTGATCAGGTTCAGGCCGCCGAGCTGCTCGGACGCCCGGGACGAGTCCGAGCGGTCTTCGAAGGTGCCGTCGCCGCGGCTGTGGAAGTAGCGCAACGCGCCGCGCGGATCAGAGGTCGAGGTCAACACGTCGAGCCAGCCGTCGCCGTCGAAGTCCTCGATCGCCACGCCGCCTGCCAGGCTGCTCGCATCCACTCCGGCCGGCCCGGCCACGTCGCGGAACAGCGGCTCGTTCCCGACCTCGCCGAAGGCCTGGGCGGGGAGGCGCTGCTCCTCGGGCAAGGCGTCGAGCGCTTCACCCAGGAGCAGCGTGGTCAGGTTCACCAGCCAGCGCGCGCCGAGGTTCTCCGGATTGTCGGCCAGCACGGCTCGGTACAACGTGCGCGCCTGCTCGGCCGGCTGGCGCACGGTGTGCTTGGCCCCTGCGCGGGCCGGGAGGATGCAGCAGTCGGCGTTGTGCCGCTCGATGCAGTTCTGGTTCTCCGCCTCGCGCAGCCACGCCTGCGCGAGATCGCGCACGGCCTTCCTGTGCAGGCGCGCATCGCTGCTCGCGCGCGCACGCTCGACGGTCTTCAGGAGCAGCTCGATCGCGCGCGTCACCTCGCCCACCTCGAGGTACTCGTTCGCCAGTTCGAGCTGCAACGACACGCGCTCCTCGTCGCTCAGGGCGAGGTCGGTCAGCCTCGCCTCCAGCGCCAGACGGGGCTCGCGCCCGTACTGCGGGCAGAGTCCCGCGTAGAGCTCGTCGCCGATGCGCCGGAACTCCTCGGCCGGGGATGTCGGGCCCGGCGCCGGGGCCAGGGGCCGGAGCACCAGGAAGAGGACGCCCGCCAGAAGGAGGGCCAGGACGACGAAGCGCATGCTGGAGAGCCGGGGGGCGGCCTTCCTACCATCGATCCGAGCCCGGGGGAGCACGGCGAGGCTGGCTTCGGGGGGGACCTACCTTCTTCGAACGATTCGACTCCCTGCCCCGCTCGGAGCTGGCCGGCCGAGGGCGGAAAGGGACCCCCATTGCCCATCTTGTAAAGACGAGGCTAAGCTGCTGGGGACCGAGTGAGGGTGCTCGGTTTCGCTGAGCGCGACTCGTTGCTCGATCTGGAGGTTCGAGACAAATGCTCTCCTGGAGGTGGGGTGGAGCGATCCTGAGCGCCGCTCTCGTGGCGGGCTTGGCCTTCGTCGCGAGCATCCGCAGCAGCCACGGCAACTCGGTCGACGCCGCGCCGGAGGCGCAGGGGAGCCGCGGGCTGGTCCTGGCAGGCTACGTCGAGGCGCCGGGAGTCGACCTCACTCGTTGTCGAGCGCGTTGCTCCGCGATGCGTCTGGAATCCAGTCCGGTCGTCCATGAGGCCGAACTCGACGCGCGCGGTCGCTTCGAGTTCAGCGGGCTCTCCGACACAGACCATTGCGTGGAGATCGTGGTGCGTTCGAATCCCGCACTCGTGGTCGCGCGCCTGGAGCACGTGCGTCCGGGCGGCGACGAGCACGTGCTGCTAGCCGACCCGCTGCGGATCTTCGGGCCGACCGGGCACGCCGGTCGCGATTCGGAATAGCCGCAGACTCTGCCGAGGCGCAGCCGCGCGATCGAGCGCAGCCTCCAGCTCGGGCTCAACGCCGGAACGGCGTCGCCCGCACCGGCGTGATCCCCGCTTCCGTCTGACCTTCGACGATGCGCACGCGGCGGTCAACGGGAAGGCCGCTGAAGACCTGGGTCTCGCCGCTCACGGGCCAGAAGACCTCGAGTCGCTCGACGCGCGTGGCCGAGCCCAGACCGAGGTGCAGCTCGAACGGGCTGTTGCCGAAGCTGCCGTGCTGGCCGACGGTCTGGTACACGGAGCGAGTCTCCCCGCCCTCGCGGATCTCGGCCCGCACGCGCGCGCCGATGCCGGACCGGTTCGAGCGCCGGCCCTCGAGTCGCAGCTTGAGCCAGTGGGTCGCCTGATTCCCGCCCGGCCCGGGATCCTTGGACAGCCCGGGGTTCTCGAACAGCACATCTCCGAAGGCATCACCCGGGTAGGCGCCGCCCATGTTTGCGTACACGTCCTGGTCGCCGTCCTCGTCCAGGTCCGCGAAGGAGATGCCGTGGCCCTTCTGCAGGTGGCCGAAACCGCCGGCCGTGGTCACGTCGGCGAAGCGCTGCCCGCGCCGATTCCAGTACATCACGTTGGGCACCAGGCCGTCGTAGAACGGGTAGCCGGTGCCCAGGTACATGTCGGGGAAGCCGTCGTTGTCCAGGTCGCCGAAGGAGGCGCCCATGATGACGGTGAACAGGTCGAGCCCCTGTGCCTGCGCCACGTCGCGAAAATGACCGCGACCGTCGCCCTTGTAGAGCTTGTTCAAGTCCTGGCGGACGGGTAGCCCGAGCGTGCTCGCCACGACCGGACCGAGGCGCGCTTCGCCCGTGCTCTGGTAGTAGGTCGAGACGTAGAGGTCGAGCGCGCCATCGTTGTCGAAGTCCCAGAACCAGCACGGGAAGCTGTCGATCGGCTTCTCGACGCCGCGCTCGACGGCCACGTCCACGAAGGTCCCGTCGCCGCGATTCAGGTACAGGCGGTTCGGGTCGAGGTAGTTGGAGATGTAGAGGTCCGAGTCGCGGTCGCCATCCACGTCACCCCAGGAGACGCCCTTGGCCATGCGCATGTTCTGCACGCCCGCCGCGGCCGCGACGTCGACGAACTTCCCGTGACCCCGGTTCTGGAAGAGCTGGCTCGGGAACGGGCCGTTGGAGGTCGCCTCGTTGCCGACGTAGAGGTCCAGATCGCCGTCGAGATCGTAATCGGCCCAGTCCGCCGTCTGCGTCGGGTAGAAGACCTCGCCGAGGCCCGCCACGAACGTCACGTCTAGGAATCGTCCGGGCTGCGCGGGTCCCTGGTTCTCGAGCAACGACAGCGGGTGCTGGCCATAGTGGCCGAGCTGCCAACCGCCGCGCAGGATCAAGACGTCGACGTCGCCGTCCGAATCGTAGTCCGCGTGGGTCAGGTTCAAGCCGCCGACGATGCCGGTGAGGCCGGCGGCGACCGTGCGATCCTCGAAGCCACCCTCGGATCGGTGGTGGAAGAAGCGCGCCTGCCCCAGGGTATCGCGGGTCGTCACGAACAGGTCCAACAGGCCGTCGCCGTCGTAGTCCTCACTCGCGACACCGCCCGAGGTCGTGAACCCGCTCACGCCGAGTTCGCCGGCGACATCGTGGAAACGCGGGAACTCGGCGTCGGAGGCGAACGTCGAAGGCGCGATGCGATAGTGCTCGGGCACGGCATCGGGCCACGTGCCAATCGTCATGTGGGCGAGGTTGAGCAGCCAGCGCGCGCCCAGGTGGGTATCGCTCTCCGGCTCGCTCGCCGCCAGGACCTCCAGCAGATATCCGCTGGCCTTGCGCGAGCCCGTCTGGTCGGTGTGCCGGCCGCCCTCCTCGATCGGCAGGATGCAGCTCTGGCTCGTGTGGCGCGCGACGCAGTTCTGGTTCTCGCCCCAGCGCATCCACGCCACCGCCAGGTTGTAGGTGAGGTGTGTGAAGCCGCGCGGGCGCTGGTCTTCGGGCAGCGCCAGGGCGAGCTGGCGCGCCTGCTCCAGTAGCTCGACCGCTTCCTCGTTGTTCCCCTGGATCAGCTCCTGCAGCCCGAGCGCGGGGTACAGGTTCAGCAGCAGGTGCGTCGGGGTCCCGTCGTCGATCGCCGCGCGCTGGGCGCGCAGCGCCTCGAGCTTGTCGAGGCCGAAGTTCGGGTCTTCCCGGTAGCTGCGCTGGCCCAGCTCTGCCAGGACACGCAGCATGCGCGCGTGTCCGGCCAGCTTGGGATCCGCACCCGGGTCCTCCTGGGCCGAGATCCCCTGCGCGAATACGAAGGCGAGGGGGACGAGGATCCGATCGAGGAGCATGCGCAAAGGTGCCGTTCGTCGCGGAGGAGGCCGCGGCCCTATCGGCATCCCGCCGGGCGGCGCGAAAGGCCTTCCATGCGCGCAGACAGGAGGCGAAGAGACCCGCCTCGCGACTTAACGGATTCCGCCGCGCGCGCAACGGCCCAAAACACTCGGAACGGCCGTCCCCCGGTCGAGCTAGAAGCGGAACGTGGCTCGTTCCAGCCTCTGGAACGCCGCTTCGCCCTCGCGGATCGAGAGCCAGGCGTCGAGCGGCACGTCCGTGAAGACTTGCGGCTCGCTCGTACGCGGCCAGCGGATTTCTAGGCGCACGATGCGCGTCGCAGCGCCGAGGCCGATCTCCAGGCGGTGGGGCGAGCCGCCGAAGCTGGAGACCGCGCCCGCCGCGCGGTGGATCTCGCGCGGCCCGCCGGGCGTCTCCAGGGAGAGCTTCACGCGCGCGCCGATGGCGGCGCGATTCGAGCGCGTGCCCGCGAGCTCCAGCGTCAGCCAGTGGTGACCGAAGCCCGGGTTCTCGAACAGCGCACTGTGGAAGCGATCGATCAGGAAGAAGCCGCCGAGCTGGTGGAACACGTCCTGGTCGCCGTCGTGGTCGAAGTCCGCGAAGGCCACCCCGTGGCCCTTCTGCAGGTGCCCCATCCCGGCCGCGCTGGTGACGTCGAGGAAGCGCTCGCCGCCCTGGTTCCACAGAAGCACGTTCGGCATCAGGACCTGCAAGGCCGGTTCACCGGTGCCGAGGTAGACGTCCAGCCAGCCGTCGTTGTCGAGGTCGCCGAAGTTGCTGCCCATCGGCAGGTAGGCGTGCGCCACGCCGGCCGCCACGGCCCGGTCCTCGAAGCTCCCGTCGCGGCGGTTGTGGAACAGCATCGGCCGCACGGCCGCGTCGGGAAGGCCGAGGGCCTGGTTGGCTAGGTCTTCGAGCTTGGCCTGGAAGCCGTTCACCCACAGGTCGAGCCAGCCGTCGTTGTCGTAGTCGAAGAACCAGCAGGCAAAATGGCGCACGGCCTCGCCGGTCACGCCGGCCTTGGGCGCGACGTCGCGGAAGGTGCCATTGCCCTTGTTGCGGTACAAGCGGTTCAACCCGATGTTCGACACGTACAGGTCGAGGTCGCCGTCGTTGTCGTAGTCGCCGGCCGCGACCCCCTTGGCGTAGCCATCGTTGGAGACGCCGGCCCTCTGGGTGTCGTTCTCGAAAGTGGAATCGCCGCGACTCCGGTAGAGCTGGGAAGGGTACTGCGCGTTGGTGCGCGACTCGTTGCCCACGTAGATGTCCAGCCAGCCGTCGCCGTCGAAGTCGGCGAACAGACCGGCCTGGCTGGGAAACGCGGGCTCGGCCACGCCGGCCGCGCGGGTCACGTCGCTGAAGACCCCGCCGTCGTTGCGCAGGAGACTCTTCCGGATCCGGCCCCAGTCGAGCAGCCACGCGCCGCGCAGGACGAGCGCGTCCGCGTCCCCATCGTTGTCGTAGTCGCCCGAGATCAGGTTCAAGCCACCGAGCTGCTCGTCGACGTGCGCCTCCTTCGAGCGCTCGGCGAACGAACCGTCGCCGTTGTTGCGCAAGAAGGTCAGCGGGCCGAGCGGATCGCAGGTCGAGGTCAGGATGTCGAGCCAGCCGTCGCCGTCGTAGTCCTCGACCGCCACGCCGCCGGCCATGTTGAGCACGTCGACGCCCAGCTTGGGCGCGACGTCGGGGAAGCGCGGGAACTCGGCCTGCGACTCGAAGGCCTTGGCCGGCAGGCGCCAGCGCTCCGGGACACTTTCCGGGTACTCGCCCAGGGCCATGGCCAGGATGTTCAGCAGCCACAGCGCCTCCCGGTCTTCGGGCTCGAGCTCGAGCACGGCCAGATAGTGCGCGCGCGACTTCTCGGCCGGAGCGCGCTCCTGGTGGATGGCTCCGCCCTGGAGCGGAAAGATGCAGCACTCGGAGTTGTGCCGGCGGATGCAGTTCTCCTGCTCGGCCTGGCGCAGGTAGACGAGGCCGAGCTGGCGGTGCAGGCGCAGGCGCAGGTCGCGGTTCGCGCGCCCGGCGGCGAGCTCGCTCGCTCGCTCGAGCTGTGCGCTGGCGCGCTCCAGATCCTTGTCCTTCAGGTATTCCTTCCCGAGCTGGATCAGCAGGTCGACGCGCTTCGCATCGTCGATTTTCGGGTCCTCGAGCGCCTTCTCCAGGGCCCGCTGAGGCCCGGCACCGATGAAGGGATTGTCGTTCCCGTACAGCTCCTCCCCGATCCGTCGGAACTCCTCGGCCGGCGTCTCGGGCCCGGCCGTCTCGGGCCGCGCCGGAGCCGCCGCAGGCGCGGACTGCCACAGGAGCAGGGCGAAGAGGAGCGTCATGCGAACGGCCGCACAGCCTAAACGCACGCCTCGACTCGCGCGCACATCCCCTTCCGGGAATGGTGACCCCTGGGGTGCCGAGTTGGAACCAGGTCCGCGAGTGGCTTCAGGGCCTCGATTCCGTCCTGGGCCCCCCGTCAGAGGCCGAGAGTCCCCCAACGAAGCGCCGCCGGAGGGACAGAAAACCAGCCGAAGGACCTCCCCTGGGAGAGTCGAACCCGGGTCATCGCAGCAGCCCGAAGGGGCGAGAGTACGGAGCCAGGCACGGCTTCGCCGGATTCCGGGTGCGCGCAGGAGTGATGAGGAGCGCAGGGCGGAATCCGGCAAAGCCGAGCCAGGCACCGCACACTCGCCGTTGGGGCGGCGCGAAGCGCTTGTCACGGGAGTGGCTAGTGGGCCTGGACTCGAGGCGCGACTCAACGCGTTCATCACCGTGACGGACGAGAGCGCGCTCGCAGATGCGCGGCGCGCCGAAGAGGAACTCGCCGCCGGCCGCTGGCGCGGATCGCTGCACGGCATCCCCATCGCACTGAAGGACAACATCGACACCGCCGGCCTGCGCACGACGGCCGCGAGCGCGGTCCTCGAGAATCGCGTGCCAACGGAGGACGCGGAGGTCGTGCGGCGCCTGCGCGAGGCGGGCGCGGTTTTCCTCGGGAAGCTCAACGTGCACGAGTTCGGGATGGGCGCGACGTCGACGATCAGCCGCTTCGGCGCCGTGCGCAACCCCTGGGCCCAGGATCGCATGACCGGCGGTTCGTCCGGCGGTTCTGCGGCGGCGGTGGCCGCGGGCTTCTGCTTCGGAGCTCTCGGCACGGACACCGGCGGCTCCATCCGCATCCCGGCCGCGTGCTGCGGCGTGGTCGGCTGGAAGCCGAGTTACGGAGTCGTCAGCGCGGCCGGGGTCGTACCGCTCTCGACGTCCCTCGATCACGTCGGTCCGCTGTGTCGAACAGCGACCGACGCGGCGCTCCTGTTCCGCGCGCTCACGG
This sequence comes from Planctomycetota bacterium, assembly GCA_031413955.1. Taxonomy (GTDB): domain Bacteria; phylum Planctomycetota; class UBA1135; order UBA1135; genus JABFRZ01. Next base: position 863 of record JANOGB010000707.1, on the reverse strand, counting down.
ACCATCCGGTGGCGCAGGCCTGCGACCCGGAGCGTCCGCCTCCGGTCGCGGACCTGCGGATCGGTGTGCTCCCTACAAGCCTCGCGTACTGCGACAGGCCGGCCGAGCCCGAGATCCAGGCCGCGTTCGACGCCGCGCTCGACATCCTGCGCCCGCTGGTCGCGGACCTGCGCGCGGCCGAACTCGCCGTGCCCGATATCGGCGCGATCATCGAAGCTGAGGCCTACGCCTACCACGCGACATGCCTCGCGACGACGCCAGAGCTCTACGACCCGCGGACGCGCGAAGCGCTCCTCTCAGGCCGCGCGACGACTCCGGCGGAGTACGCGGAACTGCGACGGCGCCTCGCCGAGTACCGCGCCTCGGTGCACCGCGAGTTCGAGTCCGCCGACCTGATGGTCGTGCCGACGCTGACCGAGTTCCCCCTGCCGATCGTGGACGCGACCGATCCGTTCGCGGGCGCCGCGTGCACGTTCGTTTTCAACGTCGGCGGGCTGCCGTCGGTCACCGTGCCCTGCGGAGTTTCGCGTGCGGGTCTTCCGATCGGCCTGATGATCAGCGGACCGCCGCTCGGCGACGCGAACGTGCTCGCGCTCGCCCGCGCATACGAGAACGCCGTCGGCCAAGCATGGAGGAGCCCTCCGCTCCGCGATTAGCAGCCACGGCGCGTGGAAATCTGGGGCTTCCGGAAGTGGTGTGGGTGGCTGTCTTGGAGGGGAGGAGGTTTGGTGAGTGGGTGGGTGTGTAGCTCGCTCGTCGGGGCCCCGCCGTGCGCGGGAGCGAGGTGGCCGGCCCGTGGCGCCCGTGCAGTCGAGCTCGCAAGACGCCCCGCGGTCCGCGGCGCGCTTGCGCGCGCCTGGCTG
>JANOGB010000706.1:0-1720 GCA_031413955.1 Planctomycetota bacterium | reverse complement strand
CCTCCGTGTGCTCTACATCGGGGATCTCGACTCCGACACGGTGAACGAGCTCTACGTCGCGCCGATCCACCTCGGCGCAGCGGGGGCCCGGAAGATCAGCGGCCCGCTGACGAGCGGCGGGGACGTCAGCAGCTTCCAGCTCAGCCTCGACCGGAGCCACGCCGTGTACCTGGCCGACCAGGACGTCGACCAGGTCTTCGAGCTGTACTCGGTCGACTCCAGTCTCGTGCCCGTGAAGCTCAACGGACCCCTGGTCGCGGGCGGCGACGTCGGCCTGGAGCAGCTCGGGAAGTCCTACGAGATCAGCGCCGACGGCACGCGCGTCGTCTACCGCGCCGACCAGCTCGTGAACGGCGTGGCGGAGCTGTTCACCGTGCCGATCGACGGCAGTGCGCTGGCGCTGCGGCTCAACGCGAGCCTTCCGCCCAACGGCGTCGTCGTGAGCTTCGCACTCGATCCGACCAGCCAGCGCGCGGTCTACGTCGCCGACCAGGACACCGCGGGCGTGCTCGAGCTGTACTCCGTTCCGATCGATGCGAGCGCGTCGCCGCTGAAGCTCAACGCCCCGCTTCCGAGCGGAGCGGACGTCGAGAACGCCCAGGGCGGACCGGCCTTCCGGATCAGCGCGGACGGGGCAAGGGTTGTTTTCGTCGTGAACTACCCCTCGAGCGCGCAGGAGCTCTACTCCGTGCCCATCGACGCCAGCTCGCCAGTCGTGCGACTCGATTCGACGCTCCTTGCGGGGATCGTCTGGGATTACCAGATCCGCTCCGATGCCGCCGGCGTCGTCTTCCGCGCCTACGTGGAAGGCGTCGAGGGCCGGCCGGTCTTCTCGGTGCCGATCGACGGCAGCGCGCCACCGCTCCTCCTCTCGGCGCCCTTCCCCACCGGATCCAGCTCGGACCTCGACTTCGGGATCGTGGCCGGCTCGGACCGGGTCGTGTACGTCGGCGACCAGGACGTGCGCAACCAGCAGGAGCTCTACGGCGTCCCGGTCGACGGCAGCGCTGCGCCGGTGCGGCTGAGCGCAGCGCAGGTCCTGAACGGGGACGTGGACAGCATCCAGCTCAGCGCCACCGGCAACATGGTCCTCTACCGGGCCGATCAGGAGATCGACACGGTGCTCGAGGCCTTCGGAGTCCCTGCTGATGGCAGTGCGCTGGCGGCGAAGCTGCATCCAGACCTGCCGCGCGGCGTGATCACAGGAGACGTCAACTCCTACTTCGAACTGGACGCCAGCGGCACGTACGCCGTCTACGCAGCGGATCAGACCACGGTCGGGCGGAAGGACATCTTCAGCGTGCGCTGCGACGCCAGCATGCCGGCTGTGCGACTCGATGAGGAACCCCAGGACGGCAGCCCGTACCAGGTGTGGTCCTACCTCGCTCCGGATGGGCTGAAGGTCGTGCTCAGGCGGAGATCAGGAGTGGGCACAGAGCTCTTTTCCCGTCCGATCGATGGCAGCGCGAGCGGTACCCTTCTCGCGACCGTTCCGATCGGTTCATTCGAGGTCGACGTGGCCATCAGCCCTGACAGCCGCTGGCTCCTGTATCGCGAAAGCTGGCGTCCGGGAATGCAGGTGGAATACCTGTGGGTCCATTCGGTGCCACTCGACGGCTCAGCGCCGGCGGTGGTGCTCACCAGTGCGGGGATCGTGGAGTACCAGGCCGATCCGACATCGAGCCGAGTCGTGTACAGGCAGGGAGGCGATCTCTACTCG
>JANOGB010000705.1:0-7917 GCA_031413955.1 Planctomycetota bacterium | reverse complement strand
CCCGGCCGCGCAACGCCTTCGAGCCCGAGAGACCCGTAGGGCGAGGGGTCTCTCCCGCGCGCTGAAGCCCCGGCGAGCCCTGGCTCGGAAGCAAGCGATGGCGCCGTGGACCGCGCCGAGAAACCACGGCGAGCCCGCGGTGACTGGAGTGGCGAGGATCGATCAGAAGGTGAGCCGGGGGTCGAAGGGCTCGCTCTCCCAGGCCTGCCGGCCCGGAACGAAGGCGACACTCAGGCAGCGGAAGCTCGGCATCGTTAGGTACATGTCACGAGCGCGAGCGACGGGCGGCGCGCGCCGCGGCCGGCAGATATTGGCGGAGTCCTCGTACCAGCCCGAGTACCAGCGGCCCGAGGAGAAGGGATCGGGCCGGGTCGGCGAGGACCACACGCCGTGCTTCCTGGCGTTGTTCAGCACGTAGGCGAGCGCGCGCTTGATCTCCTTGGCGGTCTGCACGGCGCGCGCGAAGTAGCGCTCGGCGAACACGGACCCGCCGCGGCGCCGCCAGTAGCGATTGAGATTCTTGGCGAGCCGGATTGAGAGTCCCTGCATGCCGCGCGCGAGCTCTCCCTTGCTCTCGGCCTCGATCAAGAGGTGAACATGGTCGCCTTGCACGCTGAACTGCACGAGCGCGAAGCCCTGCTTCTCCTTGCCTCGCCGGAACGCGCGTTCGAGCACGCGATACACCCGCGGCGTCCTGAGCCACGGCAAGCCGCGCCGAACTCGCAGGACGACGTGACAGACACCGCGAACCTCTGATCGAGCGGAGTGCGGAACACTCGAACGCCGATGAGCACTGAAACTCTTCATGGTGACTCCTCGTGACGAACTCTTGGTCACGGACTCTCGGTGACGGAGGCGAGCGCAATCCCCCCTTGCTCGCTACAACAGATAGACGCACGGCGTCCTTCATTCGTTCGCGAGTTCTTCGAAGAATATCTGCCGAGCTCGACGGGGCTTCTCCCCGCGGGAGAGACCGCCCGCCTTCCCGTGCAGTCGAGCTCGCAGGCGCCACGCGGTCCGGCCCCCGAGGCGCGCGCAGCGCGCCGCGGACCGCGTGGCGGCTGCGGGCACGACTGCACGGGCGCCACCGGTCTGGTCACAACGCTCCCGCGCCGCGAGCGGGGACCCCGTCGAGCTCGCTCCACAGCCCCGAATCCAACCCTTCAAGCTTCCCAGTGCGCGAGGTCGCGCCCGAGCAGCTCGGCCACGCGCGCGTTCGAGGCGCGAAAGCGTCCGAGGAGCTCCGCCCGCGTCTCGGCCTGCATGGGCGGCACGTCCTGCGGGCGCGAGTTCCAGCGCACGAGTTCCTGGCGCAGCGCGAGCGCCACGCGCTCGGGCACGCACGCGCGCAAGGCACGCTTGGCACGCGCGCGGCTGTCGAACACGCGCCCCATCAGGCGCGCGAGGCGCGGCGAGCGCGCGGCGTGAGCACGGTTGGCGCCACGCTCGAGGTCGGGCCGAAAGCTCGCATCGACGCCGAGGAGGCCGTACAGCGCGCGCACGACCTCCAGCGGGCGCGCATGCAGGTCCTCGAGCAGATGCACGTGCACGCGCTCCCGGCCGAACACCTCGAAGGCCTGCGCGAGCGGCTCGGCGTACGAGCCGTTGCGGACGTAACAGGTGTCGTGCCAGGGCGCGCGGCCGGCGCGCACGCGCTCGTCCTCGGCGGCCAGCGCGGCCTCGAAGCTCGTGAGCTCCTCGCGCCCATGCGCGCGCGCGTGCCAGTAGGCGGAGTGGGCACGCTCCACGGGCTGGCGCAGGAGGAGCACGAGCTGCGCCGCGGGCGAGAATGCGCGCAGGCGCTCGAGCGCCGCGCGGCGGTAGAAGAGCTTGACGTGCTTGCCCACGAAGCGCCGCGCGCCGACGTCCCGTGGCAGGCAGCGTGGCAGATAGCGCAGCCAGGCGCGTGACTCGAAGCCTTGCCGGTACTCCTCGTCCTCGACGAAGAAGGTCAGCTCCGACTGCGCGTGCCCGGCCAGCGCCGGGTGCTGCACCAGGGCCTGGTAGAGCGCGGTCGTGCCGGCCTTGTGCGCCCCGCCGATGAAGAGCGCGAGCTCGGGCCTGGAGCTCATGCCAGGCGCGCCGTGAGCGCACCCGCGCACGCCGAGCGCGTTGCGCCGCCTGCGGGCAGGAGCTGCGCGACCACCAACCCGGCCAGCAGCCAGAAGTAGAACGCGAAGGCACGGAAGTCGAAGGTCGGAGCGAGGAAGCCGAGCGGCACGAGCACGCACAGCAGCGCGAGCAGGGCCCCGGCCGTGGCGCGCTCGCGCGCATCCCGGGCGCGCGCACGCGCCAGCCGTGCGAGCGCCGCGAGCCGCGCCAGCACGAACAGGAACACGGACAGGCCGAGGAAACCGTAGTAGGCGAGCAGCGCGACCCAGTACACGTCCTCGAGGGCGCGGTAAGCGATGAGCCGGTGCAGGGTCGCCCCGCCCGACGAGAGCAGCCGCTGCTTGACGTGCTCCTGGTCGGGCCCGAAGCCCAGCCAGCCGGCCGAGCGCGCGATCTCGCCGCCCACGTCGCCCAGCACCCACAGGCGCGAAGACCGCGCGCTCTGCAGGTACTCGCGCGTGAACAGCGCCTCGACGCTCGTGAACGGGCTGACGCGCGTCTCCTTCTCGCGCGCGAAGGCCGGGCCGCCCCCACCGCCGCGCAGCAGGAGCGCCGCCCCCAGGAGCACCGGCGCGAGCAGCGCCAGCCGCGGCCAGAGGTGCCTGACGCCTGGTTCTCGGCGTTCCATCCAGACCAGCAGGGCCAGCGCGAGCACGAAGGCGAACAGGCACGCGCGCGTGTAGCTGAAGAGGATCCCGGCGAACGCCAGGCACACCACCAGGCCGAGCGACGCCTGGCCGCCGCGGCTCCGTGCCGCACCCGTCACGAGCAGCGCCGCAGCCAGCGCGCCCGCCACCAGCAGGAACAGCGCGAAGGCCACCGAGTGGTCGGTCGTGCCGAGCACCGCGCCCTGCTCCAGACCGCCCTGCAGCGCGGCGAACTCGCGCGCGACGCCCGCCACGGCCTCGAGGTCGGCGCGCGGCAGCCAGAACTCGCTCGCGCCGCCCTGCAGGTGCTGCACGATCCCGAGCACGCCCTGCAGCGCCGCCGAGCCGAGGACCAGCGCCAGCACGCGGCGCCGCTCCTCCGGCGCGAGCTCGAGGAACACGACCAGGTAGAACACCGCCACGTAGCGCACCAGCACGCGCAGGTTGACCAGTCCCTGGAGCCAGGAGCCGTCCGAGAGGAGCAGCGAGCACGCGGCCAGCGCCAGGAACGAGAGCAGCGGGAGGTCGAGCGGCGTCGCGCGCTGTGGCAGGCCGCGCACCGCGCGCGCTGCGACCAGGGCCGCCACCGCGCCATACAGCAGGCATTCGAACCCGAGGCGCGCCACGGCATAGCCCGTCGAGCCGCCCGGCGCCCACTTGAGCAAGAACTCCTCGAGCGGCAAGTAGACGCAGGCGAACAGCAGCACGACGAGCGCGGCGCGGCCGGACGTGCGCGACGCAATCACGGCGCGCGCCCCCGGTCCGGCGCGTGCCGCGGCGCGGCCGCGCGCGGCAGTGCGGCGGGCACGGCGTCGACGCGCGTGGATAGCGAGTCCGGCACCGTGGGGCGCGCGAGCAGCGCGGCGTACTCGTCGGCGATGTGCTCCCAGGTGTAGCGCGCGGCGATGCGCGCGCGGTGTTCCGCTCCCCGGCGCGCACGCTCCTCGCTGCTCCAGGCGTCGGCCTGGCGCAGGGCCGTGACGAGCTCGTCCTCGCTCTGGAAGTAGAGCCCGTGCCCCGCCAGCACCTCGCGGTTGTACGGATTGTCGTGCGCGACCAGCGGGGCGCCGGCCGCCATGGCCTCGAGCAGCGCCGGGTTGGTGCCCCCCACCGAGTGTCCGTGCAGTGCGGCCGCCGCGTCGCGCCGCAGGGCATGCAGCGTGCGCCGGTCGAAGAGCGGCCCGAGGAAACGCGCCGTGCCGGCCGCGGCCGCGCGGCAGGCCGCGCCGTAGCGTCCGGCGCGCTCGACGTCGCCCACCAGGAGCAACGCGCGCTTGACCCCTGCGCGCGCGTGCGCGCGCAGGATCTCGAGCACGTGGTTCTCGGGCTCGATACGCGCCACGCTCAGGAAATAGGCCTGCGGGCGCAGCGCGAGCGAGGCCAGCACACCCGGATCGTGCTCGAGCTCGAGCTCGGCCCCGTACTCGATCACGTGCACGCGCTCGTCGACATCTCCCGCAGGGGCCGCACCCAGCACCGCCGCGCGCACGGCCGCATTGTCGAACACGACGCGCTGCGCCGAGCGCAGTGCAGCCCGCTCCGCGCGCTGCAGCCAGGCGCGCGAGAACGTCCCCCACTTCGAGCGCCGCCACTCGAGCCCGTCCATGTTGACCCACACCTCGTTCCCCGGCCGGCGCGCGAGAGCGAGGAACGCGCCGGCGCCGTAGCCGAGCATGTAGACCACGTCGTGCGCGCGCGCACGGCGCAGGGACAGGAGATCGTAGAGCAGTGCGCTCTTCGGCCCGAGGCGCGGCACGCGCACGTGCTCGAGACGCACCCCGCGGTGCTCGCGCACGAGCTCGCGCTCGGCGCGCTCGTCCTCACGCCACACGGGCTGCTGGCAGAAGACGGTCACGGGAAAGCCGCGCGCCACCAGGCGCACGGCGAGCTCTTCGGCGAAGGTCTCGAAGCCTCCGTAGCGCGCGGGAATGCCGCGGCAGCCGAGGATGGCCAGGCTGCGAGGGTCGCCTGACGTCATGCGGGGTGCGCTCCGCCCGCCGCGGCCGCGCGGCGCCAGCTCAGCATGTGCTGCCCGTCCTGCGCCCTGTCGCCCGAGACGTGCCCCAGCGCGGCCAAGGAACCCAGATCGCGCAGCGCAAGGCCATGGCACGCGCCGGCCGCACGATAGAAGTCGAGCGCGCGCGTCACGACCGGAAACCCTTCCCAGTGCTGCTCGCGCTCCTCGATGCGCTCCTCGGCGGCGCCGCCCTGCGCGAGACGCACGTTGGCATGCAACGAGCCGTCGGGCGCGAGATGGCGCGCCACGCACAGGAACGCGCGCGCCAGGCTCGCGTCGTCCATGTGGATCAGGACCGAGAAGGCCCAGATCACGTCGAAACGCGCCGGGAGCTCCAGCGAGCCGAGGTCGGTCGCGTGCACCAGCACGGGCGACTTGTGCGCGAGGCCGGCCTCGGCGAGCTCCGCGCGCGCCTCCGCCAGCACTTCCGCGCGCACCTCGACCCCCGTGTAGTGACCTACGTCCAGGAACTCGATCAGCGGCAGCCCGCCGCGCAGCGTGCCACAGCCGAGGTCGAGCAAGCGCTGCCCGCGCTCGAGCCCCATGCGCTGCAGGAAGTCGAACTGGAAGGCACGCTTCATCTGCCAGAGGTGCGCCGGCCCGACGCGCGCGTGGCGGCGCTCGGAAGGCGTGGCGAACAGGAGCGCCAGACGTTGCTTGAGACGGGTGAGGGTGCCTCCGGCCATCGCTACGAGCCAGCGATGTGTTAGGAAGCGCGCGAGCGCGAGTCAACGAGCTCCTCGAGCGTGGCGCGCAGGCCCGCGTCGTTTTCGCCGGGCGGCTCGTACCCGAGCGCGGCGCGCGCGTGTGTCAGATCGGCGCGGCTCGCGCGGCGATCCGCAGGGCGCGCGGGCCCCGCGCGCGGGTGCAGGCTGCTGCGTTCGAGGCCGAGGCTGGCGCAGGCCGCCACCAGGGAAGCGAAAAGTTCCTGGAGCGAGAGCTCGCGACCCGTCCCGACGTTGAACACGGACGCCGGCTCGGCCAGCGCGGTGCAGGCCGCCAGCAGGTTCGCTTCCACCACCGCGGCGACCGGCGTGAAGTCGCGCGTCTGCAGGCCGTCCCCCTCCAGCTCCGGCGCCTGGCCCGCGACCAGCGCTCGACTCCAGCGCGGGATCACCGCCGCATAGGGCCCGTGCGGGTCCTGGCGCGTCCCGAAGACGTTGAAGTAACGCAGCGCCACGCTCGGGAAGCCGAGCCCGCGCGAGAAACCCGCGGCCACCAGCTCGGCCACCTGCTTCGAGGCCGCGTAGGGCGAGAGGGCGTGGCCGATGCGCTCCTCGCGCTGCGGCACGTCCGGGCAATCGCCGTAGACGCTCGAGGAGGAAGCCAGCACGAGCCGCTGCGCGCCGGCCGCGTGCGCCGCCGCGAGCACGGTCCAGGTGCCGGCGGCATTCACCTCGAGGCAGCGTTCGGGCTCGGCCAGCGAGCGCACGACCGACCCGAGCCCGGCCTGGTGCAGGACGAGCTCGCAACCCGCGCAGGCCGCGCGCACGGTCCCGCGCTCGCGCACGTCGCCCGTCACGAAGCGCAGGCGCCGCCAGCGCTCCGCGCCCACCGCGCGCTCGACCGCCGCCAGGTTCTCGCGCCGCCCGGTGGAGAAGTCGTCGAGGCCGTGCACGCGCTGGTCGAGCAGGAGCAAGCGCTCGAGCAGGTGCGAACCGATGAAGCCCGCTGCACCGGTCACCAGCCAGAGGCGCGGGCGCGCGCGTAGCTCGTGCTCGAGGCGCTCGTAGGCGCGCTGCGCTACAGCCTCTACAGCCGCCAGAGCGTGACTCCTGTGGGGATGCGTGCGCGCTCCACCGCTCCTGACAGGTCGAAGAGGAGCCGCGTGCGTTCACCCAGGTGCGCGAGGGCGAGCTCGGCGAGCCCGCGGTGCGGCACGGCCAGGAAGAGCGCGTCCAGCCCGGTGAGCGCGGCCGCCGGAACGAGCTCGAGTCCGTGCAGCCTCGCCGCCAGCCCGGGATCCACGCGCGGATCGTGCACGACGAGCTCCACGCCGGCCGCGCGCAGGGCCGCGAGCACGTCGGGCACGCGCGAGTTGCGCAGGTCGGCCACGTCGGGCTTGAAGGCGATGCCCAGCACGCCGAGGCGCGCGCCGCGCGCGCTTCCGAGCACGCTCTCCAGGCGCGCGAGCACGCTCTCGGCCACGAACGCGCTCATGCCGTCGTTGACGGCGCGCCCGGCGAGGATCATGCGCGGCTCCACGCCCAGCGCCTGAGCCTTGGCCGCGAGGTAGTACGGATCGACGCCGATGCAGTGTCCGCCCACCAGACCCGGCCGGAAGGGCAGGAAGTTCCACTTGGTGGCGGCCGTGGCCAGCACGTCGTTGGTATCGAGCCCGAGGCGCGCACAGATGCGCGCGAGCTCGTTCATCAGCGCCACGTTGAGGTCGCGCTGCACGTTCTCGAGCACCTTGGCCGCCTCGGCCACGCGGATCGAGGGCGCGCGATGGATGCCGGCCTCGACCACCGCGCCGTAGCAGGCCTCGAGCACGTCCAGGGTGCGCTCGTCCTCGGCCGCGATCACCTTCTTCACCTGCTCGAAGCCGTGCGCCAGATCGCCGGGGTTGATGCGCTCGGGCGAGTAGCCGAGCGTGAAGTCGCGCCCGCGCACCAGGCCCGCGGCGCGCTCGAGCCGCGGGCCGAGCCATTCCTCGCTCAGGCCCGGGTAGACGGTCGATTCGAGCACGACTACCGCGCCCGGGCGCAGCGCGCGGCCAACGGTCGTGGCCGCTTCCTCGAGCGCGCTCAGGTCCGGCTGCTGGGCCGCGTCGATCGGCGTGGGCACGGCGATCACGAAGAAGTCGTGCTCGGCGAGGTCGCGCGGAGCGCTGGAGAGGCGCAGGCCTGCGAGCGCGCCCGCCTCGGTCAGCGCTCCGGTCGGATCGACGCCGGAGCGCAGGCCTGCCACCCGCGCGGCGTCGCGGTCGAAGCCCAGCGTGCCCGGAAAGCGCCGCGCGAAGGCGCGCGCGACCGCGAGACCCACGTAGCCGAGGCCGATGACGGCGATGCGTCGCATGGAAGCTGCAGGGTAGAGGCGAAGGCTCGCCAGCGGGAGAGTGCAGACGACACTGGCGGGGTTGGCTTCCCCTGGGAGCGCCGGGCTCCAGCCCGGCTCCGTTTCCTTGCCTTCCTCTTCCTG
>JANOGB010000704.1:0-34527 GCA_031413955.1 Planctomycetota bacterium | reverse complement strand
GCCATTCGCGACCTTCGCTCGAGGTCCCCTCGATCTGGCGGGCTCAGAGAGCGAGCAAGAATTGCTCGCGAACGGGAAGCAGCGCCGTCAGGCGATGCGCCAGAAGACATCTGAGAGGCTGTATCATCGATTCCTGCTCGGCCTCTCAGCGCGCGAGGGGCTGGTCGGATTCCTGCGTCGGAGGGAGGGACATGCAGGACTGGGCGCCGGAGAGATTCGTCTCCACGAAAACGGGGCTCGAGCCCGTGCCGCGCGAGAGACCAGCGATCCCGTCCGTTGCCGCGACCGAGGGCGAGGTCAGGCGGATCCGGCCATCGAAGAACAGCTCGATCTGCAGGGAGTTCTGGTTGCTCGTGTTGTACTCGGGCACGTTCTGCCAGGTGATGGCCACCCGGTCGGAGAGTTGCTTGCGAGAGACCGTGCCCCCTGCGGCGGGGTTCAGGTCGTCGAACAGGGCCGCCACGCGCGGCCGCGCGAAGTGCTGGGTCAACGACTCGGTGTAGGTTCCGTCCAGCGCGCCGAAAGTCAGGTTGCCGTTGGCGTTGACGTAGAAGCTCGAATAGGCCGTTCCGTAGAGCTTGACCGTCTTGCCACCGGTCAGGTTCACCAGGGCCGAGCCGTCGTCGGTGAGCGTCACTGTCGTGCCCCCCACCGGGTCGGTCAGGAACCCCGGAGCCGTGCGCTTGCACAGGTCGTAGCCGTCCGAGTCCTGGGTCGGCTGGAACACGATGACCTCGTTGTCCAGATCGTGATCGCCCAGGAACTCTTCGGTGAAGAAGTTGGGCACGTTGGCCGTCGTGAGGGTGTGACAGGAGCCGCCGTTGTCGTCCAAGGTCAGGTTGCCGGCCTCGTCGGCCACTGAGGCCTTGACGTAGTAAGTCGTGTTCGGTTGCAGACCCGTGAGGTCCACGATTGCCGCGGTGGAGAGTCCTGCGCCGGTCTCGGACTGATTCGTGTTACCGCAGGAGAATCCGTGGAGAGCCTCGGCCACGACCGGCTCGTCCGCCAGCACGTTCAGGCGCGCCGTGGTGGCGGTCACGCTCGAAAAGGAGACGGAAAGCACCCCCGGCGGCAGGCAATCGATCAGCGCCGAGTCGGTGACCTGGATGCCGAAGCCGCCCGAACCGTCATCGGCGTCGACGTAGAGCGCGGTGATCGTGTCGTTATCCGTGACGAGCAGCACGCCCGGCGCGTCCACACCTGCGAGCGTGAGGTTCGCGCTGAAGCGACTCGTGTTCGCCCCCGTCTCGGTCAAGAGCAAGTCCTCGCCCAGCGCTTCCGAATCCGAGGAGACGTTGACCAGGATCGTTTCGGCCACGGCGCTGTTCGTGTTCAGGTCGCAATCGACGACCGTGACCCTGGCGCTGCTCGCGCAGCCGAAACGGCCCTTGTCGAGCTCGATCGTGCCCGCGTCCGAGCACAGCGTGTCGAGCGAGACCGTGTCGGCCAGGAGCGTGCCCGTGCTGTCCGGGTCGAGCCAGTTCCTCAGGCGCGTCGAGTTCGTGCCGCCCCCGTTCCAGGAGACCGAGATCTTCCCGTACCAGTCCGAAGTCTGGCTGGAGCATGAAGCGAAGCCGCCGTGGAGCTGGCCGATCACGCGATGCGCCTGGTTGAATAGCGGCGAGCCCGACGAGCCTGGCTCGGTCGTGCCGAGGTCCCAATCGATCACGCGCACGTGCGTGCCGTCGCCCGGCACGGCCTCGGCGAGATAGGTGGTGGTCGTCGTGGCCTGGTCCTCGAAGCTGATGCGCTTCTCGTCCGTGTTCGGGTGGTGGATGGCGATGGCCGACGTCCCCGTGGCGCCGGTCGCGTCCCAGCCGGCGTAGGCGACGTCGAAGGCCGGGTTGATGGCGTCGTCGAGCTCGACCAGCGTGAAATCAGAGGGCGAGTTCGCGGCGCGGAAGAACGAGCCCGTGTTGAACTGCGCGAGGGAGCCGTCGCCCGCGCCCCCGCTGGAGGGACTGCCCGGCGGGCGGCAGGTCGAGTTGTCGTAGTTCCAGTAGACGACCAGTGAGGCCGCGTTCCCGGAGGTGATGCCGCAGTGGTTGGCGGTCATGAAGTAGGGCTTCAGGTCCTGGCGCACATTGTTCACCAGGAAGCCCGTGCAGAAGGTCGAGCCGCCGGTCGAGATCACGCCCACCGAGGGGATCTCGAGCGTCCAGGGGATGCCATCGGGACAGACCACGTCGACGTTGCAGGAGCCCGACAGGAGCGCGGTCCGATTCGAGCCGAAACCGCGGTAGCCCTGGTTGATCCAGGCGAGCTCGAGCACGAGCTGATCGAGCTCCGCCGCCGGGATCACGAGCTCGAGCAAGAGATCATCGCTGAGGACGACCGGAGTCCACAGCTCGCCGTGGGGCTCGTTGTCGGCCTGGGTGAAGGGCCGCACGACGTGCCCGAGATCGGCGGAGTAGATGTGCAGACTGCCGCCTTCCGGCATGCGGAACTGGCTGAACCCGAGGTTCAGGGACCGCGCCCCGGGCGAGCGCAATCTGAGGCGCCACTGCAGGGTATCCGCGTCCAGATTCTCCCAGGTGCCCGAGTCCCGCGGAGTCATCCGCCGCTCCTGCGGCACTGCGAAGCGCGGAGGCAGTCCCTGTTCCTGTCGCTCCAGGTCTTCTTTCATCACGGCGTCGAGGTTGATCGGCGGCAGCTCGACCGTGGCCATGCGCTCGAGCACCTGGAGATCCAGCCGACTCCTTCCCGGCTGAGCCGCCACGTGCGGAGCTTGTCCGTGATTCGACTGCGCGGCCGCGAACGCGCAGACAGCGAACAGCACGATGTCGCGGCGAATCTTCGTCATGTTTCGGACTCCCGAGGACCGGAGGAAGTGGATCACCTGGGGCGTCATGGTAGCCAGACGCGTCATCGCCGCGGACTCCTATCCCGACCACGGCTCCTGGTCCGAGAGAATGGCGCGGCGACACCGGGACCTTCGGACCAGGCGCGTCGCGCGCCACGATTTCGCGTGATCGGAAGGCCGGCTGCGGATCAGAGCCCCGGCAAGAGGAAAGTCTCCACCCGGGTCACCCGGAGGACTTGCGTCCCGACATCTGACCAGGAAAAGGCCGCGCGGTTGCTGGCCACCTCGACCGTGGCGAGGATCGCGCCATCCGCAGTCATGCCAGTCGTCGGGCCGAAGGAGAGGAGCGACGGCGAGATCGATATTCCGGTCGGGCTCGGGACGCGCAGGCGACCGAGCCGTTCGCCGGTCCCGAACTCCAGGACCGAGGCGAAGAGGTTGTGCGTGCGCGAGCCGACGGTGCGCGACAGGTGGCAGCCAGCGGGCAGCCGCGCGACGATCGCGCCTTGGCCTCCGCGTGGAATCTGCACCAGGTTGAGAGATTCCAGCAGCGGATCGTCGACGCCCGGCGGGCGAGTGACTCCCGCGACCAGGTACGTGCCGGTCACGTCGAGCGAGTCCAGGGCCTGTACCTGGTCGAGGAACTCGACCGCCCCACCGGCCGCGTCCACCCACAACATCCTCCCCGCCCCATCGCCATCGAGAATCAAGAATGCGGGCGTGGGACCAGGCACCTGGAACAGGCCATCGCCGGTGCTCAGCGAACCGTAGTCGAAGGGAGGTTGGGTGACCCCCGAGGTCAGCGATAGATTCGTGGCGGTGAACCCGCTCGGAGAGGCGAGATCGATGCGAAAGAGGTCGGCGCGGCCGATGCCGTCGCTCCGCTCCCGACCGGCCACGAGCACGGCCGAATCGCGATCGAAGAACGCGATCACACCGGTGTCGTTGAGGGTGTAGAAGAAGTCCGCCGGTCCTGTCAGCTGCTGGCTGGGTGCCCTGGGACCGGGGCGCGTCTCGCGCACGAAGCATTCGCGCGAGATGCTGCCCTCGGCTCGCCATGCGACCCACGAGCCGTCCGTGGACAGGGCCAGCGCAGGCCCCGAGGGATCCTCCGGCAGGAAGCCGGCGCCCGGGATGTCCATCGCTCTGTCCGAGGCCAGCACACTGGCCCCCGTGCGCCGGCAGGTAAGGACCCGGACGTGGGTGGCATCGGCTCCCGCCAGGAAAGCAACCGTCGATTCGTCCGCACTGCGCACGACATCCGGGCCGAACCAGACCGGGCTGATCGGCAAGTTCACGATGCTTGCGCCTCCACCGAGCGTCCGATCGAAACGATAGACGCCGTCCGCAGCCACCCCCAGCCCCCAGTTCGCGAGCAAGACGAGCCCGTTCTTCTCGAAGTCCAGTGGAGCCTGCTGGGAGGTGCGGTTGATCGCCGTGCCGACGAGACTGATCTCCCACAGATCACCCCCGGCCTGCAGGCTGCTCGCGACCAAGAACGCGCGTCCATCCGCGGCGATCGCCAGGTTCTCGGGGAACGGGTCGCCGGTCCCCGCGCTGCCCGTGCCGCCGAGCTCGAACAGGGAACTCGCCATCCCTCCGGGACGGACCAGGAAGAACCCGAAGGTTGCCTGTCCGCCGACCTCGTCCCGCCGGTACTTGTAGAGCGAGCCGCGCTCGTCGGGCAGCAACAGTCGCGCAGCTCCTGGCACATCGGAACGAAGTCGAGCCTGACCCTCGAGCAACTCCGTGAGTCGCGTGCGAGCGCTGCAATCCAGGGGCAGGAGAGCGATCCCTTGGAGCTCGCTCGGTCGGAACTCCGATTGGGCCACGACGACCACGTTTCCGGGCAGTCCGGGCGTACTTTCGTAGACGGAGACCTGGGCCGAGGTGAGCACGGACAGCGAGCAGAGGCACGCGATCAGGTGGTGGATCTTCATGAGGTGTGCTGGCACGGTTGCTGCGCAAAGAGATGCCTGATCGGCTCCCTACCGAGAAGAAACTTCCTAGGCAGCCCCGATTATGCCCACCTCTTTCCACGTTAGGAACCCAAAAACACAGGTCTGACCTGTCCTTCCCGCTCAGATTCCTTCGCGCGATCCAGTCCTTCTTATGGATCCTCGGTCTATTATTCAGACAGCGTGACCTCCTCGCCTGAAAGCGGACTCCTACTTCCGCCCGGCTACGTCCTGGACCGAGTGCTCGGCCACCGAGGACCGGTCTGGGTGCTGCGCGCGAGCAAGGGAGGTGAGACCGTCGTCCTCAGACTGGATACGACGGGCAACACCCAGGAGGGCCTGGCGGAGCTGGCAGTGTTGTCCGCCGTCGACCACCCCGGCGTGGCTCCGCTCATCGATTATGGCCCCCTGGCAGCGGGGGGGCGCTTCCTTGCCCGCCGCTGGGTGGATGGGGAGGACCTCCAGATCTGGGCGAAGGGCAAGTCGAACGAGGAGATCGGAACCCTGGTCGCACGCCTCTGCCCAGCCCTCGATCACTTGCACCGGGCGGGCTTCGTCCACGCCGACCTGAAGCCCGAGAACGTCATCGTCACACCCGAGGGGCGCCCGGTCCTGTGCGACTTCGGACTCTCCAGCCGCCAGGGAGCCAAGCAGCCCGAGAACGAGGTCAGCGGGACGCTGTTCGCGATTGCGCCCGAGGTGCTGATGGGGATGGAGCTCACCCCCTCCTCCGACCTGTTTGCGGTGGGCGCCATGCTGCATCGCCTGCTGGTCGGCATCAAGCGCAGCGCCCGGGAGTTCTATGCCATTTTCCCCGACCGCTCCTACCTGGATGCGGCGGGTAGCGATCCCGAGGATCTGCCGGTCTGGTCACGCGATCTGATCGTGTCGCTGACCGCGCGCGATCCGACGCGCAGGCCGCGCTCCGCTGCCGCCATCGGCCGGCTGCTCGGAGAGCGTCTCGGGGTACCGCTGGATCCGCGGGAGCTGGTCGAGGAGCTGCACTGGCCGGTGGCCTTCGGCCGCGACGCCTGGGTTGCGCAGTGGATGGAAGGTGTCGAGGCTCAGGAGACCGCCCTGTGGGTGCGCCTGCCCGGCGCCGAGGACCCGCGTCCGTTCTGGGAGCACCTGCGACTCTTCGCCTCTCTGCGCGCCAGGACGCTGCGGGGCGTCGACCTGACCGCGGAGCTCGCCTCGATCGAGAACGGCGTGACCATGGACGAATGGTCGGCCGGACTCGTGGTCGAGGGGGCCGAATGGATCGCGCTCCTCGTGACCGAGATGGACGCCTGGAAGAGGCGCGCCATCGAGAGCCTGGAGCGAGCCAGCGCGCTCGCGCGGCGCAAGCATTCCTCGTCCAAGCCGCGCCTGTTCGTGGTCGCGGCGGAGGCGCCCTTCTCGGCCGCCTTCCGCGTGGATGAGGTTCCGCCCGTGAGCGAGGAGTCGATCGCACGCTTCCTGGAGCGACCCCTGTCGGCCGAGAATCCCGTGCGCCGCAGCGCCTTCGCGGCACGCCTCGCAGCCGCCGCGCAGGGCTCCGCCAGCTTCCTCGACCAGATGCTCGAGGCCGGCCAGCGTGATGGCTGGTTGCTGGCCCAGAACCAGGGCTTCCGCCTGCGCCCTGGGGAGCTGCCCGATCCCCATGCGATGGCAGCGCGCGAGGCCAGCGACGCGGAGCTCGCCTCTCTGACGCGCCCGGAGCTCCAGGTCCTGTGTGCCCTGCAGGTCACCGGAGGCCGCTCCAACTCGCAGGAGCTCTCGCTCCTCTCCGAGCTGGATCCGCGAGCCTTCGGAGCGGCGTGCTTGCGGCTGCGCCGCAATGGCTGGATCGAGGGCAGCGAGCGCGCCGGGGAGACGCGGCTCCTGCGCGCGCTCGGCCGGCCCGTGCTGGGCGTCGACGCGCTGCGTGCCGCACACGAGCGACGCGCGCTGTCGATCGAACGAGCGGGACCGGGACAGTACCGCGAGCGCACCGCGGCCAGCGTGGCCCTTCATCGCTTCTGTGCCCTGCCCCTCGAACACACGGCGCGTGCCCTGGTCGCAGCCCTGGCGACGCTGCGCGAACGCGGGCGCCCCGAGGCCAGCCTGGAACTCATCGATCACGCGCGAACGGCGTGCACGCTCCTGGGCCAGGACATCGTGCGCACCGCGCCGGAACTGATCATCGAGCGGGCGCGCGCCTGGTGCTCGATCGGCCAGACCGAACCGGCCCTGCGCGAGGTCGAGGGTCTCGCCGCGAGCTCGAACCCCCACTTCGTCGCCTGGGTCGAGCTGGTGCGCGCCGAAGTCGCGCGCCTGCGTCACGAGACCGAGCAGTCGTTCGCGCACTACGACCGGGCCGCCGAACTCGATCCGGCCGCGCGCGTCGAAGCCGCCATCGGGCGCATCCAGCTCCTGCACACGCTCGCCCGCGACGAAGAGACCTGTGCCGCACTGGCGCGCCTCGATCCGGCCTCCCTCGAGCGAGCGGGCGAGTTCGAGGCACGTCGGCGCATCTACCTCGAGTCGCTGGGCGCCATGAGCGGCTACCGCCTGGGGCGTGTGGACGAGGCCCGGAGCACGATCCAGCGCCTGATCGAAGAGGCCGTCCGGGCCGAAGACGTCTCGCTGCAGGCGGCGTTGCACATCAATCTGGCCATCATCGAGCGCGGCTCGGGGTCGCTCGACCGCGCGCGCGCCGAGCTGGAACTCGCGGCCGAGCAATGCGACCAGGCTGGACTCATCGCGGGCCTGGCGCACGCGCGCACCAATCTGGGCGGGCTGTTGCGCGAGCTCGGAGAACTGGTCGAAGCCGAGCCCCTGCTCGTCTCGGCCATGGAGATCCGCGAGCGCCTCGACGATCGCGAGGGCTCCAGCACGGTGCGCGGCCTGCTCGGCCTGCTGCACTTCGAGCGCGGGCACGCGCGCGCCTCGATCGAGACCCTGGAAAGCACCGCCGAGAGCATGACCGGCGCCCAGAAGCGCCGCTATGCGCCGCTGCTCTTCGCCAAGGCGGCCGAGATGCGCGCACGCCTCGGAGATTTCTCGAAGGCGGACGCGGTCGCCATCGATCAAGACGGGATCGACCCGCGCATCCTCCTGGCCCGAGCGCGCATCGAATGGCTGCGGGACAAGCGCGGCGCTGCCGAGGAGCTGGCCGGCCGGGCTGGTGCCCTGGCGCAATCCCTCAAGCAGCCGCGGCTCGCGCGCGAGGCCCTGATCCTCGCCACGCGCATCGACGGCGGTACGACTCTGCCGCCCGAAGAGGGAGAAACGCTGAACGCGCTGGACGAGAGGCTGTTCGACAGCCTGCGCTCCGAGCGCTTTGCGGACGACGGAGTCGCACGCCTGGCCGAGGAGTTGCTCCGCCGCGGCCGCGACGACCGCGCCGCTCGTCTGTTCCTGGCCCTCGCGGCCCGCTGCGAGTCCGTCGAACTCTCACGGGACTACACGCTTCGCGCCGAGAGCGCCTTCGAGCTCTGCGCGGCCGGACTGTCCGCAGCCGAGCAAGCCGCGCTGCGGCGCGTGCTGCTCGGCGAACCCGACCCCTGGCCGGGAGATTTCACGCATCGTTCCGATACGCGCGTCCGTGAGGAGGACTTCGAGATGGAGATCGTTTCCCTGCTGCAGATCAACCGCCAGCTCGTCCAGCAGCAGGACCTCGAGACCCTGCTGGGCCTGATCGTGGAGCACGCCCTGGGCGTCACCGGAGCCGAGCGCGGCTTCCTGGTGCTCGAGGAGCACGGCGAGCTGCGCTTCGACACCGCCCTCGATTCCTGCCGCGGCGACATCGCCCAGCCCGAGTTCGAGATCTCGGGTTCGGTCGTGCGTGACGCGCTCGCGAAGATGAAACCGGTGCGCGTCAGCAACGCGGTCGACGATCCGCTGCTCGGCCACCAGACCTCCGTGGTCTCGCTGGAGCTGCGCTCGATCCTGTGCGTGCCATTCGAGATCACGCGCGACCTGCGCGGCGCGATCTACGTCGATCACCGCTTGCGCAAGGGCGCCTTCGACGATCGCGCCGAGCGCCTGTGCCAGCTGCTGACCGACCAGGCCGCGCTGGCCATCCTGCAAGTCAAGCGCCTGGAAGAGATCCGCGCCCTCAACCGCGAGCTCGAGCGCCGCGTGGTCGAGAAGGAAGTCGACCTGCAGAACGCTCGGCGTGCGCTGCGCGAGTCCGGCACGCCCGAACCCGGGACGCTGGTCGGCCAGTCGCGCGCCATGCGCAAGGTCCACGAGCTGATTGCGCGCGCCGCGCCGAGCGACCTGGCGGTCCTGCTCGTCGGCGAGAGCGGCACGGGCAAGGAACTCGCCGCACGCGCGCTGCACGAGCAGTCGCCGCGCCGGCGCGCGGCCTTCGTCTCCGAGAACTGCGCCGCGCTGCCCGCCTCGTTGATCGAGTCCGAGCTCTTCGGCTATCGCAAGGGCGCCTTCACCGGCGCAGACCGGAACCGTTCGGGGCTCTTCGAGCAAGCCGCGGGCGGCACCTTGTTCCTGGACGAGATCGGTGACCTGCCGCTCGACCTGCAGGCCAAGTTCCTGCGCGTGCTGGAGACGAACGAGGTGCGACGCCTGGGTGACGACGCGGCGCACAGGGTCGACTTCCGGCTCATCGTGGCCACCAACCGCGAACTCGAGCGCGAAGTGCGCGAAGGCCGCTTCCGCCAGGACCTCTTCTACCGCGTCGCCGGCCTGCAACTGCGCATGCCGGCGCTGGCCGAGCGGGCCGAGGACATCGAGCTCCTGGTCGAGCACTTCCTGCGCCTCGAGGAACAGAACGGCAAACCGCGCCGGCGCGTCTCCAAGCGCATGCTGGCTGCGCTGGCGCGGCGCTCCTGGCCCGGCAACGTGCGCGAGCTGCGCAACGAGATCGCGCGGCTGTGCATCCTGTCCGAAGGCGACCTCGACGACACGACGCTCGTGAGCCGACCCGCGGCCTTCGGCGCTGGCGACCTGGCCGTGAAAGAGATCGTCCCGATCTCCGAGCTCGAGAAGCGCGCCATCCACTCCGCCCTGGAGAAGACCGGCGGCGACAAGCGCCGCGCGGCCGAGATGCTCGGCATCTCGCGCGCCAAGATCTACCAGCGGCTGAAGGACTGGGAAGAGGGCCGGGAGTAGCGGCGCGCGCGCGCCTGTCTGCCCGCGTCGCTTCGCTTTCCTGGCGGCATGTGTCAGGCCCCGACCGAGCCCCGGTAGCGGATCGCCAGCCAGCCCAGCTGGCACAGGTTGGCGAAGGAGAGCGCGAGCACGGCGAAGCGCACGCCGTGCCAGTCCGTCGCGCTCACCCCGAGGTAGAACGCCGCGGCGATCACCAGGAAGAAAACCAGCATCGCCTCGGTCACGTAGCGCGTGCGGCGCATGTGCGTGAGCGAGCCCTGCAACCAGCTCTGCAGCGCCTGCAGGAAGGGCCACAGCACGCCGAGGGCCGCGGCCCCCACGGCCAGCCCGCCGACCGTTCCGGGCAAGCCCATGACTCCATCGAACCACAGCGTTGCGAGCGGGGTCGCCGCGAGCAAGAACAGGATCGCGCTCGAAGCCGCCCCGAGCTGGAGCCCGAAGCGCCGCAGCGCTCCCTGCGCACCAGGCACGGCCAGCAGCGAGAGCACGACCTCGTTGTAGGCGAAGCCGCCCGTGCGCACGAGGAACAGGAGGCCGTGCACGGCCGGCCAGGCAGCCAGCGACAGCAACGGGTCGCGCATGTGCGCCATGGCGACGGCACCGATCGGCTGGGTGACGAGCGCGATCAGCGGCGTGAGCGCGAGTGGCACGTAGAAGCGCAGGAAGTCTGCGCGCGTCAGCCCGACACCTCCGGGACTCGCCGGCAGGGGGTCCTCGAAAAGCAGCGCGCGCGTGCACCAGCCGATGAAGACCGCCTCGCTCAATACGCCGCTGGCAACAGCCGCGGCGCCGATGGCGATGCCGGGCAGCTCGATGCCGTGGCGCAGCAACGCGAAGCCGAGCAGATAGACCGTCGCGTTGGCCGCCAGGCGCAGGCCCGTCCCGATCACGACCGGCCGGCTGCGCTCGTGGCGGATGAGCACGCCCTGGTGGGTGCGCCGGTAGGCGATCGACCACGTCCAGGGCGTCATGATGCGCAGGCCTAGGCGAGCCGGCTCGACCACCACCGCGGGAACTCCGAACACGCTCACCGCCAACCAGTCGAAGAGCGGCGTGAATGCGACCGCGACATGCAGCAGCGTGAGGCACGCGCTCGCCTTGTGCATGAAGCCACGCACGCGCGCCCAGGACTCGCGATCGCCCGCCAGCGTCGTCGCGGCCGCAAGCAGCATCATGATCGGCGCCTCGATCACGAGCGCGATCGGGAAGACCAGCGAGCCGTAGGCCGCCAGGTTGACCTCGGGCTCGTTCATGCGCGCCACGCAGGCCGTGAAGAGCGGCAGCTCGATGCCCATCAAGAGCCAGCTCGCCGCCAGCGGCCACCACAGGGCCAGGATGCGACGGGTGGATAGCTCGGGCTCCGGGCTCACGAACCGCGCATTGTGTCGGCGGCCGGGGCGGCGAGCGAACGCACTGCGCACATGCAGCGCTTGCCGGAGCCCAACGGCTTCCGTAGCTTCCGAGACATGACGATCCTCGCGCATCTCACCGGCTCCGATCTGGGCCTGGTCACCGCCCTCTTCTTCGCCGCGGCCCTGCTGGCTGCGCTGGGCGCACGCTGGCTCGAGCGCGGGCGAAAGTAACCGGGACGCGGTTCCGGTTTTTTCACCATCACTCTGGCCGGGCAGGGGATCCTCTCCCTTGCATGGCTCACGACACGGCTCGCTCGTTGCGCCGTTCGTTGCAAGACGAGCTGCCTGCCCACGGGCAATGGGTGCAGAAGCTTGCGCGCAGCCTGGTGCGCGACGAGGCCAGCGCGGAGGACCTGGCTCAGGAGGCCCAGCTCGCCGCCTTGCTCCACGGGCAGTCGATCCGCGGCGCGCTCGGCCCGTTCCTCGCGCGTGTGACGCGCAACTTCGCGCGCCGTGGCTGGCGCGATGCGGCACGGCGAGCGGCGCGCGAGCGCGAGGCCGCACGCCCGGAGGCTCTGCCCGGGGTCGACGAGTCCGCCGCGCGGCTCGAGATCCAGCGCCGCCTGGTCGGCGAGCTCGCCGCGCTCGAGCCGGCCATGCGTCACGCGCTCGTACGCCGTTACTTCGACGGCTGGACGGCCGCGCGCATCGCACGCGAGAGCGGCGAGCCGGCCGCGACGGTGCGCTGGCGTCTGCAACGCGGACTCGCCGAGCTGCGCGTGCGTCTCGACCAGAAGAGCGGCGGTGACGGCATCCAGTGGCAACTGGCGCTGCTCCCGGTGTGCGGGCAGGCGACGCCGTGGACCGCGCTCGAGGAAGTGCTGCGGCCGCTGGCCGGAGCGGGAACGATCCAGGGAGCTCTGACGATGAAGGCAGCGACGCAAGCGCTGGCCGCGAGCGTGCTGGTGGCAGCCGTGGGCGTGGGTGTGTGGTTGAGCGTAGAGCGCGAGGAGGCTCCGCGCGTGGCGGAACTGGACGAGCCGTTGTCACGGCCCGGCAAGCTGCACGGCACGGTGGAATCGGTCGTGGAGCCGGCCCCGACCCTGGTGGTGGCGCGTGAATCCGTCGTGCCCGAGCCTTCGACCGAGAAGAGCGCCGCGGCGATCGCTCCGGAGAGCTCGACCGCAGCGCGCGTCCTGGGTCGCTGCGTCGACGAACGGCTCGTGCCCGTTGACGGCGCGCGCGTGAGCCAGGTCGGAGAGGCGGCGCGATCGGCTGCTGCCGTTGATGGACTCTTCGCCCTCGAGGTGATGCCGAACCGCTGGGACGCATGCACGCTGCAGGTCGAGGCCGCCGGCTTCGCCACGCGTTTCCTGGAAGCCAGGCTTCCTGCGCAGGGCACGGCCAACCTCGGTGACGTGATCCTGCAGCCCGGCGGCAGCGTGCGCGGACGCGTGTTCGGGCCGAACGGCGTGCCGTATCCGGGAGCGAGCGTCGCCGTCACGCAGCCGGATCTTCGTGTCAGCCTCGAGGCAGCACGCAGGAACGGCCCCTCGGACACGCCGTTCCTCGCTGGAGTGTTCCTGGATGGAGTCTCGGGTGACGGCGGCCGCTTCGAGATCGCGGGCGTGGGGCTCGATCCGGTGCGCGTCTGGGCCGGCGCGGAGGGCATGCGCTACGCGGTCTCGCCGCCGATCGAGGTGCGCGAGCGGCAGGCGACCGACGAGATCGAGCTCCATCTCGAGCCGATCCGCTCGGATGATCGGATCACGGGCATCGTGCTGTCGCCGGAGGGCGAGCCCGTGCCGCACGCGCGTGTGTCGGGCATGGAGCGCTCGGGCGGTGGGATGACCTCCTTCGCGGTCCTTGCCGATGCTTCCGGTCGCTTCGAGATCGCCGCGAAGGAGCACCACGTCTACGACCTGTCTGCTGGAGACCCGGAAGATCGCTGGGCCAGCGTCGAGGCCGGGGGAGTCAGGCCGGGAACCCATGACCTCGAGCTCGTCTTCCAGGAAGCGCGCTGGATCGCGGTCCGGGTGCATGCCGAGGACGGCGTGCCGATCGAGGAGTACGAATTGCGGGCGCAGAAGGAAGATGGAGACGAAATAGGCTGGGCGAAGAAGGAGCCACGCTCCGCTGGCTTCGGACGCCTGCGAGCTCCCAGCGTGCCGTTCTTCGTCTGCGTCGACGCGCGCGGCTTCGCGCCGGTCGAAGAGGGGCCCTTCCAGCCGGAGGCTGCGCCGGAGACGCTCGAGTTCGAGCTCCTGCCCGAGCCCGGCGTGCGCGGTCGCGTCCTGGCCGGCGGCGAGCCGATCGCCGGCGCGAGGGTTGCACTTCACGACGCCGAGCCAGGCAGCCGTATCGAGCACCAGGGCTATCCATCGCTCGTCTCGCCCCGCGCCAGTGACAAGACCAGCGCCGACGCCGAAGGTCGTTTCGTCCTGAGGTTGCGCCAGCGCGGCACGTTCGTCGTGCGCGCCGAGGCGGAAGGCTACGCGGCCAGCGACAGCGGGCCGCTCGAGCTCGACCCGCAAACGGGGCGAACCGATCTCGAGCTCGTCCTCGGTCGAGGCGGCGCGCTCGAGGGTCGCGTACTCATGGCCGCAGGTCGGGACCCGGCGGGCGTGATCGTGGCGCTCAATCGCGGCGACGCCTTTCCGCGCACCGTGCGCACCGACGAGGAAGGCCGCTTCGGATTCGAGCGTCTGACTCCCGGTCCGTGGCAGCTCTCACGCGGAAGAATGGAGGTCAGCCCGAAAGGCGGCGGCTCGTCCTTCTCCGCGGCAAAGACGCCGACCGTCATCCCCTTCAACTGCACGATCCGCGAGGGCGAAACGACCTACCAGGACCTCGACCTGCGCAACTGGGAGCCGAGCGAGCTCTCCGGCCTGTTGCTCGTGAACGGCGCGCCGGCCAAGGACTGGAGCGTTTCGGCCTGGCCCGGCGCCAAGGAATCGATGGTGGGCACGCCGCCCTCGACCTCGACTGCGACCGACGGCAGCTTCGCGCTCACGCTCGACGAGGCCGGTGCACTGCGGCTCTCGTTCTCGCCGCCCGCCGAAATGGATGCGCAAGGCCGCATCGACGTGCTCACCGAGCTCCATCCAGGTGCCAACGAGTGGCACGCAGACTTCGCCATGGGCCGCTTGAGCGGACGCTGCCTCTCGCCCATCTCGGCCGACGAGCAATCGCTCTTCTACAGCACCGCCGAGGGCGTCACGCCTTCCTGCTGGCTGCCGATCCTGCCGGACGAACAGGGCCTCTACGTGCTGCCCTTCGTCCCGGCCGGAAAGGGTTCCATCGAGCGCCTGGGCCAGGCAAACGGCGACTGGAGCTGGGCGACGCTGCTCGAGGCCGAGATCCCCGCGCGCGGCGAGCGCGTGCTCGACGTGCCGTGAACGCGCGCCCACACGCCGCGCGCGGGTCGCATCCGCTCAGAAGCGATAGCGCAGCTGGACCTTGCCGAAATAGGCCGTGTCGTCGTCGACGAAGGCGTCGCCCGGCTCGAAGACCGCGCCCACGAGCTCCGCGTCCCAGTTGTTGAAGCGCCGGTACCCGAGGATCAGATCGAGCTCCCAGCCGAGATCGGACTCGAAATCGGCCGGAGCGCGCCCCTTGTTGGGTTGCTGGTCGAGGTTCGCCTCGATCCCCGGACGCGGCGAGAAAAAATTGGTCGCCACGTCCTGCGTGTAGGTGTGGAAGACCAGGTCGAGCGAGGTCCTCTCGGCGATGCGCGCGCCAACTCCGATCGTCGCAACGCCCAGGTTCGAGAGCTCCGGCTCGAAGAGTTCGCCGTAGTAGCTGAAGCTGGTGACGCCGCCGAAGCGCGCGTTGTTGTCCTGGTAACCGGTCTGGCGGTAACTCTCGGACACGTTCGAGTCACCCGACCCGAGCGCGTAACCCACGGTGAAATACAGCGGCTGCGCGAAGGGTGGCGACCAGGTCGTGCCGATGTCGTAGGCCCAGGTGGAGACCTCGAACTCGTCGACGACGACGTTGCTGGGCCCTTGGTTGACGGGTCCGTCTCTGTCCCCGGTCAAGAACGCGAATTCCGCCCAGCTCTCGGTCTGCGGCAGCCACTCACCGATTGCTCGCACGCCCATGTGCAGGTTGGTCTCGGCCAGGTCGACGACGACGTTCGTGCCGTCCTGTGCGTCGGCCTCCACCGGGACCTCGTCGGTGTCCCGGAACAACGCCCAGGCCGCGAGATACTTGTCGTCATCGTTGTTGGAGAGGTAGGCGATGGCGTTCGTCGACGCCTCGTCGCGTTCGCTGCCGTCGATGGTAGTGCTGGTGGAGAGATCGAGCCTCCAGTCCGGCTGGATCCAGGTCAACCGCAGGGCATCGAGGTTCTGGTCGTAGATCCACTCGCGCGGATCGTCGAAGTCCTGACGTCCCACGGTGATGTCGAAACCCTGGCTGCTGCCAACGTTGCGCCACTGCAACCAGGTCTCGCCCACGTTTCCGTCATGGATGATCTCGGTGTCGTTCACGCCATTGTCGTCATCACGCCGGTAGAGCTCTCCATAGCGGAGCTCGGCGACACCCGCCCAGTCCTCGTTGGGCGCCCAGGCCAGGCGAAACCGCAGCGCACCATCCGTGTCGTGCCGATCCTCGTCGTTCGCGGGGGAAGTATCGTTCAGGTCGAAGTTGCCCTCGAATTCGCTCTTGAGCTCGACTTGCCCGAGCAGCCGCAGCGTCTTCGCGAGCTCGATGCCCTTGCCGAAGGAATCGTCCTCGTCGCGCTCGACGTCGTCGTCGGCGCTGGCCACGCCGATCTTGCGCTCGGGCGCGATACCGTACTCAGCCGCCGGATCCGCGTGCTCGACCTCGGTGTCGTCAGCGATGAATACCGTGAAGATCATCAGGCGCGCCTCCCAGCCGCCCTCGATCCGGCGCAGCTCGTCGATGCGTGCCGCGATGCGGTCGCGGCCCTCGCCGCGCGGCGCGATGGAATCGGCGCGAAATCGGCGCGGGCCCTTCCAGCTGCCCTCGACCTTGACACGCTTCCCCGCCAGGCTGCTCCTTGCGGCGCTGTCCCACTTGGTCTGGTCGTCGGTTTCGACTCTCTGTCCGAGCAGCATGAAGACGAACGGATCCACCTGGTCAACGGGAACGGTGCCGAGCAGGACGTCGTCCGATGCCGGCGGCTTCAGCTCGACCTTCTGGGCCACGAAGAGCCCCTTCTCGTCCAGCGAGCCGCGGACCTCGACTACGTGACCCACGCGCAGG
The DNA here is from genome assembly GCA_031413955.1 of Planctomycetota bacterium. Classification (GTDB taxonomy): domain Bacteria; phylum Planctomycetota; class UBA1135; order UBA1135; genus JABFRZ01. The sequence goes on along the minus strand of JANOGB010000704.1, from coordinate 18,085 downwards.
ATCTCGGGCTTGGAGATCAGCGGCTCCTGGGGGAGGGTGACGAGTACCAGGGACAGGAAAGTGGCGATCATTCGGTTCAGGGGCTCCGTGTGCTGCGGCCAGCGTGGGCAAGATCGTCCAGCTCGGTACCTGCCCAGACAACCATTTCGGTCACCCGGGCGCTCCAGCGCGGACGAAGGCGATAGACCAGGGCCAGACGAAGGAACGCGCTGGCGGTATAGAAGGCGAGCCGCTTCTCGAAGTCGGGCTCGCCCCCGCGGCCGAGCCCGGTCAGGAAGGCGGCCTCCAGTGCCCGCGCGCTCGCCGCATCGGCTCCGTGCAATCCCTGCAGCCCGCGCCAGCGCAGATGCGCGACCAGGTTGCCCGGGTCGAGCGCCACGTCGGCACGAGCGAGGAGGTCGAAGTCGAGCAGGGCGATCTCGCCGTCTTCCTGGTGCACCTGGCGATCGTGGAGGTCGCGGTGCGCCAGGCCGAGGACGGCCGGCGGGAGCCGGTCAGCGCGTTCCGCGAGCCGTGCGTGTGTCTCGGTCCAGCCGTGGGGAAGCGTGCCCGTGGCCTCGAGGACCTTCTTCTTCCAGCGTTCGAGCACCTCGAGCTCGTCGCGCCACGCGAACACGCCGATGTCGCGGGCGTTTTCGTCGCCCTGGAAGACGGCCAGCTTCGCGCCGAGGCGCGCGTAGAGCGGCACGCTCTCGGGACCGAGCTCGACCTCGCGGCCCGCGAGGAACTCGAAGATCAACGCCTCGTGCAGACCGTCGTGGCCGAGGAGGCGCGGCACGCGAAAGGCACCGCGGCGCATGGCGCCTTCGGCGACGCCCTGGCTCACGGCCGCGCGCGCCGAGCGCAATTTCCTGTGGCCCTTGAAGACGTTGGTGCGCTCGTGGCGCTCGCCACGAGTGACCAGCACGACCAGGCGCCGGCCGGGGCGGTAGGAGAGCACGCGCCAGCCGTTCTCCGTCTGCAGGCGAGCGGCGAGCGGCAGCTTGGCATCTCGTTCGGGAAAACGCTCGATCAAGCCGCGGTCGTCGTACGTGAACCAGCGCGTGGAGCTGGCGCACACGGCGGTGAGCGTCAGCACGCCTTCGTCGTCCGCGTCCACGCGCACGATCTCCTGCAGATCCGAGCAGACTTGCACGAGCTCGTCGGCGGCTACGGCCAAGCGGTCGCTCAAGCGCGCACTCCCGTGCTGGCGCGCACGACCTCGCGGTAGAGCGGCTCACGTGCCACGAGCTCCTCGTGGCGGCCCTGGGCCACCACCCGCCCCGCGTCCATGAAGACGATGCGGTCGTAGACCTCCAGCGCCAGGATGTCGTGCGCGATCACGATCACGATGCGGTCACGGGCGAGCTCCTGCAGGGTCTGGGCGACCTTGCGTGCCCCGTCGCGGTCGAGTCCCGCGAAGGGCTCGTCGACGATCAGGACGCTCGGCTTGCGGAGCAGCGTGCGCGCCAGCGAGATGCGGTGCTTCTGCCCCCCCGAGAGGCCCGTTCCCGACGAGCCGAGCTTGTTGTCGAGACCACCTTCGAGCGCGCGCACGACCTCGTCGGCACCGGCCAGCTTCAGCGCCGCCCACAGCTCGTCCTCGCTGGCTGCGGGCTTCCCGATCAGGAGGTTCTCGCGGATCGTGTCGCCGAACAGGAAGGTCGTCTGCAGGCACAAGCCGACGCGGCTGCGCAGCGAGGCGACGTCGAAAACCGTGAGCGGATAGCCATCCAGGGTGACGCGCCCCTGGCTCGGATCGAACAGGCGCAGGGCCAGCGCGGCCGCGGTCGATTTTCCGGCGCCGTTGCGGCCGACCAGGGCGGTGAGCTGACCGCGCTCGAAGCGCGCGTCGAATCCGTCCAGTGCGCGCACGCCACCCTTGTAGGAGAAAATGACGTGATCGTAGGCGAGCTCCCGGGGCGCGGGCGGAGCCTCGACGGCATCGGGCGCGTTGGTGACGTCGGGCTGCTGGTCGAGCACGTCGACCAGCCGTTCCGCGCAAGCCGCCCCCTTGGAGATCCTCTGGGTCTGCTTCGAGAACGTGCGCACGGGCTTGAGCAGGTTGCGCACGTAGGAGATGAAAGCCACCAGCTCGCCCAGCTCCAGGTGTCCCTGGGCGACGCGGAAGCTCCCCAGCGCGATGACCCCGGCCGTGGTGAGCCCGAGGATCGTCTCGACCGAGGCCGAGAGCCGCGCCGAGAGCTTGGCCGACTTCAGGCCGGCGCGCATCGAACGCCGGTTGGACTTGGCGAAGCTGCGCACGACGTGGGCCGAGCCGCCCAGCGACTGGATCGTCTCGGTGGCCGAGATGGCCTCGTGCAGGTAGTCGGCCATGTCGCCTTCCTTGCGGCGCGCCTTGCGCGTGGCCGTCTTGATCTGGCCCGAGGTCCAGGTCATGGCCAGCGCGAGGAACGGGATGGCTACCAGCATCCAGGCCGTCAGGACCAGGTCGTAGTACGCCATCACCCCGAGCGTGCACAGCGCGACGAGCACACGCGTGCCCACCTCGATGGTCGACTCGACCATCATCGAGGTCACCATCGGCACGTCTCCCATCAGGCGCACGAGCAGGTCGCCCGACTTGTGGCGCGCATGGAACAGCGGCGAGAGCTGCGTCAGGTGCGAAAACATCCGGAAGCGGATCTGCCGCGTGACCTGGGCCTGGATGCGCGCCAGGCCGATCTCGCGCATGTACTGGAACAAGGCCGAGAACAGGGCCGCCGCCAGGACCGCGGCGGCGCCGAACCAGATGATCTGCTCGCTCGTGTAACCGGCTCCGATCAGCCGTGGCACATCCGCGCCCTCAGCGCCCGCTCTGGGCCAGTTGAGCCCGTTGTCGATGATGAGCTGGAACGGGATCGGCCGCAGCACGTCGAAGGCCACGAGGAACAGCGAGCACAGCCCCACCCACAGGAGCCCGGCCCGCTCCTCGCGCAACTGCGGCAGGAAACGGCGCGATGTCGCGAGCCCCTGGAACCAGCGTTCGAGCAGCTTACGCACGGCCGTATCCTACGGTCGGGACGCGCGGTCCACGGTGGAAGCGAGGACGAAGGCGGCGATCTCGTTCCAGCTCTTCTTGCGTGCGCTCGTGACGGCGCCCGCCGAGAGCCGTCCGCGGCGCGCCGGATCGGCGATCAAATCGTGCAGCCTCGCCACCAGCGCATCGACATCGCCGGCGGGGTAGAAGAGCGCGTCGACCTCGTCCGTTGCGGCCGTGACGAGATCGCCGAGCTGCGGCAGGACCGGCACCACGCCGCACGCCATGGCCTCGGCCAGCTTGAGCGGCGAGAAGTAGCACGGGACTCCCGGGTCGTAGGTGAGCGGCAGCGCGTCGAAGCTGGCGACATAGGGCCCGATCTCGGCGTGCTCGACCCACGGGATGCGCGTGATGCGCTCTAGCGGCACGCGCCCCTCGAGCTGGACCTCGAACTCGCCCTCACCGACCAGCACCAGGTGGATCGCCTCGCCGGCGGCCAGCAGACGCTCGGCCGCGCGCACGAACAGCTCGAAACCGTGCCAGGGGCGCAGCCTACCGTGGAAGCCGAGCGCGAAACGACCCGCGGGCACGAGCCGCGCGCGCACGGGGTCGCCCGGCAGGCGCGGGCGAAAGAGCTGCGTGTCGACGCCGTTCGCGCGCACGTGCACGCGCTGCGCGGGAGCGCCACGCTCGATCGCGTAGCGAGCCACCGCGCTCGACACGGCGATGACGAGGTCGGCCGCGCCGAAGACCTCGCGATCGCGCGCGTCCGTCGCCGGATCGGCGGCGCCCACGCGGTAGCGGGCTTCCTCCTCGGCCAGCGGGGCGTTGACCTCGAGCACGAGCGGGACTCCCTGCGCGCGGCAAAAGCCTGCCCCGGCGTTCTTTCCGAGCGCATAGCGCTCGTAGACGAGGTCGATCCCGCCGCCCGCGTGCGCCGCATCGAGACCTGTGACCACGCGCGCCCCGTCGCTCTCGTCGAGGGGCACGACCTCGGCTCCCAGCGCCGCGAAGGCGGCGCGCATGGCCGCCAGGTGCACGGCCGCGCCCTTCTTGCGTCCGGGGTCGATGCCTGCGTCCTGGTTCAGACAGACGATGCGCACAGGGCCTCGTCGAACCAGGAGGACAGGATGCGCGAGGTCTTCTCGGCGTCGAACAGGAGCTCGGCCCGCTTGCGTCCGTCGGCGGCGATCTGCGCGCGCCGCCCGGGGTTGCGCAGCAACGTCTCGATCGCGTCCGCGCAAGCCTGCACGTCGTTCTCGGGCACCAGCACGCCGCAGCGCCCCTGATCGAGGATCTCGGGGATGCCCGTGACCGGAGTCGAGATCGAGGGCAACTGCATGGCCAGCGATTCGATCAGCACGGTCGGCAGGGCGTCGCGGTTGCCGTCGTTCCCGATCAGGCATGGCTGGACCATGAGCGTGGCGCGCGACATGAAGGCTCGCACCTCGGCCTGGTCGCGCGGCCCGAGCATGCGCACGCGCTCGCCCACACCGCGCTCGGCGATGAGCTGCTCGATACGCACCTTCTCGTCGCCGTCCCCGATGAAGGAAGCGTGCACGTCGACGCCCTTCTTTAGCAGGATCGCCAGCGCTTCGACCAGCACGTGGAAGCCCTTCTTCTCGACGATCCGGCCAACGCCGAGCACGTGGTTGGGCTCGCGCGGGTGGCCGTCGGGCACGAAGCTCTTCAGGTCAATGCCGTTGTAGAGCTTGTGCACCTTGGTCATGGCTTCGGCCGAGAGCCGCTCGGCCATCCACTGGCGGTTGGCGTCGCACACGGTCACGACGAAGGCCGAGTTGCGCACCAGGATGTCGAGGAAGCGGAAGTCGACCGTCGAGCGATAGATGTCCTTGGCGTGGCAGGTGATGCTGTAGCTCGGGCCGCCGAGCTTGCGCATCAAGAGCGCCACCACGGCCGAGTCGGTGGCGAAGTGCACGTGCACGTGCTGGATCCCGAGCTCGCGCGTGCGCTTGAGGACGTGCAGCGCCTCGACCATCAGGAGCGGCGTACGCGGATGCTTCCAGGTGCGCGCCTCGCGCACCAGGGCCCCGAGCCGAGCGAGCAGGTCATCCGGCCCGGACTCGTCGCTGACCAGCATCTCCCAGGGGTCGATCTCGTGCTTGGGCGGGAGCGTCTCCACCGTCGCGCGCAGACGCGCCAGCTCGGCATGGCGCGGCTCGTTGTCCGGCGCGCGGCGCGAGAAGATGTGCAGCTCGCGTCCCAGGCGCTCCTGGGCCAGGAGCTCGTTCAGGATGAACGTCTCGGAGAGGCGCGGGAACTTCTTCAGCAGATAGGCGAGACGGAGGCTCATCGCCGCGATGGTACGCTGGCGGCCAAGGCACGCGCGATTGCCGTGGCCGGACAGGTGACGAGCTCGTGCACGACAGCGCACAGCCGTTCGACCCCCTCGAGGCCCGGCAGACTGGCGCGCGACGGCGGTCCATCCGCCAGGGCGCGACCCACGGCGGCGATCAGCTCCTCCGGACGCGGATCGATCAGGCTGCGGGTCAGGCCGAGCTTCTGCAAGCGCTCGGCGCGGATGGCCTGCTCCATCCGAGGATGCGTGCGCGGCAAGAGCACCGAGGGCTTCTGGCTCAGCAAGATCTCGGCGCACGTGTTGTAGCCGGCCATTGCCACGACCGCGTGACACTCGGCCAAGAGCCAGGGCAGGTCGGCATGAAAGCGCCGTACCTGCACATTGCCGAGCCCCTCTGCACGGCGCCGCAAGCGGCGCGCGTCGCGTTCGTCGAGCAGCGGGCCGCCGATCAGGACGCTGTCCCAGTCGGGGCGGATTCGTTCCAGGCCCGCGAGGTACGTCTCGAGGTACGTCGTGCCGTCCTCGCCGCCGCCCATGGTGACGAGCACCTGCGGCCGGCCCTGCTGGGCCGCGGCGTGAGGGGCTGCGGGCGCCGGGCGCACGACGTAGCCGGTGAACTGGACGCGCTCGCCCAGCTCGGGCGGGAGCGGATACTCGAGCCGCGTGTCGAACACCTCGGGGGAGCCGTAGACGCAGATGCGCTCGTAGCCCTGGGAGAGCGCCCAGCGGCACTTCTCGCCGCCCCACTCGACGGCCACTGCACCGGGTGAATCGATCACGTCGCGCACGCCGAGCACGGTGTGAACGCCGTCCGCGTGCGCCTGGCGCAACATCTCGTAGGCCTCGCCTTGCAGGCCGATCACTTTGTGGTCCACCAGGACCAGCGTCGGCCGGAAGCTGCGATACGCCTCGAGGATCAGGTTGCGGCGCAGCTTGAGCGTGTCGGCGATCGTCCCGGCCAGGGAGCGCGGCACGTACTCGCCGTTCGCGCTCTTGCTGACCGAAGGGATCTTGACCAGCCCTACGCGCAGCGGAATCGGGAAGAGCGTCGCGCAGGGCGAGCCGGTGATGAGCAGCACCTCCGCATCCGGGAAGGACTGAACCAGGCCTCCTGCCAGGGTCAGGCTGCGGCGCAGGTGCCCGAGTCCCCAGGAGTCATGGCTATAGAGGAGGAAACGCTGCACCGAGGGCGGTTGTCCCCACCCCGACGGATCGGCGGAGGAGATCGAGCCCGCTTCGAATGCAAGTCCCACGGGATGCCGGGCGCAAGCTCGATGCCACCGCCCCGGCGAGAGGCCGAGGTTGGACGGGAAAGTTCCTCCTGGGGTTCGACACATCGGTATCTCCTCCCCACATCGAGCGCGGCGCTTCGAGCCGCCATGCGGGGAGAAGCGCGCCTGGATCTACGGCCTGGATGCCAGTCCAGATCGTGGATCTGGCCTTGGAAGCGGGCTCCCCGGGCTCCTCCAGGGGCCTTATTTGCACCTTCCTTGGCCTGGCACCCCGTTTGAGTAAGGGGTTCCCGACGGAGGCTCCCCCGGGCCTCCCGCACCCCCCCTAGGGACTCCTGTCCCGCCGCTCCCCAACAACATGACCCCCCACAGACTCCAGCGACTCCTCACTGCTCCCCCCCTCCTCCTCCTTGGCTCCCTGGCATCAGCCGACGCAATCTCTGGCCGGGTAGTCAATGAAAGTGGTGTGGGAGTCGCTGGCGTCGACATCGATTTGATCAGTTTGGGGAGCGGCGGGAACCCTCACGAGTTGAACGACGGGACCGACGTCAACGGGAACTTCCTGACGACCGTCGACCCGGGCGTCTACGAGGTGCGCTTCTATCCGCCGCCGCCGCCCGCCACGACCCTGCTGACGGGCGTGGTCACCAGCATCGTGGTCGCAGGCACGAAGAACATGGGCACGATCACCCTCGTTGCCGGCGTCTCCGTGGTGGGCACGACCAAGAACTCCGCCGCCGTGCCGGTCGGCAACGTCAAGGTCGACGTCTTCAACGCGACCACCGGCGCGAAGTACCACATGAAGGGCAACGTCACGAACGCCTTCGGCAACTTCAACCTTGCCGTGCCGGCGAACACGCCGTTGCGCTCGCAGCTCCTGACCAACGGCGTCGTCGGTCAGGTCCTGGTCCCGCGCGAAATGCTGGGGACGGTGACGGGCGCGACCAATCTGGGCGTGATGACGATGCAGACGGGCTTCCACGTGACCGGGACAGTGCGCACGCAGACGAGCGCCCCCGTGTCCGGCGCCGACATCGACGTGACCGATCTCGCGACGGGGAACACCCTCTTCACTCCCGGCGACAACACGAACAGCCTCGGGATCTTCGACGTGGTCGTCCCGGCGGGAACTTTCGATCTGGAAGTCAATCGCCCGGGGGCCCTGGTTCTGGTCGGGGTCGACGTGGACAACTTGGCCGTGAGCGCGGCGACGAACGTGGGCATCCTGACGATGCGCAACGGAGTGTTCCTCTCGGGAACCGTGCGCGACCGCTTCGGGGCCGTCGTCCAGGGCGCTGACGTCAACGTGTACGAGGCTTCCACTGGTCTGTCGGTCGCGCTCGGAAGCGACAACACCAACGTCGCAGGCTTCTATTCCGTGGTCGTTCCCACGGCCCTGCTCCACGTCGTCTTCTCGCCGCCGGGCATCCCGCACATCCTGGCCAAGGACCGCCACAACTTCGTCAACGTGACGGTCAACACGATCCTGGACGGCCGGCTCCCCGGCGCGCCCGGACACGTCACCCAGCATCCGAACCTGCCCAAGCCCTACCTACCCCTTGGCAGCGGCACCCCTGGAACCGGGGGCTCCGTGCCCCACATCCGGGTGGTCGCCAGCGGAACGGCGGAAGTGACGCTATGGGTTTCTGGCGGCAGGCCGCTCGCCCAGGCGCGACTCCTGTTCGGGTTCGAGGAGCACGCATCCTCCACTCAGCCCGAGCTGCACCTCGTGCGTCCTCTGGCGCGCCTCGCGTTCCGGCTCGACGAGCAAGGCGCCGCGCAGCTTACTCTGCCTCTCCCTAGCGCCGGTCTCCTCGGTCGTACGCTGTATAGCCAGCTCGCGGTGATCGATCCGGAAGCCCAAGCGGGCTTCGCGGTCAGCCACGTCTTGGCTCTCCGTACCGAGTAGCAACGAACACGCCCCACCCTCACCACGCCGGAATGGCCTCGACCTTTCCCCGGTCTTTCTTACTTCTCCTCCTCCTCACTGCAGGCTGCGCTGGCGGAGGTGGTGGTGGCGGCGGAGGTGGCCCGGTCGGTCCCCCGACCGGGCCCACCGCTTTTACTCGTCAGGCTGGCCTCGAGAGCGTCGTGCCTGGACCTGGGGCGCTCCGCATCGAGTTCACCCCGCCCCCGACCACGGACTTCGAGGTCGCGGCCTTCGTGTCGACCAATCGCAGCACCTTGTTCTCGAGCACGCCGCGCGTGCCCGCTGCTGGCGCCACGTCCTTGATCGTCAACGGGCTGGTCAACGGCAGCCAGCACTTCATCGGGCTGGGAATTCGCCCGACCACCGGCGGCGCCTATCAGCAAACAGGTCCGTCCCTCACGGCGACCCCTGGCACTGCGCTGTTCGTCGACCCCGGCGCGGTCTCGGGTAATCCTGGCAACGATGGGACCCTGGCCAATCCGTACTCCCTCCTGGAGGGCGTGCTCAACGCCTTTGCCGCCCTGGTCGCGAACCCGACCACCAGTGTCAGCCTCTGGCTGAAGGGCGGGACCTACACGATCAGCTCGGCCCTGCCCGTCGTGTCCGGAGTCAACCTCTACGGAGGCTTCGGACCCGCGTTCGATCTGGCGACCCGCGACGTCACGAACACACCCACCATCTGGAACGTCGCTGCCGGCCAGTTCGGCCTGGTCCACAGCGATGAGCAGCTCGACGCCGGACTGCCCGTGATCGTCGATGGCATCCGGATGACCGGCAACGATGTCGGCCGCATCGGCATCGACACGAACGGCTCGGATCCGACCGCGCTCGAGCTGCGCAGCGTGATCATCACGGACATGGTCGACCGCGGCCTGCGCCTGCGCAACCTGGACGTGAACAGCTTCGACATCGTCCTCACCAACTGCCAGGCGAGCCGCAATGGCGCCGACGGCCTGTCGGGGAGTGGCATCTTCGACTACTCGATCTTCAACTCGGTCTTCGCGTCCAATGTCCAGGAGGGGCTCGACCTCAACGACCTCACCGTCGAGGCGGGGGGGGTCGCGGGTTGCAACGTGACCAGCTCGCAGTTCTTCGGCAACGGAGCCGAGGGGATGGACTGCACGCTCGGCGCTCCGCTCGTGCCGAGCAACGGTTCCTTCTCCGTGCGCATCCGCGCCTGTTCATTCGAACGCAACCAGCTCGCCGGCTGCCTGATCGACACGGACTTCGAGCTGGTGAGCGGCTACTCGGCCGACGTGGTCCTGCGCGAGTCCATCGCGCGCGGCAACTCCGGCGACGGGTTCCGCCTCGACCTCGATTCCCCGCTGGACGCGAACGAAGACGTGACGGCCTTCGTGTACCGCGTGCTGGCCACGAGCAACGCGCTGGACGGCATCAGCATCACCTCCGAGAGCCAGCCGGGCCTGCTGGCCATCTCCGGGTCTGCCGTGGTGGGCAACGTCGGCGCCGGACTGCGCATCGAGGGCCCTCCGGCCGCTACCGGCAACCGCTCAGTCGCCGTCACGCACTGCTTGTTCGCGAGCAATTTCGGCGGCGGGATGATCAGCCGCGACATCCTCGCATCGGCCTGCTCTTCGATCGCCTACCAGCAGACGAACGCCTTCGATGCGAACACGGTCCAGGTGGACAACGTGAGCTCGGGGAGCCTGGCCTCGCTCTCTTTCTTCAACGCGCCCGAAGAGTATGCGCTCGTGTTGGCGCGCTCGGGGTCAGTCCTGACCCTGGCCTCCATGCCGACCTTTTCCACCTCCGCCGGGCTCGAGCTCGCCGACGACGGCACCATGCGCGGCGCAATCACGATCGCGGGCACCCAGGTGACCCTGAGCGCGGCGCCCATGGACTTCGGATCTCCAGGAATGCTCTCGGCCTACGAGCCTGCTGCGAGCGACGTGGTCGAGGACTATCGCCTTGGCCCGGGTTCGATCGCTGCCGCCGCGGGCCTGAACGGCGCCGACGCAGGTCCCTTCGGCTCGGCGGCCCCCGGTGTTCCCGGGGCGGCCGACGAGGAGCCGCTGGAGGTCTTCTATCCAGTCGCCAGCGTCCCGGCGGTCTCATCCCTCATCGGGGCGAACGCCTCCCTGGTCATCGACTTCTCGGGCCCGATCAAGGCCTCCAGCGCCAACGCAGGCACGGTTCGAGCCGTTCGCGGCCCGGCCACGCTCGTCGTTACCCTCCAGACCTCGGGAAACCAGCTCACCATCCTGCCCCCAGGCGGCGGTTGGGGAGCCGGCAACTTCCGCGTCGAACTCGACGGTATCGAGGCCACGGACGGGACGGCCCTCTCGGGGGCCCTCGTGTTGCCCTACCGACGCTAGCGCTTAGCCCGACCTACCCGACGCCTTTTGTCCTGGACTCGGACAATTGTCCAGGATTTGGAGCTGCGCCGGCCTGGGCCCCAGGTCTTGGTTTCCCGCCCGGGGTCGTTAACCGGCCTTGGCGAGCCAAAGGAGAAGGCCCCTGGAGGGGTCACTCCAGGGGCCTTCTAAGGGTCACAAGATTGGGGGCTCGGGCCCCCCAATAGGGTGCTGGACAAACGCAAGTCGCGGGCCAGACGTGCGACAAAGTGCGCAGGCCGTGGGGCAGGTCGACCTCGATCGCCCGGCCGCTCGCGCCCCGCTCGCGGACGGGGTAGAACGCTCCGCACCGTGCGCAAGACCACCCGGTTCCGGGAGCTGCTCCATTCCCCGCAGCTCGAGTTCCTGCTCGAGGCCCACAATGGCCTGTCGGCGCGGGTGGCGGAAGAAGCGGGCTTCCAGGGTGTCTGGGCCAGCGGTCTGTGCCTCTCCGCCCAGTACGGGGTGCGCGACAACAACGAAGCTTCCTGGACCCAGGTCCTGGAGATGCTCGAGTTCATGGCCGACGCGACCACGGTCCCGATCCTGCTGGACGGAGACACCGGCTACGGCAACTTCAACAACGTGCGCCGGCTGGTGAGGAAGCTCGAGCAGCGCGGCATCGCGGCCCTGTGCATCGAGGACAAGCTGTTCCCGAAGTCGAACAGCTTCCTGGATGGCGAGGTGCAACCCTTGGCCGAGGTGGACGAGTTCGCGGGCAAGATCAAGGCAGGCAAGGACGCCGCGCGCGACGAGGACTTCATGCTGGTGGCGCGCACGGAGGCCTTGATCGCCGGCTGGGGCCTGGGCGAAGCGCTGCGCCGGGCGGAGGCCTACGTCGAGGCCGGCGCCGACGCGATCCTGATCCATTCCGCCCAGACGACCGCCGACGAGGTGCTGGCCTTCCGCAGTGAATGGGGCGACCGTGCGCCGGTGGTCATCGTTCCGACCAAGTACTGGCGCACTCCGACGCAGGTCTTCCGCGATGCGGGCTTCTCGATGGCGATCTGGGCCAATCACTTGCTGCGCGCTTCACTCTCGGCCATGCAGCGCACGGCGCGCGCCCTGGCCCGCGAGCAGACCGCCGCGGCGGTCGAGAACGAGATCGCGCCGCTGGCCGAGGTCTTTCGCCTGCAAGGGGTGGCCGAGCTCAAGGAGGCCGAGACGCGCTTCCTGCCGCGGGCAGCGCAAGCGGACCGCGCCATCGTCCTGGCCGCCTCGCGCGGCATCGAGCTCGGCAAGCTGACCGAGGACCGCCCGAAGACCATGGTCGAGATCGAGGGCGAGCCGCTGCTCGGCCGCATCGCCGCCACCTTCAAGTCGGCGGGCGTGCATCGGATCCATGTGGTGCGCGGCTACCGCAAGGAAGCCGTGACCGTGCCCGGCCTCCTCTACGTCGACAACGACCGCTACGAGTCGACCGGCGAGCTGCACTCGCTGGCGCTGGCGCTGGAAGCCATCGAGGCCTCCGAGGGCAATCTGTACGTTTGCTATGGAGACGTTCTCTTCCGCCGGCACGCGCTCGAGCTCCTGGTCGAGAGTCCGGCCGAACTGACCCTGGTGGTCGACAGCAACTGGCAGGAGAGCGCCAATCTGGGGCGCGACGCGGACTTCGTGCACTGCTCGTCGCCGCCTTCGCGCCGCGCCTTCTCCGAGCCCGTCCTCCTGCGCCGGATGGATGCCGAATTGGAGGCCGAAGGACGCCACGGAGAGTGGATCGGGCTGATGAAGATCGCTCCGCGCGCCCAGGGTGCCGTTCGTGAGCTGACGGCCGAGCTTCTTGCCTCCGCGCAAGGCGCACGTCCGCAGCTATCCCAGCTCCTGAATCGCCTGGTGGCAGGAGGCATGGAGGTCCAGGTGGCCTACACGGCCGGCAACTGGCTGGACGTGGACAGCCTCTACGACGTGATCCAGGCCGGCCGGTTCGGGGGCCGGTGAGCTCCGCGCCGAGGCCGCTCCGGATGCCCTGCTGCTAGCCTGGCGCTGCGGACGAGGGCCGATAGTTCCGAAGAAGGCCTGGAGATCGAACGGCGCTTTCCGTTCAACCGATATCCGCTGATCGAGCCCATGGCTGACATCGATCCCATCGAGCCGAAGAAGAAGCTGTACCGCAAGGCCGTCGGCTCGCGGCTGAAGAAGCTGCTGTACCTGGTCTTAGCCCTGTTCGCAGTGCTGGGCGTGAACTCGGTCTACCTGACCGCGATCACGGTCGCCGAGTACATGACCGGCAACACGGTCCAGAACTACTTCTACCAGGTGATGTTCCTCGGTCACCTGGCCCTGGGGCTCTTGATCACCGTGCCGGTGATCCTGTTCGGGATCTTCCACATCTACAACACGCACAACCGCCCGAACCGTCGCGCGGTCGTGGCGGGCTACGCGCTGTTCTCGGCCGCGATCGCGCTGCTCGTCTCGGGCTTCCTGCTGATGCGCCTCGACGCGTTCGGAGTGAAGCTGGAGGTGCGCGACCCGAGCGCGCGCAAGTTCTTCTACTGGATCCATGTTGGCGCGCCCCTGGCGGTGGTGTGGCTCTTCATCCTGCACCGCCTGGCCGGGCGCCAGATCAAGTGGAAGATCGGCGTCGCCTGGCTGGGCGTGGCCGCGGCCTTCGCGGTGGGCATGGTGTTCCTGCACTCGCAGGACCCGAAGCAATGGGGCGTCGTCGGCCCGGCCTCGGGCGAGCAATACTTCTTCCCGTCCCTGGCGCGCACCTCGACCGGCAACTTCATCCCGGCCGAGACGCTGATGATGGACGACTACTGCAAGAAGTGCCACCCGGACATCTTCGGCAAGTGGTACCACAGCGCGCACCGCTTCGCGTCCTTCAACAATCCGGCGTACCTGTTCTCGGTGAAGGAGACGCGCAAGGTCGCGCTCGAACGCGATGGGAGCGTGCAAGCCTCGCGCTTCTGCGCCGGTTGCCACGACATCGTGCCCTTCTTCAGCGGAGCCTTCGACGATCCGAACTTCGACCTCGAAAACCATCCCACGGCCAAGGCCGGCATCACCTGCACGGCCTGCCACGCGATCACGCACATCAACAGCCCGAAGGGCAACTCCGACTACACCATCGAGGAACCCTCGCACTACCCGTTCGCCTTCAGCGAGAGCCCGTTCCTGCAGTGGGTCAACCGCCAGCTCGTCAAGTCCAAGCCCGCCTTCCACAAGAAGACCTTCCTGAAGCCGTTGCACAGGACGGCCGAGTTCTGCGGCGGCTGCCACAAGGTGCACCTGCCCGAGGAGCTCAACGACTACAAGTGGCTGCGCGGCCAGAACCACTACGACGACTACCACCTGTCCGGCGTCTCCGGGCACGGCGTGATGAGCTTCTACTACCCGCCGAAGGCCAAGCACAACTGCAACGAGTGCCACATGAACCTTGTGGCCTCGGACGATTTTGGCGCGAAGGAACGCGACGACTCGGGCGAGCTCAAGGTCCACGACCACCAGTTCCCTTCGGCCAACACCTTCGTCACGTCCATCTCTGGCGCACCGCCGGAGCTCGCCGAAGCACACAAGAAGTTCAACGAGGGCGTGCTGCGCGTCGACCTCTTCGCGCTGCGCGAGGGCGGCACGCTCGAGGGCGAGCTGCACGCCCCGCTGCGACCCGAGCTGCCCGAACTCGTGCCGGGGCAGAGCTACCTGCTCGACACCGTGGTGCGCACCGTGAAGATGGGCCACCCCTTCACGCAGGGCACGGCCGACTCCAACGAGACCTGGCTCGAGCTGACGATCAAGAGCGGCCAGCGCGTCATCGGCAAGAGCGGCGGGCGCGCGGCCGACGGCACGGTCGATCCCTGGTCGCACTTCCTCAACGTCTACATGCTCGACCGCGAGGGCAAGCGCATCGACCGCCGCAACGCCCAGGACATCTTCGTCCCGCTGTACAACCACCAGATCCCGCCGGGCGCGGCAGACGTGATCCACTACGTGTTCGAGGTGCCGGCCGACGTCACCGAGCCTGTGACGATCGAGGTCGTGCTGAACTACCGCAAGTTCGACACGCAGTACGTGCGCCTGTTCCGGGGTGACGAATTCGATGGCAACGACCTGCCGATCATGGACATGGCCAAGGACACGCTGACGTTGCCCGTGCGCGGCACCTCGGCCCCCGCGCAGGAGCGGAAAGTCGAGCCGTGGGAGCGCTGGAACGACTACGGAATCGGCCTCTTGCGCAAGGCAGGCACGGGCGGCACGGCCGGCGAGCTGCGCCAGGCCGAACAGGCCTTCGGCATGGTCGAGCAGCTCGGCAAGGCCGACGGAGCGCTCAACCTCGGGCGCCTCTATTTGCGCGAAGGACGCCTCGAGGAGGCCGCGACCGCGCTGGCGCGCGCGGGCGCGAACCAGCCGCCGGCGAATGCGTGGAGCGTGCTGTGGTTCTCCGGGCTCGTGAACAAGCAGAACGGATTCCTCGAGGAGGCCATCGCGGACTTCGAGCAGCTGGTCACGCTCGACACCGAAGAGACGCGCAAGCGCGAGTTCGACTTCTCACAGGACTATCGCCTGCTGAACGAGCTGGGACAGACGCTCTACGAGCGCGCCAAGGAAGAGCGCGGCCAGGAACGGCTCGCCGCGCGCCAGCAGCTCCTGGGCAAGGCTCGTGGCTACTTCGAGCGCACGCTCGTGCTCGAGCCCGAAGACCTCTCCGCGCACTACAACCTGGCCATGATCCTGGGCGAGCTGGAAGACACGGCGAGTTCCGAGCGCCACCGCAGACTGCACGAGAAGTACAAGCCCGACGACAACGCCCGCGACCACGCCGTGACCGTGGCGCGCCGCGCCGACAAGGCTGCCGACGCCGCCGCCGAAGCCGTGGTGATCTATCCACTCCAGCGCATGGGGGCCTTCGGGCTGCCAGACGCACGCTCGGCCGCCGGGGGCAAGCAGTAGTTCTGCAGTTGCCGTATCATCCGCGCCACCGTTCCCCATGACCACGAACATGGCCGAGAAGCAACGTCCGGATCGGGAGGACGAGACCGTCCGCGCAGACGGTATCGAGTACGAGGAGGTCAGCGCGGACGACAAGGTCATCGGACGCGCCTTCCGCGCGTCGGGGGTGGTGCTGCTCCTGCTCGCGGTCGCGGGCGCAGGAGTCTACTGGTGGCGGAACCGGCCGAAAGAGGTCGTGCCGGTCCAGGTCGTCGACCCGCAGGCGCCCAGGACGGTCACGCACGAGGTCGAGGCGCCCGCGGTGAAGTTCACCGACGTGACCGCCGCCTCGGGTGTCGAGTTCGTGCACCAGAACGGGGCCGAGGGCGAGAAGCTCCTGCCCGAGACGAAGGGCGGCGGCTCGGCCCTCCTCGACTACGACGAGGACGGCGACACCGACATCCTGTTCGTGAACGGCTGCTTCTGGCCCGAGAGCACGCGCTCGGCCGAGCGTCCGACCCAGGCCCTGTACGCCAACGACTCCAAGGGCCGCTTCGCGGAGGTCACCGCCGACACGGGCATCGGTGCGACCTTCTACGGCATGGGCGCGGCCTGCGCCGACGCCGACGACGACGGCGACATGGACGTGTTCTTCACTGCCGTCGGACCCGACCACTTCTTCGCCAACGACGGGAAGCGCTTCGCCGAGCGCGACGCCGGCCTCGCCGGCGCGAGCGATGGCTGGAGCACCTGCGCGTGCTTCTTCGACGCCGACCGTGACGGGGATCTCGACCTGTACGTGGGCAACTACGTGCGCTGGTCGCGCGCGATCGACCTCGAGGTCGGGTTCACGCTCAACGGCAAGGATCGCGCCTACGGACCGCCGACCACGTTCGAGGGTGCGCAGCCGGACTTCTTCCGCAACGAGGGCGACGGGCGCTTCGACGAAGTCGGCGCACAGACCGGCTTCCACGTGGCCAACCCGGCCACCGGCCTCCCGATCGGGAAGGCCCTGGGCGTGCGCGCCAACGATCCCGACCTCGACGGCGATCTCGACCTGATGGTCGCAAACGACACGGTCGCGAACTTCTTCTACCGCAACAAGGGCGACGGCACCTTCGAGGAGCGCGCGATGGGGCTCGGCCTCGCCTTCGATCGCGAGGGTCGGGCGACGGGCGCCATGGGCATCGACGCCGCCTGGTTCCGCAACGACCAGGCGATCGCCTACGCCATCGGCAACTTCGCCAACGAGATGAGCTCGTTCTACGTCAGCCAGGGTCGCGCCGACCTGTGGGCCGACGAAGCCATCGGCGTCGGCATCGGCGCACCGACCCGCAAGTACCTGAAGTTCGGGACCCTGTTCCTCGACTACGACCTGGATGGCCGGCAGGACTACCTGCAGGCCAACGGGCATCTCGAATCCGAGATCGCGCAGTTCCAAGCCAGCCAGACCTACCAGCAGCCGGCGCAGCTCTTCTGGAACGCCGGCAACTCCGCCAAGCGCACCTTCGTCGAGGTGAGTGCCGAGAGCACCGGCGACCTCGCCCGCCCGATCGTCGGCCGTGGCTGCGCGAGCGCGGACATGGATGGCGACGGCGACCTGGACGTGCTCCTGACGCAGTCGGGCGGCAAGCCCGTCCTCCTGCGCAACGACCAGACGCTCGGCAACCATTGGATCCGGCTGCATCTCGCCGGTCGCGGCAAGAACCACGCTGCGATCGGAGCGCGGGTCGAGGTCTTCGTGGGCGACGAGATGCAATGCCAGGAAGTCATGCCCTTCCGGAGCTACCTCTCGCAGATCGAGCTGCCGCTCACCTTCGGTCTCGGTGCTGCGTCCCAGGCCGACAGGGTCGTGATCCACTGGCCCGCGGGAGCGACGCAAGAACTGGCCAACCTGGCCGGTGACCGGCTGCACAGGCTCGAGCAGGCCCCGAAGTAGCGGCAATACGGAGTCTCATCAATTGCCGCCGACTTCGGCGGCTTAGAGCCGTTGCGTTCTCTGCTCTTCTATTCCCTGGAGTCTGCGCAGGACGCGGCGATTCCGCCCGGAAGAGCACACCACAGCGGCACAGAGGACGCAGAGGCTCGCAGAGAAAAGCAGGAAGAAGAAGGGTCCTCCGGATCGTCGACTTCCGAGAGCCGACGCCCCGGAGGCCCCTTCCCTTTCTTCCTCCGTGAGCCTCTGCGTCCTCTGTGCCTCTGTGGTGCGCTTGGGTTGCGGGCGTAGCCCGCGCTGGGCTTAAGCGGCCGACGACCGAGCAGAGCAAGGTCAAGCAGAGCTTTTCGCACGGGCGGACGAAGACTGTTGTTGTTGAAACCAAGCGCAAGCGTTTTGGCGATGACAAGCCAGCGGCCCCCGAAGCAAAGGCGCTGTTCCAGGTGCAGCCGAAGGTGGCAACGCCGGCTGCAGCACCGCGCTCC